>JAFLTU010000038.1 GCA_022509125.1 Muribaculaceae bacterium | reverse complement strand
ACAAAGGGTTTATCAGCACGATTGCCATCCTTTTGGTCTTGATCAGCGGATTTTATATCTCATTTTCTGTGGTGACCCACCACTATGAGGAAAAGGCCAAGAAATATGCAATCGCAATGGCAGGCACCGATGATGTCACAAGCGACGCCTACAAATTACATTTAAAACAATTCAACGACTCAATCGACAAAGAGAAGGTCTATTTAGGCTACACCTACAACCAAGTGCGTAAACTTGAGGTAGGAATGGGCCTTGACCTCAAAGGCGGTATGAACGTCGTGCTCGAAATCTCCGTACCCGACATTCTTCGTCAGTACGCAGCAGGACCCCGTCAGCTTGAACAGATCAATGAAGCCATTGCTGCAGCCCAGGCTGCCGGTGCAAAAGGCAGCGACAAGGATTTCATTTCCAGATTTGCAGCGCAATTCCAACCCGGAACCATGGCGGGCCTTTTCCAGCGTGAAGGCGAATTCCTCGGTAAGATAAGAAGCAATTCCTCAAACGCAGATGTGGCATCAGCCCTTGAAAATCAGGTGAACAGCCAGGTTGACGCGGCTTTCAATATCTTCCGCACGCGTATCGACCAGTTTGGCGTTGTGGCTCCAAATATCCAGAAACTCCAAGACAAATCAGGTCAGATTCTTTTGGAACTTCCCGGTGTAAAAGAGCCGGAACGTGTCACCGAGCTGCTAAAGAGTTCTGCTAACCTTGAATTCTATGAGGTCTATAATTATAGTGAAATCGCCAACGATCTCAATAGCTTCTCCCAGCAATGGATGCAGCAAGACACCGTCAACCACACCAACCTGATGGCCCTTCTGCAGGCCAACAAGCTTTATGGCGCTAGTCCTGTTATCGGTGTGGTGACTCCCCAAAACCGTCCTCTGGTCGACAGTATCCTATCTTCTCCCCTTGCTAAACAGAAATTGCCAAGCGATTTCTCAGCTGTCTGGGAAGTGAAGGCCACTGGCGAACAGGTCTTCGACGAAGCCGGAAACCCCAGGATGAAGGCTAACGGAGAACCTCTGACCACTCCCGTCTATAAACTTATAGCCTTAAAAGGCGACGCTGCCCTCGAAGGCGATGTGATTACTTCGGCCACTACCGACCATGATAATTTTAAAGGGCAGACAGTCAATATGACAATGAACGATGCCGGAGCGCAGGCTTGGGCCACTTTGACCCGCAACAACATCGGACGCCCCATCGCCATTGTCCTTGACAATAATGTCTATTCTTATCCTAATGTAAACAACGAAATCACAGGCGGACGTTCCGAAATCACGGGTAATTTCACTCTCGAGGAGGCCAATGACCTTGCCAACGTGCTTAAGTCTGGTAAAATGACAGCTAAGGTTGACGTAGTCAGCAACAACGTCATCGGCCCGAGCCTCGGTGCAGAGGCCGTCACTCAAGGTTTCCTTTCATTCGTGGTGGCTATCGCTATCCTGATGGTCTTCATGATCTTGATTTATGGATGGATTCCCGGTCTGGTGGCCAACGTGGGTTTGATCCTTAACCTTTATTTCACCTTGGGTATTCTCGCCTCCTTCCAGGCAGTATTGACTCTGTCGGGTATCGCAGGTATTGTGCTTGCCTTGGGTATGGCAGTCGATGCCAACGTGCTCATCTTCGAACGCACCAAGGAGGAGCTCAAACTTGGCAAGAAATTGCGCCAGGCCATCTCTGAGGGTTATAACAATGCATTCTCCGCAATCTTCGACTCCAACATCACTTCGGTGATCACAGGTATTATCCTTCTTATCTTTGGTTCAGGCCCCATCAAGGGTTTTGCCACCACTTTGATCATTGGCCTTGTCTGCTCGTTCTTCACGGCTGTATTCCTGACCCGTCTGGCCTTCGTGATAATCACAGCCAATGGACGTTGCGCCAACATGACCTTTGACACAAAGATAAGCCGCAACCTTTTCTCGGGCACCAAGTTTAACTTTATCGGCAACTGGAGAATATCCGCCAGCGTTTGGGTTGCCCTTATCGTGGTGTCGGTAGCTTCCCTTTCAATCAGAGGAATGAACCAGGGCATTGACTTCTCAGGAGGACGCAACTATGTGGTTCAATTCGATCATCCGGTCAATACCACCGAGTTGCAGCAATATCTCAGCGCTGAGCTTCAGGCAGAGGCTAACGATCCGACTGTCAGTGTAGGCGTGATAACTATCGACGACCCCACAAAGGTGCGTATCTCCACCAACTATCGGATAAAAGATGATAGCCCCAACGTAGACAACGACGTAACAAGGCTTCTTTATACCAAGCTGGCTCCCGAACTCACGGATGCCAATGGAAATGTCATGGACTACAATACTTTCTCCATGGCAGATGAAAACCATGGTATCATTTCTATTCAGAAGGTAGGTCCCTCGGTGGCCGACGATATGCGTAGAGATGCTTATTGGGCTGTCGGCATCGCTGTGGTCTGCATGTTCCTTTACATCCTTCTCCGTTTCCACAACATCGCATTCTCCGTGGGTGCCGTTTGTGCTGTGGCCCTCACTGCCTTCCTAATCGTTGGTTTCTATTCCATCTGCTGGGGCTTCTTGCCATTCTCAATGGAAATCGACCAGTCGTTTATTGCCGCAGTGCTCACGATTATAGGTTACCAGATCAACGACACTGTGGTGGTCTTCGACCGCATCCGCGAAATGATGAAGGTCTATCCCAAAGAAAACAGGTTCCTGACATTCAACAAGTCGCTCAACACGACGTTGACACGTACGATCATGACCTCGTTCTCCACTCTCCTCGTGCTCGGGTGTATCTTCTTCCTTGGAGGCGACACTATCCGCAGCTTTACATTTGCGATGATCTTCGGTGTGATTGTCGGCACATTCTGCTCGCTCTATTGCGCAGCACCGATCGCATATCATATCGTGAGATTTAATCTCGACCGCAAGCGTAATAAAGAGGAAAACAACGGCAAACCCCGTCTCGAAGGCAACCGTCGTTTCCAATAACGAAAACCCTTAACCCTTATACCCCGAGGGGGTGTGGCAATCCCTGCTGCATCCCCTCCCTTTTTAATAATTGGTAATTAGTAATTGGAGACGGAATAGGTCATAATATTTAACAACCCCATCAATGCGACATCTCCACGAAGTTAGAAAAGATATAAGAAAAGTGAAGGGAGTGACTCCCGAGCTGATGCATGAACTTGAAGAAATCTACGCTGATATTAGTCAGATGGATTTCGACCGGGCCGATGTGCTTTTTCGTATCAAACAATTATATAGCTCCAATCTTCCCCCCGAATATAAACGTTTCTTTATCGACAAGATCGCCGACTTTGTGCTCGATCACACGGAGCCAAAAGGACAGATCTCAAAACAGGAGGGTTATTGGCTCAGGAGCCGCATTATGAAGAGAGATGAATATGATCGGGAGCTTCTGGATGAATTAAAGGAGCGACTCGAAAATATCGATCTCGACCTCCCCTCCTATCTAAAAAAGAATAGTATCCTCATTTCTAAATTCGAAGACCTCCTGTATTATTCCCGCTATTTTGCAATAGTATCAGTGGTTGGTGCTATTCTCTCTTCTTTGATATTGTTTATCCAGGGATTCGGATTAATCATCAGGGGTCTTGTGGGCTTTTTCCGCGATCCCTATGAGAGGTATGAACTGCTCTTCGAACAACTCGTTTCCTCTGTCGACGTTTTCCTCTTTGCATTGGTGTTGATAATTTTCGGAGTGGGTGTCTATGAATTGTTCATTGCCAATGTCGATCCCGAATTGAAGCCGGCTGAGAGTCGACCCACATGGTTGAAAATCAGTTCAGTCGACGACCTTAAATCATCTTTGGGAAAAGTGATTCTGATGGTGCTTATTGTTTCCTTTTTCAAGCATGTGCTCGAAATCGACAGCGAACATTGGACCCCTATTTCCCTCCTCTATCTTGCCATCGGCATTCTCTTGATAGCGGGAGCCCTCTACCTCACCCATAAATCCGGAACCGAGGGGGAACATGCCCACCATGAGGAAGCTCAAGCTAAGGAGCCCGAAGAATCGTTCTCATAGAATTTATATTGTGAAAGAATGTTAATTAAAGTTGGAAGGGTTGAAAATAAATGATTTAGTGGTTTTATTTATGTAACTTTACTTCAAGAAAGGCCAACGGGGAGTTCCCCTTGATCCTTCAAAAGTTATAATAAGAACTAAAACAGTCAAATACGCCCGGTAAGCCCTTCGAGGCTTGCGCTTCCAGCCAAAATGAAACACGCCGCTATTCTCTTCTTTGCCATCCTTTTGATGAGTTTCATGCCAGCCAAAGCTCAAGTGCCATCGTCGAAGGAAGTTCATAAAGAGATGCATTCCCGACTTCTTGCAAACGCCAAGAGCAGCATCGACAAGAGGGCGATTCAAAGTTATATCAGTGCAGAACTTTCGGCGCGTGAAGGATTGGACCCCCAATTCGAGGGACTTTCCCCCGAAAGTGTGGAAATGATTCAGGATCTTCTTTCCGAAGCAAGAACCCACACAGGTAAAAAATACCGTTACGGAGCAAAAGGACCGCTTAATTTCGATTGTTCCGGTTTCACGGGCTACGTCTACAGACAATTCGGCTATCAACTTGATGCCTCGTCGAGAGGTCAATTTTCCGATGGGGTGGCAGTGGAAGATGGCTTCCTGCGGCCCGGCGACCTCGTGTTTTTCTCCAGCCCCAGAAGCAAAGGGGGAGTGGGTCATGTGGGAATCGTTGTTGATGCCGACAATGAAAACCACACCTTCAATTTCATCCACGCTGCTATCGGCGGAGGCATCGAAGTCCAGAAAAGCACCGCCCCCTACTATCTGAAGAGATACGTCGGAGCCCGACGCATCATCACCGAATAGCCTCAGGGGTATACAATAAGAAGAGGGTTATTTTTCGCTGCATTAATTGGAGTCATAATCGAAAGACTGGCTATTATTGGGGAATAGGGCCTTTTTCATTATTTTTGCATAAATCTTTTACATATACAAGAAATAAATGGGAAAAGTCCTCATCATCGGGGCCGGCGGCGTGGGCACTGTCGTGGCCGCCAAATGTGCCCAAAATCCTGACGTCTTCACAGAAATAGTTCTGGCCTCCCGCACAAAATCCAAATGCGACAAAATCGCTGAAAGGATCGGGGCAAAAAATATCACCACAGATCAAGTTGACGCAAACGATGTGGAGCAGCTATGCGAGCTCTTCAATCGTCATAAGCCTGATATTTGTATAAACGTTGCCCTCCCATATCAAGACCTCACAATCATGGAGGCATGCCTCAAATGCGGAGTGAATTATCTTGATACCGCAAACTATGAACCGGAGGACGAGGCCCATTTCGAATACAGCTGGCAATGGGCCTACCGCGAAAAATTTGAGAAGGCCGGCTTAACAGCAATCCTTGGATGCGGTTTCGACCCCGGGGTATCAGGCGTTTTTGTGGCATATGCCGCTAAACACCATTTCTCCGAAATGAGATATCTCGACATCGTTGACTGCAACGCGGGCAACCATGGAAAGGCTTTCGCAACGAACTTTAATCCTGAGATCAATATCCGCGAGATAACCCAGAAAGGAAAATATTGGGAAGACGGGAAATGGGTGGAGACAGAAAACTTGGAGATCCATCAGCCTCTCACATATCCTAACATCGGAGAACGTGAATCTTATCTTCTTTACCACGAGGAGCTTGAGAGCTTGGTGGCCAACTATCCCACCATCCGCCGCGCCCGCTTTTGGATGACCTTCGGGCAGGAATATCTGACCCACCTCCGCGTGATCCAAAATATCGGGATGGCAAGAATTGACCCTGTTATGTATGAGGGCCGCGAAATAATCCCGATCCAGTTCCTGAAAGCCGTCTTGCCCGATCCGGGGAGTCTTGGAGAAAACTACACGGGGGAAACCTCAATCGGCTGCCGTATCAGCGGGCTTGACAAGGAAGGGAAAGAATCAACCTACTATATCTACAATAACTGCTCACACGAAGAGGCTTATAAAGAAACGGGAGCTCAGGCAGTCAGCTACACTACCGGAGTGCCCGCCATGGTAGGAGCATATATGTTCCTAACCGGTAAATGGGTGAAACCGGGTGTCCACAATGTCGAGGAGTTTGACCCCGATCCGTTCCTGGAGAAGCTTGCCCTCTCGGGCCTCCCGTGGCACGTCATTGTTGATGGAGATTTGGAGTTGTAGAGCTATTGATTCATCCCGATTCAACTCGATGAATCTCAATAAAGCTCGATAAATCTGGTTGAATCTCGATAAAACTCGATGAATCTGGTTGAATCTCGATAAAACTCGATTAATCTCGATAAAAGAATTATAGAATTTCGAAATAAGGATATAAAAGATGAAAAAACTGATAATGGCCTTTGCGGGGGCGATGATAGCGGCAACCGGGTTTGCCATCACCACCAAAGAGGGAATAGTGATTGAAAACGGTTTCTATGCCGTGCCCACTCCAAAGGGGACAGTGGCTATTGAGGCGCTTTCGGGAGACATATTCCGCGTGACCACCTTCCCTCAAGGCCAGAAACCGGTCTTTCCGGAGAGCCGTGTCTCTAAGCTTCATCCCGATAAAGTCGGGGTCTGCACCAACATGACTGCAAAGGCATTCCTGGTTTGCTCGCAGACAACCACCGTGCGTATTGAGCTTAAGGATGGAAAGGTGACATTCTACGATGCCGAGGGACACGCTATGCTCGAAGAGCTTGACGGAGTGGACAACTCAGGGCCTGTCAAAAAAGCCACTTTTGTGGGTACGCGCTACGAGGCCCACTATGGCGGCGGAGAGAGAGGGCATAAATTAAACCTCAATCAACGAGGCGACACCCTGACGATGTATAACCGCCAAAACTACGGATACACCGAAGGAGATATCCGCATCTCCCAGATGGGTATTTCTATCCCTTATTTCGTATCAGACTATGGCTATGCCATTCTCTTCGACGACTACAACAAAGCCGAGCTCGTGTTGGGCGATACCATCACCTACAGTTCGGCCACTCCGCGTCCTCTATCCTATTATTTCATCAACGGCCATAAGACGCTTGCCAACGCCACTGAACTTTTCACTGAGCTTGTGGGCCGTCAAGACCTTCCTCCCTTCTGGGCTTTGGGCTACATAACCTCAAAATATGGCTATCGCACGCGCCAAGAGGCTCTTGGAGCTATTGACTCTCTGAAAAATAATGGCTATCCAGTGGATGGTATCGTGCTCGATCTCTACTGGTATGGTAAGGAGACTGATATGGGGCGCCTCGAATGGAATCCCGAACAATGGCCCGACCATAAGCAGATGCTCGCAGAACTTAAAGATAAGGGAGTCAACACTGTGCTGATAACCCAACCTTATATCAATAAGATCGGAGCCCTCGACAACTATAATATGCTTTCAGCAGAGGGGATGCTTGTGAAGGATGCTTACGGACAAACACACGACGTCACGACATGGGTTGGCGAGGCAGGCATGTTTGATGTGAGCAATCCCCAGACCCAACAATGGCTCTGGAACCGCCTTAAAGGTCTCACGGAAGATGGAGTTGCCGGATGGTGGGGCGACCTGGGAGAACCCGAAGTTCACCCGGAGACCATCTACCACGCCAACGGCGAAACCGCAACGCAATTCCATAACCAATATGGCAATATGTGGTCGAAAATCATCTACGACGGGCTGCGCAAAGATTTCCCGCAGATGCGGCCGTTGTTAATGATGAGAGGGGGCACCACCGGACTTCAGAACTACAGTGTCTTCCCCTGGACCACTGACGTGTCACGTTCATGGGAAGGATTCCAACCTCAAGTGAAACTCATGCTCAGTTCAGGAATGTCGGGTCTTGGTTACATGAGCTCCGACCTCGGAGGATTTGCTGTCGATCCCGAAAACCCCATTGATGAGGAGCTCTATGTGAGATGGGTGCAGATGGGTGCTTTCACTCCCACAATGCGCACCCACGCACAGCTAAAACCGGAACCATATCATTATCCGGAAAGTTCGGAAATCCTGAAGGAATATGTGAAAATGCGCTATAAATGGTTACCCTACAACTATACCTTAGCCTACGAAAACGCCACTAAAGGCTGGCCTTTGGCACGTCCCCTTAATTTTATGGGCGACAACAAAAATTATAAATACTATTGGCAGGAGGATGAATATCTCTGGGGCAACAATGTTTTGGTGGCACCGGTGATGCAGCAGGGTGCCCGCGAACGCGAAGTGCTGTTCCCGGAAGGAACCTGGGTGAGCTGGTATGACGCCTCTAAAAAATATAAAGGGGGCACATTGATGAAAGACACTGTCGCCGCTCCGCTTCATGAGCTTCCGCTATTTGTTAAGCAAGGTTCTTTCATCCCTCAATACGACCTGCCGATAGAGAATGTGAGCCAATATGACCCAACATTCCTGACTGTGCGCTATTATCCCGACAGCCACAACACGGCTTATACCCTCTACGACGACAACCGAATGTCGCCCACTTCGCTTAAAGACAACGCCTATCAGCTTATCAATTTCTCGGGAGAGAAAACATTCAGCGGGGTGACCGTGAGTCTTCAGACCAACGGTGGAAAGTATCCGGGGATGCCTGCAACCCGTCAAATCACTCTGGAGGTGATGGATGTTGACGATCCCACGCAAGTGAGTCTCACCGACAAGACTATAAGGATGGAACGTTTCGAGTCGCCGAAGGCCATCAGGCAATACGGGTATTGCTATGATTCTGAGACCCGCACACTCACTATCAAATTCGCATGGAGCTATAAGCCACTCTCTGTTACGGCTTATATGCCCAACACCGCTATGGCAATGGAATAAAGCCTGACGCAATTGAATGGACGAAAAGCTCGACTACGAAAGAATTATAATGGGTATCGACCCGGGCACTAACGTGATGGGCTACGGTATTTTGGGAGTCAATGGAAAAACATTGACTCCCATTGTGCTTGGGGCGATCGAACTAAAGAAATTTGGCGACCACTATTTGCGTCTTGCCCGAATCTATGAGAGGGTGTTGGGCCTCGTGGAACAATATCTCCCCGACGAGGTTGCAATCGAGGCTCCTTTTTACGGAAAGAATGTGCAGTCGATGCTAAAATTGGGTAGAGCCCAAGGGGTAGCAATGGCGGCTGCCTTGGCCCGACAGATCCCTATTACGGAATATGCACCCTTAAAGGTGAAGCAGGTGGTCACAGGAAACGGAGGTGCCTCAAAGGAGCAAGTGGCAAATATGCTGACTCATATCCTGAGGCTTGACACTTCCAAACTTCCTTCTCTCCTGGATGCGACCGACGCTCTGGCCGTGGCTCTGACGCATTATTACGAGAGCCGGAAACCGGCAACAACAGGAGGGGCCGGAAGCTGGGAACAATTCCTCAGGCAACATCCCGACAGAATAGCCAAACGCTGACTATTCCATTCTTTTTAGGCCTACAATTTATTTTCTTATCAGGCTTTGACAGGCCACTTCTTTTTAAAGATGAAATCAAGAGCTTCGGTGAGTTCCGGGGCTCTTTTCAGCTTCATCAATCCTATAAAAAGGATTGCCCCTCCCGCAACTTGAACCAGCAGCGAAACCACAGGATGAAGCGGCAACCTTGCCAAAAGCCAACAGGCCACACACATGAGCAATGTCACTCCGGCAAAAGGCAAATAATCGCCTGCAAAGGATGAAAGGGAATAGCCGGTAGCCTTCACCACCATGAATACCACCACTATGAAAGTGGCTATAGAGGCCCAAAGCTGACCCCACACTAGCAGTTCGACAGAATGGAACCATACAGTGGAGAGGATTGCCACGGCTATTGCCACATCTTTTATCAGCTCAATTGCGAAGAGTCGCTTACCATATCCAAGAGCAAGCATATAATTGCCAAACAAGGACAGAGCCACAACCAGAATTCCCCTGACACACAAGATCTGGAATAGGGGAATGGCCGAATCCCATTTATTGCCGAAAAGGGTGTGGAAAAGAGCCTCCCCCACAATTGCCAAGCCGGCAAGGAAGGGAAAGCTCACAAAGGCCGTGAAACGGTTGATCCGGCTCATATAGCGCTTGAAATCATCAGGAGAGTCTTGCACCTTGGCAAGCAAAGGAACGAACGAGGATGTGAAGATCTGTGACAAGGAGGCGCTTCCCATCTTGCTCCATTTGTCGGCCTGAGTGTAGACACCCAAGGATTTCAAGGAATAAAAGGCCCCTATGACGAAGGAATAGACAGTCAAGAAAAGCGTATTGAGCATCGACGATGAAAAAACGCTCAGCCCGATGCGCCAGATACGCCGGAAGGAATCTTTTCTCATCCATGTCTTCGGCACCCACCCTCCCGTGGCCCATAGTATCCCAGTCTTCACTCCAGCCAGGCACACCGACTGCCACACCAAGGCCCATGCTCCCCATCCCCCCAAAGCGAGGCCTATTCCGAGGCCGCCTCCTGCCACCTGACCTATCACGTTTGAGACGGCGATCATCTTTACGTCCATGCGTTTCATGAGCCGATTGGTCTGCACGATTGCCAGAGCATTGAGCACAAAGGTCAGAAACATCACCTTCGAGAGAGGGATAAGACGCCGGTCTCTTTGAAAGATATCGGCTATCAAGGGGGCGCAAAACCAAAGGATGAAATAAATTGCGACACTCACAATGAGGTTGAACCAGAAGACGGTGGAATAATCCTCTTCAGAGGAATGTTTCTGGCGAAGGAGGGCAGCTCCAAATCCGCTGTCGGCAAAAATAATGGCGAATGCTTGAAAAACAAGAAGAGCCCCAACGAGACCAAAATCCTCCTGACTTATCACATTAGCCAGGACAATGCCTACGACTCCGTAGAGCACCTGGGATGCGAGCCGGTCTACAGTGTTCCATTTAAGGGTGCCGGCCGTCTTTTGTTTTAAAGTGGAATCATCGGCGGAGCGAGTCATCGGCGGAATTCAATCATAGGCAGAATCAAACCAAACTGTCAGTCGTCGTCATTTTCATCGGAGACCTCTGTCTGTTCATCCTCTTCATCTTCCGAGACCACGGTCTGATATTCTTCGTCGTCATCATCTTCCGTATCTTCTTCGGAAGGGTTAGTGAATGTAGCCACGGGTGTCCCGAGCCGCGAATAAGCATCTTCGTCCATTTCTTCAGGCAAGTCAAATAATTTCCCTCCGCCTGTTTTTTTGATTTTCGGGCTTCCTTTGTAATATATTTTAGTGGCTCCGAGGCCGGTGACATTAAGGTTTTCTAATGCCCAGCAACCGATGCTTCCCGTTCCCAGGATGCGGCATTTCACATTGTCGGCCCTCATTTGGTCGGCCGAAATAAGTCCGGCACCCACCATGCGATAATTGGCATTGAGGCAGCTGCCGTTGATATAAATACTGCCGTTGCCCGTAGAGATGGCTGCCGTCAGGTTATTGCATTTTAGATTGTCTATAGAAATAGTGCCGTTTCCAACCTGATTGACGCTGAATGTGGCACAAGGGGCCACTGAGGCAACCCAGACGTTTTTCTCGGAATAACTTTCCAGATTGGAAAGAAAATCGGAATAGACAAACACCACTGGGAGATCAGTGGCACCCCAGTTGCTGTCGGCCGGCTCGATTTTAAGTGTGCCGTCGCCTTTGGTAGAGAATTCCACCACTTCTTCCGGACTATCCGCCTGAGCAGAGAAACGCGCCATGCCTGTGGAATCAGGCAAGTTTTTATAAACCACGGTTAGATTGCCGTTGATTTTCAGTTTTTCAAATTGGCCCACCTCTAAATTGAAGGTTTCGGCCTTAAGCATCCCCGTGAAGAGACTAATACATAGCGTCAGTAAAAAGGCTGTGATATATTCCTTCCTATGTTTCCTATATTCCTTCTCGTATGTTTGTTTCGATGCTTTCATGCCTTCATTCCTTTCATGCCGAAAAATATTGTTGCTGAATTTCGTCGAAAATCTCCTTTATCTCTTCAAGAGTCTCAGCCCGCAAGAGCTTTATTCTGGTGGGCCGAAAATCCGGGAGACCTTTGAGGAGGGGAGTGGCGGCAAGATGGCGGCGGATATGCAGAATTCCGCGTCGCTCATCCTTGCTTTGGATGCTCTCTTCGATTTGACGCATCAGCATGGCGAATTTCTCCCGGGAGGGTATCTTTATCGACTCTCCGGTGTGTAAATGGCTCGTCATCTCTCCGAATATCCAAGGGGCACCGATAGCGCCTCTTCCCACCATAATCGCGTCGACACCATAATCCCGGAATGCCGCCTCGGCCTCTGTGGGAGTTGTGATGTCGCCGTTGCCAATCACCGGAATTTCCATTCTCGGATCGGCCTTCAATTCGCCGATAAGGGTCCAATCGGCCGTTCCGGTATACATCTGCGAGCGGGTGCGACCATGGACTGTCAGAGCCTTTATGCCACAATCCTGAAGACGGAGACCCAGCTCATGGATTATTTTGTGTTCACAATCCCAACCCAAACGAGTCTTGACCGTCACCGGAAGATCGACAGCTTTGACCACTTGCTCCGTGATGGAAAGCAATTTGGTAATATCGCGAAGCATTCCTGCCCCGGCTCCCTTTCCGGCAACTTTTTTCACCGGACATCCAAAATTTATGTCGATTATGTCGGGCCTTGCCTTCTCAACAATGCGGGCTGCCTCCACCATTGCCTCAGGTTCGCGACCATAGATTTGGATGGCCACCGGCCTCTCTTCATCATTGATCTCAAGCTTTCTCACGGTTGAGGGAATATCCCTGACCAAAGCCTCTGAAGATACAAACTCTGTATAGACCATTGCAGCCCCCTGCTCCTTGCAGAGGAGACGAAACGAGGGGTCGGTCACATCCTCCATCGGCGCAAGCAAAACAGGCCGATCCCCAAGGTCTATACCTCCGATTTTCATATCCCCAAATTTACTAAAAAGGGAGCAATGTGTCAAATATGAGTCTCACGTCTTTATTTTTTATATAATTTTGGGGTGGATTTTACAATCCCATCTTTTTATAGCAAAAATTTATATTGCCTCCTGTCTCATAACTCGGTTACTATAACTCCTTTATTTACTTCCTCCGGATATGATTAAATCTGCATTTAAAATATTTCTCCCATTAATTTTTCTAACACTCTCCCTCCTGCCGGCAATGGGACAAAAAGTGTTTATGACCGGTGATTCCCACGTCTTCGCCAAAGTCTATCCCAACAAAATGGAGGAAATTTTGAGGGAGAAGTATCCGCAAATGGAGTTCGGATGGTGGGCAAAAAACGGAATCTGTTTCTATAGTTTCAATTCCACTCCCGAATACTATGATTCTATCTTCGCCTTCCGGCCTGAAATACTAATTGTCCATTTGGGCACTAACGGAGCTTATGCAAACAATTTCAGTCGCCATGCATTCCGGGCTGAAATGGAGAAATTCTATTCAACACTCACAGAAGAACTCCCCGACGTGAAGGTGGTCTTTGTCACTCCCTTTACCAACAAAAAACGCAAGAAACGCAAGAAGGGAAGATGGCATGTCAATTATAAAAACCGTGATGTGGCCGATGAAATCATCGCATTTGTGGCAGACCATCCGGCCACATTCGTGGTAGACAACAATAAGGAAGTAGGAATGGGCTTTCTCAAGAATCGGGAACTTATCCGCCCTGACAACGTGCATCTCACCGAAAAAGGATATGAACGACTGGCCACTATGGTGGCACCCCAGATTTTGGAATTCAAAGGCCTTTGGCCGGTAGAAAACGAGCAGACCGAAGAGCAGAAATAGCGAGTCAACGGGAAAATATGGTTTTCCATGATATAGTCCCATCCGAAGTGGCCGCAAACATTGGCCGTCTTTTCGTCTACGACGGAAAGACGCCCATGCTTTTCTCTTCGGGACTTTTCTGGTTTCTTTTTATACTATTCCTCCCGGTCTATATCCTCTTGAAAAAGAGTAAGGCCAAGATGACTCTTTTTGTCATAGCCTTCTCTCTTTTTTTCTATTACAAATCTTCGGGCTGGTTTTTTCTGATGCTGATTGCGACTTCGCTAGCAGATTGGCTTTTGTCGTGGGCGATACTCAGAAGCAAGACAAGGGGGAGGAAACTCGCTTTGATGTGGCTCTCAATCTGCATATCCCTCTCTATCCTTGGTTATTTCAAATATGCGAATTTCTTCCTTTGGAATTGGAACGCGATGGTGGAGGGCAATTTCCAACCATTGGATATCATCCTCCCTGTGGGCATCTCTTTCTACACATTCCAATCCATCAGCTACGTAGTCGACGTTTACCGGCGCAAGATAACTCCAACAAGAAGTTGGTTTGATTATCTCTTTTTCCTCTCTTTTTTCCCGGCTCTCGTGGCTGGCCCCATCGTGAGGGCCGATTATTTTCTACCTCAAATCAGGAAGAACCTGTCTGCCGATAGCTCGATGATCTGGGGAGGGCTCTGGCTCATAATCGTAGGGATATTGAAGAAAGCGGTCATAGCCGACTATATCGCTCAATACAACGACCTTATCTTCAACGACCCCTTGCTTTATACGGGAGTGCAGGCCCTGATGGGGGTGGTGGGATACACTATGCAGATCTATTGCGATTTCTCGGGATATTCAGACATGGCCATAGGATTGGCTCTTATCATGGGTTTCCGGCTTGGCACAAATTTCGACTCCCCCTATCAGAGCCGTAACTTGACAGAATTCTGGCGCCGATGGCATATATCGCTGTCTTCCTGGCTACGTGATTATCTCTACATACCTCTTGGAGGAAACCGGAAGGGAACGCTCCGCACCTATCTCAATAATTTTCTGACGATGCTCATAGGAGGCCTTTGGCACGGGGCTGCCTGGAAATTTGTTTTCTGGGGCGCTATGCATGGAGTAGGGCTCGCTATCCATAAAGCCTGCCGACCAATTTTGGTGAGGATTCCCGACAATGCCTTCACAATTTTTTTTTCCTGGCTGCTTACGTTTCTTTACGTCTCCTTCCTTTGGGTCTTTTTCCGGGCCAAGGATTTCAGCGACTCCATTTTAATAATCCGGAATATATTCACGGATTTTCAATGGTGGCAATTCCCTCAGTTTTTTGAGGCTCGGAGTGTGTGGTGTCTGATGATGGGGTGTTTAGTAGTGATGCATTTCGTGCCTCAACGTTGGGCCGACTCTCTACAGGTTAGATATTCACGCGCTCCCTGGATTGTGAAACTCGTGGTCTTTATTTTGGCCGTGCAACTCGTCGTTGAGTTTATGCTCGCCGAGGTTCAACCCTTCATATATTTCCAATTCTGATGAAAGGCCGCATCCCTCCTCTTCTGTCGTTATGGTTGCTTCTGATGGCTGCTCTTGCGATTTTTGTGGGAGTGTCTTTCATTAAGGATGATATTAATATTGGTGGCTACAACTTGACGAAGGCCCGATTTCCAGAAACTCTGCTGGCCAAAGAAGAAGGGATGGCACAAAGACCGGATACTCTTCTCGCCGACACTCTCAAGGCTCAGGAGCCCATTGTGGTAGAGCCTGACACCACAGTCCACAACATACTGATTTTCGGAGACTCTATGACCCACAATCTGGCCATGAGCATTTCGAAATATGGCACTAAAAACCATTATAAAGTGACGGGAGTCACTTGGGAATCATCCTCGATTCCCGGATGGAGCAACTCGGGAAAAATCCAAACCTATATCGACCAGACTAACCCCGATTTCGTAATCATCTCATTGGGTTCCAATGAAATGGAGTTGCGACATTTCGATCGCCGCATTCCCGATGTAAAAAAAATCATAGACCAGGTGGGAGACATCCCTTTCATTTGGGTGGGTCCTCCTTTATGGAAAGAAGACAAGGGTGTCTACGAGATGTTGCAGTCGATATTGCCGGCAGGAACCCTTTTCAGGATCGGCACCGATGTGGAAATCCAACGAGGCCCCGACCATGTGCATCCCACTCGGAGAGGGGCCGACGCATGGACCGACACCCTGATGAGATGGATCAGAACCTCCCCTCATCCGATCTTAACCGAACTCCCCGATTCAGGAACCTCCACCAAGGGCCATAAATTTATTTACCTACATCCCAATGACTGATAAATAATATTTCTTTAAGAGTCGGATTTGATTTTGAAACATAAAAAATTTAGAGTTATATTTGCATAACACATAATACAGAGGAAACCATGAACGACAAGGGCATAATGGGCCGCGCGGCCGACAATATCAGAATACTGACGGCTGCTATGGTAGAGAAAGCCAAATCGGGCCATCCCGGAGGGGCAATGGGGGGTGCCGATTTTATCAATGTGCTTTTCAGCGAATATCTCATTTATGATCCTGCCGATCCTTTTTGGAAATGTCGCGACCGGTTTTTCCTCGACCCGGGCCACATGTCGCCGATGCTTTATTCCCAGCTGGCCATGACGGGTAAATACAGCCTGGAGGAGCTTAAGGAATTCCGCCAATGGGGGAGTGTCACTCCGGGCCATCCGGAACTTGACGTGGCCCGCGGAATTGAAAACACCTCAGGACCCTTGGGGCAGGGGCATGCTTATGCAGTGGGAGCCGCAATAGCAGCCAAATTTCTTGAGGCTCATTCCGGGAATCCCGGCTTCGGAAAGGAAAAAATTTATGCCTATATTTCAGATGGAGGAATCCAGGAAGAGATATCCCAGGGGGCTGGACAGATGGCAGGCCATCTCGGTCTGGGGAATCTGATAATGTTTTATGATGCCAATGACATCCAGCTATCCACGGAGACTAAGGAGGTGTCGTCGGAAGACACTGCAATGAAATATCGTGCTTGGGGATGGAATGTTTCGGAAATTGACGGAAACGATGTAGACCAGATCCGTCTGGCGCTAAATGAGGCGATTTCCGAAAAGGAGAGGCCGAGCCTCATAATCGGCCATACCATCATGGGAAAAGGGGCCCGCAAGGCCGACAATTCTTCCTATGAACGCTCCACAAAGACCCACGGAGCCCCTCTGGGAGAGGGGGCATATCGCAACACAGTGGTGAACCTCGGAGGCGATCCCGACGCTCCATTCGTGATTTTCGAAGAGGTAAAAGAGCTTTATAAGGCTCGCAAGGAGGCATTGGAGGAAATAGTGGCCCAAAGACGCAAAGAAGAGAAAGAGTGGGCTCAAAGAAATCCACAGAAAGCCGGAGAACTCGACAGATGGTTTGAGAAAAAAGCTCCGGAAATAGACTGGAGCCGCATAGAGGTGAAACGCGACGAACCGACACGCAATGCCTCGGGCGCTGTGCTTTCCCAACTGGCCCTCCAGGTGCCTAACATGGTTTGCAGCTCAGCCGACCTCGCCGATTCCGACAAAACGGGATCATTTCTCAAGAACACCACCACCCTTCGTAAAAATGATTTCAAGGGTGCATTCCTGCAGGCCGGCGTCTCGGAACTTACGATGGCTTGCCTTTGCATAGGGATGACCTTGCATGGGGGACTCATCACGGCGTGTGCCACCTTCTTTGTATTTTCCGATTATATGAAACCGGCCATACGCATGGCGGCACTGATGGAACTCCCCGTAAAATTTGTCTGGAGCCACGATTCTTTCCGAGTGGGCGAAGATGGCCCTACGCATGAGCCTGTGGAACATGAGGCTCAGATCAGGCTCATGGAAAAGATGAAGAATCATAGCGGGAGGCCTTCGGTGCTCGTGCTCCGTCCGGCAGATGTGGATGAAACGGTGGAGTCCTGGAAACTAGCCATGGATAATATCTACACCCCTACGGCGATTATCCTTTCGCGCCAGAATGTAGAGAGTCTTCCGGAGGGTAATGACTATTCAGGAGTGGAAAAAGGGGGATATATCGTGGCCGGTTCCGACGAAGACCCGGATGTGGTGGTGATCGGCACTGGTTCTGAAGTTTCCACTTTAGCCCGTGCAGCTTCAATGTTGAGGAAGGAAGGCGTGAAAGTGCAGGTGGTGTCTGTGCCTTCGGAATCACTTTTCCGAAGCCAACCGAAGGAATATCAAGACAGGGTTATCCCTAAAGGAGTGAAGAGGTTTGGACTGACAGCCGGCTTGCCCGTAAATCTTTTGGGCCTTGTAGGAGAAGAGGGAAAAATTCAGGGCCTCGAATCCTTCGGATTCTCAGCCCCTTATAAAGTGCTCGAAGAGAAACTCGGCTTCACCCCCGAGCAGGTGTATCTAAAGATTAAAGAAATCCTTTAAAGACTCTAATCACCAAGTCTTAAATCCGGTGGCTTAAATCTTAAATTCCTTACACAGTCAGGATTTCTTTTTCTTTGGCTGCGAAAACTTCGTCGATTTTCTTCATGTATTTATCGTGGAGTTTCTGCACTTCTGCCTCGCCATCTTTTTCCACATCTTCGCTCATTCCCTTCTTGATTTCTTTTTTCAGACCCTCGATGGCGTCGCGGCGAGCATTTCTGATTGACACCTTGGCATTCTCGGCCTCGGCTTTGCTCTGTTTCACGAGCTGCTTGCGGCGTTCCTCCGTGAGAGGAGGTATGGAAAGACGGATCACTTCTCCGTTGTTTTCGGGAGTGATGCCTAGCTCAGAATTGATGATGGCCTTCTCGATTTCCTTAAACATGCTCTTCTCCCAAGGGGTTATTGTTATTGTGCGTGCATCAGGCACCGAAATGTTTGCCACATTCGAAATTGGAGCTTTCGAACCGTAATAATCCACTCTAATTGCATCCAACAGTTTGGGAGAGGCTTTCCCGGCCCGGATATGGGCAAGAGCATCGTCGAGATATTCCACTGCAAGTTCCATGCTCTCCTGGGCATTGTCGAGATATTCTTTCACTTCCATGTTATTAGGTTTTTTAGTTATTATTTTTCATTTTTTGTTCGCCCCTCGCCCCTCGTCACTCCTTCCTTGGCACTTGGCACTTGGCACTTGGCACTTGGCGCTCGGCACTTGGAACTCGTCACTCAATAAATCAAGGTTCCGACATTTTCTCCATCCACCATTTTTTCAAGGTTGCCCTCCTTGTCCATGTTGAAGACATAGATAGGCATATTGTTTTCCTTACATAGGGCAGTGGCCGTTATGTCCATCACCTTCAAGTTGCGGGCAATGACTTCTTCGTAGGAGATTTTGTCAAATTTTTTAGCCGAGGGGTCTTTTTCCGGGTCGGCCGTGTAGACCCCGTCAACTCTTGTGCCTTTTAGCATCACATCGGCCTCGATTTCGATAGCACGAAGTGCCGAACCGGTGTCGGTGGTGAAATAAGGGCTTCCTGTGCCGCAGCTCATAATAGCCACGCTCCCTTGCTTCATCGCTTGGATTGCTTCCCATTTCGAATAGGGATAACCCACGGGGAACATCGGGATCGCGGTGAAAACTTTGGAGGGCTGTCCTATAGCTTCAAAGGCGGAACTCAGGGCCAGGGAATTAATCACTGTGGCCATCATGCCCATCTGGTCTCCCTTCACACGGTCGAAACCTTTGGCAGCCCCTGATAGACCACGGAAAATATTGCCGCCTCCAATCACTATCCCCACCTGTATGCCCTTATCAACAACGGCGCGTATCTGGCTGACATAAGAATTCAAACGCTCCGGGTCGATGCCATAGCCCTGGCTGCCCATCAGCGACTCCCCCGAAAGTTTCAATAATATGCGATTATATTTCATATTTTTTCTCTTATTATCACCCTAATTATTAGGGAGCATCCAAAATTAGTGAAAAATTCCTTATTTTTGCGTATGGTCTCAACTGTGCGCTATATTTTTTTCTTTTCCCTCATCTTTTTATTGGGATGCGGAAAGGCGGAGTTCTCCCTGAATTTTAATTTAGCCGAGAGCGTGGAGGGCAACTACAATGTGGTCTACTACGCAACCGACACACAGGGAGGCCTCACCGTGCAGGCCACTGCCTCTGTGAGAGAAGGAAAGTGTCTGCTCAACGGGGCTACAAAACTCCCTACGCTGATAAGTATAACTTCCCGACACTCTAAGTTGCCGCTGGTGGTCTATGCAAAGAGAGGCGACAAAATAGAAATCACCGGCTCTGACGACAATCCGTTAGGATGGGATGTGGAGGGAGATCCTCTCAATCTTCTTCTTTCCTCATGGAGGCATGAGAACCTGACCACTCTCCTATCCGACTCCACAGACAGTATTAACGCCGCAGTGGCCCGTTTTGTAGAGACCAACCCTAAAGATCCTGCATCGACAATTCTGATGCTCTATTATTTCAATCGCAACGAGCAACCACGAGAGTATGCCGACTTGATGGCCTCCCTGCGGGGAGAAGCACGTAGTGACAAATGGCTCAGGATCACCGCTCGAGCGGACCAGACTTTCAATACATTTTCTTATCCGGCACGCTTGGTCAATATGGTGATGAGAGCTAACACAGGGGGCATTGACACTCTATCAATCGATGGCAAAAACCCCCTATTGCTCCTCTTTTGGCAAACGGGCTATAATGAAAAGAAGGCAATGATCGATTCTCTCAAGGCTCTTAATAAGGAGCTGGCTGACTCGGTCAGAATTATCGCAGACATTTGTCTCGATCCCGATTCGGCCTCATGGAGAAGCGCCATTAGAAAAGATTCCCTCGAGGGGGTCAAACGATTCTGGGTGCCCACCTCTTTGGCAGATCCAACAGTGATGAAATTCAATGTGCCCTCTATCCCTTATTTCATCGTGTTCGACAAGGACGGTCGACAGACATTCCGCGGCCAACAACTTGAAGAGGCCCTTAAAAGTTATCGCTCTCTCGTGAATTCAAAAGATTCCTGACCTCACCTCCGCTAAAATTGCCATAGACTCCATCCCTCATGCTCACAAAGATTTTCTCCGCCTCCATCCAAGGCATAGATGCCTTCCCGGTCACCATCGAAACCTACGGCGAAAAGGGTGCGACCTTCTCTATAGTCGGTATGCCCGACACTGCAGTGAAGGAGAGCCAGCAGCGCATCGCCTCCGCCATTATCCATAGCGGGGAGAAGTTCCCCCATCGTCGCACCATCATCAACCTTGCGCCTGCTGATGTGAAAAAGGAGGGAGCCTCGTTCGACCTCCCGATGGCGCTAGGCGTTTTGACCGCCCATAACGTTGTTCCGGCCGACAACTTGAGCGATTATATGATCATGGGAGAACTATCGCTCGACGGTTCTGTGCTCCCGGTCAGAGGAGTCTTGCCAATGGCTATCAAGGCCCGGGAGATGGGCTTTAAGAAACTTATGGTGCCTGAAGCCAATGTCACGGAGGCTGCCGTAGTAAATAGAGTGGAAGTCTATGGGGTCAAAAATCTCGCCGAAGCAATCTCATTATTGAAAAACGAATCGGAATTGCGTCCCACTGTGATTGACACGAGAGCGATTTTTGCCGCTGAATCTTCTTCATTCGACCTGGACTTCTCTGAAGTGAAGGGTCAGGAGAGTGTAAAAAGAGCATTCGAGGTGGCGTGTGCAGGAGGACATAATCTTTTGATGATTGGCCCTCCCGGAGCCGGAAAATCGATGATGGCAAAACGCTTGCCCACGATTCTGCCTCCGCTAAGTTTAGGGGAGGCATTGGAGACCACCAAGATCCATTCAGTGGCCGGCAAACTCAACCGAGGATCGATGCTGATGACCAAACGCCCCTTCCGTACGCCCCACCACACTGTCTCGCCCGTTGCAATGGTTGGAGGCGGCACAAATCCGATGCCGGGAGAAATTTCCCTAGCGCATAATGGGGTGCTCTTTCTTGATGAGTTTCCCGAGTTTCCACGTCAGGTATTGGAGGTGTTAAGGCAACCGATAGAGGATAGGACCATTACGGTTGCTCGTGCAAAATACACAGTGAATTACCCTGCCTCCTTTATGCTGGTGGCATCTATGAATCCGTGTCCCTGCGGCTATTACGGTCATCCTAAAAAGCATTGCACTTGTCAGCCGGGAGCCGTGAATAAATATATGAATAAAATATCGGGGCCGCTCTTGGATAGAATAGATCTTCAGATAGAGATCCAGCCGGTGGAATTCGACGATATGGCCAACACGGTTCCGG
>JAFLTU010000037.1 GCA_022509125.1 Muribaculaceae bacterium | reverse complement strand
TCTGTGAAAATTCCATAAAATCTTTTTTGTTTCGAGTTATTATGCAATCACACTTCTCTTCTAAGGCCGTTGTATATTGAATTGCATCCTCGAAATCTTTAGGATTAAGAGAGATTGAATTGATTATGTTTTGTTGCGTGTTAGGAATGACTTCAAAAACACTACAAAACATTTGTAAATTCTCATATAGTTTTTCTCTGGACTGTCTCCTGTCAATATAGCAGTAATTAGCTAAAGAAAGGAAACAGAGAGAGAATTTAATTTTGTGTTCTCTTCCCCTTGTTAATACCTCTTTCACCACGGGCGACAACTCAGGACGAGCAACGAGATCAATAATAAAGTTTGTATCTACAAAAACTTTCTTCATCATCTTTTGCCCATAATATATCGTGTTCGTTCATCATCCCAGTCAATATCCGAAGGATTAACACTGTTTTGCAACTTGTCAACCATGGATAGCCATTCCTTATCTTCGTTTATTTGTTTACGAGAAGTGGTAGTGGGATTATGATTTGATACTTTTATCACACCCTTTATATTTTTTAATATTTTTTTGATTTCAGAAGGTTTCGCATAATCTTCCAAATCCAATGTCACTGTCATTTGAGTCATAGACTTTTCTGTTGGGGTTACACTTACAAAATTAATACAAATTTCAATAATAACGTCAATCTCTCCTGATTTTGTATAGTTTCTGATTTCACTTATTCCCCTCCAAAATCCCTCCAATTAAAACCCTTTACGGCTTGTTAGCTTTAGCTTTAGATTATAGGTGTGACTCTAAGCGAACGAATAATAGAGGACAAAGTTAGTTAGAATGGAAGTTCTTCCTCCTGGTTCTTCAATAGTTTTTTGAATTCGCCAGTCGGTTCGGGCTTGTCGTCACTCTTGTTCCAAAATGCATTGAATATGTCTTGTGGTTTTAGATTCTGCACCACGCAGTTTTCATCTTTTTCATAACTTGACAGGAGCAAATCAACATCTTCACTTCTTTCTATATCAAGCCCCAGGAAATGTCTGCCCCAAATTGTTTCCCTTAATACAAATTCCAACTTGCTCACATTTTCAAAATCAGGATTATCACTTAACTTTATTCCTATTGCATCTATAAAATCTTTATTAATGGGACATATACAAATTTTTCCATCCCAAACATCACCGGCATCAGGGCTACCATCTCTCCATTCATACATCCAGTCTTTTCTGAACATAATGGGGGTAAGACCCTTATTGATGGCTCTTATGGTCTCAACCAAAATTACATTCTGATAATCCCCGTCTTTGCTCAATATAAAATCATATTTTTTCATATTTCCTCATCATGTTTAATCTGATTATTAAATAGAATCAGAGGTAAATTCGGTTTTCAACAATTTATCAGGGCATTCCACACCGGAGAGCAGTGAATGTTTTTTATCGTTTCCTCCACGAATGGATTAAGTTTTATCCTACAGTCACGCCAATGACTTCTTCAAATTCTTCTATGTTTATATCAAAGTAATTCACATTGGAATAATCACAAGCCTCGATAAAATGGAAATACAACACATCGTCACCCTCCTGATATCCTATCAATTTGAGTTCTTCCCAAATAGCTTCATAAGTCTCTCTATCTTCCATATTATTATTTAATAATGATTAAAAATATAGCCACCTTGACTCAAAGCGTGGATTTTTCCTTTACCGGTTCAAATATAGAGGATTTGTCTCACATTATTTGTAATCCACTTCATCCTTTTGAAAACTGACTTAGGGAGCAAATTTAACGCAAACGGGATGGGGTAGGTTAATTCTGTGTCCGGTGGCGGATAATAGGCCGGTTTGCGAGTCGATTTTGAAAATTTGAATTTCGTCTGAATCCCTGCAAGCACACAAGAGATATTTCCCGTTGGGGGTTATAGCAAAATTGCGGGGATGAATTCCTGTCTTCTGATATCCTACAGATTCTAAGTTTCCACTGGCTTGATTTATTTTGAAAATTGATATCCCGTCGTTTACAAGCCGATTGCTGGCATAGAGAAAACGGCCATCGGGTGTGATATGTATATCAGCCGAACCTCTTCCTTTAGAAGGGTCTCCATCCACTATCTGGGAAACTATGAAATTCTCGCCTTTCTTATCAAGAACGGTAATTTTTCCGGAGAGCTCTCCAACCACATAAGCATGCTCCCCATTTTTATCAAACACAATATGGCGCGGGCCATTGTCGGGATCTAATTCTATAGCCAACTGATGTGGGCTATCGGTAACCAATGGCTCGACTTTGCCCCCCTCCTCATCTATATTAAAAACCAGGAGCCGGTCGGCACTGAAATCAGTGGCATAAAGTTGACTTCCATCCACAGAAAATTCGGCACAATGCACATGGGGAGTATTTTGCCGGATAGAGTCAGGCCCTCCGATTGATCCATAAAACAACTGGGAAATAGGAGCGATAGTTCCGTCGGGACCCAAAGGGAAAACACTCATTGAGCCTCCATAATTAGCCGTCACAACCACTTTGCCGTTGGTGGCAATATAGCATGGGTCAGTCCCTTCCGTCGGTTGACTGTTTAGGATGTCCAATTTCCCGGATTCATAATCAAAGGAAAGAGAAAACACGGATGCATTTTCATCATTGGTTTCACTCACCGAATAAATATATTTATTGTCGGATGAAAAGGTAAGATAGGAGGGATTGACGATCTTGCAGCTGTCAAGCAAATGAAAGTCTGCTGTCTCTTCATTAAAGATATAGGAATATAGGCCATGACTTCCGCTATCTGTATATGTTCCCACAACCATTCTGAGGCCTTTGTCAGGAAGATTTTGGCTACATCCGGCTAAAAGAAGAACAGAGAAAAGAAGTATATCAGTTTTCATAAATGGATCTGTTTTAAATTTTCTTAAACGTTATTTTACCTACCCTCCGGATATTATACTCTACTCGAAGAAGGAGGAATTATCAAAATTAATCAATTAATTTCGATTATTGGCTATGATGTAAAATTTGAAATAATCCAAAACAAGTCGGAACCCTGCTCTGGCAGCATAGTCTGAGTTCTTATTATAGACGAGCCCTAAGACTCCTTTAAACCTCCTTTAGTGTCAGATTGTTATAATGTTACAATCATAATTACTTTAAATATGAGCAAGGCCACGATTTATTCCAGATTCAAGGAAATTGCCGAGAAATTTCCCGATTCAGTCGCGATCTATCAAGACGATCGGACTCTAACATTCTCCGAACTCGACGGCCTTGTCAATGCTGTCTTGACCAAGATCGACAGCCTTTCTGAAAATCCGGGAGAGTTTATAGGCATTGTGATGCACCATGGTTATATGCAAATCGCAGCAATGCTGGCCGTGCTAAAATCGGGTGCTGCTTATGTGCCTGCCGAACCGACCCTTCCTGCCGACCGCATAAACTATATGATGCGCAATGCCGGAGTGACTCTTGTGATTGATGACGACTTCTGTGATAGCCTAAATCCGGAAGCCAAAGACCTTCCTGACAAATCAACCCCTGAAGGAATTGCATATGTGCTCTACACATCAGGCACCACAGGCAAACCGAAGGGTGTGGTGATTGAAAACCATTCCGTGGCCAACTATGCGCGTGCCTTCGAAGCTGAAATGAAAATCGGACCCGGCGATGTGATGCTCCAGTATTCAATCTGTTCCTTCGATATTTTCGTGGAAGAAGTTTTTGCCACCCTTCTCAACGGAGCGGCCCTGGCGATCCCTTCCGGCGAAATCCATAACGGCCCCATCGAAGGACTGATGGATTTTTGCCGGCGCCATAAGGTCACCATTCTCGACGGCTTCCCTTATCTTGTGGCTGACATCAACCATCGACCGGAGTTGCTCCCTCCTTCGGTGACGCTCATTGTCAGCGGCGGAGACGTTGTCAGGGAAAATTATATTTCCTATCTTAGAGACAAAGGAGTTAGGATTTATAACACTTACGGGCCCTCCGAGACATGTGTCTGCTCCAATTATTATCGTATCGATAATGCCCCGGCCCTTGAGGATGGCACCTATCCTGTGGGTAAACCCGTGGAGGGTGTCGACGTGAAAATAATGGATGAAAATTTGCGTGAAGTGGGCGATGGAGTATTCGGCGAGATATGCATCTTCGGAGAGGGTGTGGGCAGAGGCTACCTCGGCAACCCTCCGGAACAATCAAACTTCATTACCTTGCCCGATGGCACCCGCTTCTATCGCAGCGGCGACATGGGGTTCAGAAGGGAGGATGGCAATGTAATATTTCTTCATAGGCGCGACGACCAGGTGATGATCCTTGGCCGGAGGGTGGAGCCCGAAGAGGTGGAAAATGTCTTGAATGAATATCCCGACATCGACCGCGGCATTGTCAGAGCCTTTAAAGACGAGGCTGGGCTCCATTATCTGGTGGCATATATTATCCCTGAGGTGGGATTCGCACTGTCGGGCCTCAAAGACTGGTTGAAATCTAAACTTGCCGACTTCATGGTGCCGGAATTCTATGTGGCCCTTCATGCCATCCCTCTCAATAGCCATGGGAAGGTGGATATGGCTCAACTCCCGGTAGTTTTAAAGGAAGGTGACTACAAATGATTGAGATTAAGGGAATAGAAGATATCGCCACTCTTATGCTGTGGCGACGAGAAGTGATTGAGAATGTCTTCGAAGAGGCTCCTTCTGAAGATCTTTTGGCGCGCAATCATTCTTATTATCTGCGTCATCTGGCAGATGACACGCATTTGGCTTTTTTAGCATCAGTGGAGGGCTATGAAGCCGGATGCGGTTCGATTTGCCTTACTGAAGAATTACCCTCCCCCGACAACCCTTCGGGACGTTGCGCTTATCTTATGAATATATATGTCAGGGCTCCTTTCCGGGAACATGGGGTGGCCCATGCCATAGTCACTAGGCTTGTGGAGGAGGCAAGGCTGAGGGGATGTCAGAAAATTTATCTGGAAACCACTGATGCAGGTCGCCCTGTCTATGAATCTCTGGGATTCCGTGATCTTCCCGATATGATGAAATTAAAACAGGAATGAAGATGTCTACTAAAATTAAAGTAAAGGGGTTTGAATGTGTTGTGGCCCCATATCCCGGGAGTTCCATAATCACTTATTTGATTTATCCTGCCCTTGAGCAGCTGGAGTCGAAATGGCTTGAAAGGATGGCCGAGGTCCACAAGGAGAATGTGGCCATGGTTTATGTGCCGGCCGAAGAATGGAACGATGCACTAACACCCTGGCCGGAACCGGGCGAAGCTAAAGGATGTCCCCCTTTCGCCGGGAAAGCACCGGAGTTTCTGAAATTATTGCAGGAAGAGATAATTCCGGAAGTGGAAAAAACCTGCGGGCTTTCCGGAAATTTCACCCGTAATCTCATAGGAGTTTCTTTAAGCGGCCTCTTCACTTTATGGCAATGGCTCCTGAATGACACTTTTGATTCTATCGCATGTCTCTCCGGATCATTCTGGTATGTAGGATTCCTCGAATGGTTTGAAAAACAAGCCATACCTCAGAAAACGGGTCAGGCTTATTTCCTTTTAGGCGTTGAAGAGCCCCATTCAAATGTGAAGGCCTTCCAATGCGTGGGAGTTAACACCGAGGCAATCGTGGAAAGGCTTAAAAATTCCGGAATAAAGGTGGAGTTTGAATGGGTGCCCGGCAATCATTTCAGCCGACCCGTACATAGAGCCGAGAAGGCTCTCGCAGCCCTTAGTCCCTCATAAAAATAATCCTGAACAATTTTTTGGAAGAAAAGGGCGGCAGCCCGAAGGATGTCGCCCCTTTTCATAAAATAAGCAAGTATGTTTTATTATTTTATGGAAATGCTTATGGGGGTTAAAGAGCCGGGTTGCCCATGCGCGCCAGTTCGCGTGCGATATAGGCCTCCATGTCCATACCGTTGCCGAGTTGGAACTGGGGATAATTGTTTTTGATTTCCTGATAACATTCAAGGGCCTTGCCATAATTTCCCTGTGCGTCGTAGACGTTAGCCTCCTTAAGCAGCACTCTGGGGACAATCTGAGGATTGTTTTCAGCCTTCCTTATAGCCTTCTGATAATAGGAGATAGCCTCATCGTAATTCTCAAGGTTAACATAGCAGTCGCCTGTCAAAACCAAAGCGTTGGCTTCGAGCACACTGTCGCCACTTGAGAATTTCTTTAGATATTGGGCAGCCTCTTCATATCGGCCCTGATTGTAGAGAGTCTCGCCGGCGCTAAGAGCTGCAAGCTTTCCTGCAGCATCGCCGTTATATTGATCGGCCACGTCCATATACATTTGGGCGGCTGTTGAATCATTTAAATTCTGGGTCTCGATGCCGTTGTAGGCCTCGAAGGCTTTTTCCACATGGGGATTCTTATAGATGAAGAGATAGCTCAACACGAAGGCTGCCACGACGAGAATTATACCTACGGCCCAAAGAATAATCTTTTTGTTTTCAGCTACTCTTGAGCCGGCATCAGTGAGATGGGAATTCATGCGGTCGATGGCTGTCTCGTCCTGATGTTTGTCTTTATTAGATGCCATTTCTGATTGGTTTGTTGTTAATGGGTTTGCCATAGAGAGGCCCCGGGCTTGGATGCCCTATTCCTCTACAAGGTGCGAAATTAAACAAATTTTGCGTCTCCCACAATTTTTTATCTTTATTTTTTCAACCTTGAGCTTATTTAAATTAATTTCGCAATCTAATCTCCTTGGCCCATTTATATCGAGGCCGGGCCGCAATCGGAAGAAGAGATGGCATCCGGGCAAAATCTATCTTTGGAACAGAAGACGGTGATGCGTCTTTCCATGCAGCAACTGCGTTTCACCAAGTTGCTGGAATATACTGCGCCCGAACTGGAGGAGGCCATCGACCGAGAACTCGAAGAGAACCCGGCCCTCGAAATCGATGAAGACCAGCCGATGGGCGAAGAGGAGGCTCCACGGATTCGTTTTTCCCAAACACGCAACCAGGGAGACGATCAAAACTACGACTTCTCGCCCCCCGATGTAGGGGAATCGCTTTTGGAGGCATTGTTGCGTCAGCTCTCCGAACGGACGATGCCAGACCTCACCCGCACCACCGCCCGTTATATTATCGGCAACATAGACACCAACGGATATCTTCGTCGCCCTCTGGCCGGAATCGTCAACGACATGGCCTTCGGACCCGGAATAGACGTTGACATCCCCACAGCCCAAAAGGCTCTCGATATAATCCGGGATTTTGAACCCTACGGAGTGGGAGCCTCCGACCTGCGCGAATGTCTTCGCCTCCAGCTCCTTCACAAGCCAAAGACACAGACCCGGGAAGATGCCCTCAACATCATCGACAATCAGTTTGAGGCCTTCACAATGAAACATTCTCCCAAGATTGCCTCGGCACTAAAGCTTTCTCCGGAGAGAGTCAAAGAGGCCATCGATCTGATCAGGACGCTTAACCCCAAACCGGGAGCCTCCTTTGCCTCTTCGATGGATAATTCAAATGTGATTGTGCCCGACTTGAATGTCAGCGTGGAGGATGGCGAAATTTCCATATCTACCAACAACCGAATACCGGAACTTACCATCGACCGGACATTCTCAGAGGCTGTGGCGGAACTTAACGCAAACGCCAAGAAGAGGGCAAAGAAGGGAAATGAATTTATCTTCAACCGCTATAACGATGCCCGCGACTTTATCCGGATTCTTAAACAACGCCAGGAAACGCTGATTAATGTCATGACGGCCATCGTCGAGATTCAGAAAGACTATTTCCTGACTCAAGACATCTATAGGCTCAAACCTATGATGATCAAAGACATCAGCGCCAAGACGGGCTACGACCTCTCGGTCGTGTCGAGGGCCACGACCAACAAACACGTCAACACACCTTGGGGAATCTTCCCTTTAAGGTTTTTCTTCAGCGATTCCATTGGAGGATCCGGAGGCAAAGCCTCCCAAGGAGAAGAAAAGGGAGAGGGGGAAAGCGAAACCGATGTCTTGACCAATCGTAAAATCGAGGCCGAGATCAAGAAGATCGTCGATTCAGAAGATAAACGCCGACCTTTGAGCGATGAAAAAATCAAGACAGAGATGGAGCGCAGAGGCTATGATGTCTCTCGCCGCACTATTGCCAAATATCGCGACCGCACGGGCATACCCGTAGCGAGGCTTAGGAAAGAATTATGAGAGATAAGGGTCCCACTTGAGACAAAAAATATTTTAAGTGGAAAATTTTTAGTTTTGAGTTATATAGAAATTTATGCATAAAAGAATTTTCAGGAATTTATTTTTGATTTTGACTTTGGTGATATGTGTGCCTGCAGTGAGCCATGGCGTAACCAAGGAGGAGATGGAACAGGCACGCACTATAGCCACAAAGGCCTATCTTAGATACGCCAACGACGGCTCGGGCTATCTCGACGACATCAACCCCAAGACGATGGCCGAACTCGAGGCTGCTCTCAAAACCAAGGAAAAGGAAAATATCAAGGCCTTCAAGGCAATACCGGTTCCGACAGACTATAAAGACTGGGGGAAGGAAAAACTAGTGGAATACTGGGCTACTACTGCATTTCAAACCAAAGGATTGCTGGAAAAGGGACGTGGAGGACGCCTAAGGGCCCGTTCCCAGATCAACAAGATGACGATCGCAGCCCCCAAACCGGAGACACCTGCCACGCAACCGGCCCAAACTACGTCTGCAACGGGAAGCAAACCTAATACTGCTCCGGCCGACACAGCCAAAAATGAAACCGGGATGGATCAGGCCTCCCAGATCTCAGCCGAACTCAATGCCATTGATGACGAAGCCCCCATCGAGGGAACTGACCTCTCGGAACCCAAAGCCTACAACTATACCTGGGTCTATATAATGGTGTTGGCAATTCTCGTTGCAATTGTTGTGGCGTTGGTGGTCTACGCCGCCAACGTGATGAAAAAGAATGGAAGCAACCATGGCGCCCAGGGACGGAGAAACGAGGAAGACACCGAACATATCGAGCATCTTGAGAGTGCATTGGCCGACAAGGATGTTGAGATTGCTATGCTGAATAAAAAGCTTGAAAGCGCCTCTCGTCAGAATGAAGAATTGAAAGGGAAGCTGGAAAAAATCTCAGCTGAACTCGCTGCCTTGAAGAGAAATCCGGCAGAGACGACTCGGAGAGAACCCTCGGCCGCAGCTCAGTCACCGAGCCCCGAGAAAAAGCCGGCAATACGCTCAATATTCCTGGGAAGAGCCAACAATAAAGGCATCTTTGTCAGAGCCGACCGCACATTAAACATAGGGAATTCAGTGTTTACACTCGACACAAGCGATGGTTACACGGGCACCTTCCGGGTGGCCGATTCTCCGGCAGCGTGGAGCCTTGCCTTGTCAAACCCAAAGGAATATCTTGAGAATGCCTGCACAGGAAGCCATCTCGACGACCCGGATGGGGCATCAAAGATAACTACCGACACAGCCGGCACAGCTATTTTCGAAGGGGGATGTTGGAGAGTGACCCGCAAGGCCCGGATTTCCTATTCTTAAAAGATATCGGATTCTTAAAAGATATCGGAATTAAGTCATGACAGCCCCTTACGAGAGGTTGTCATTTCTTTTTGGGTGTGGTCTTTTTAGGCGTGGCCTTCTTTGCCGGAGCTGCAGCTTTTTTGGCGGGAATCTTGATTTTCTGACCTGCCCGAAGGTTGTCGTTGGTCATTCCGTTCGCGCTCTTGATGGCAGCGACAGTCACCCCATAGGTGGAGGCGATTTTCGAAAGTGTCTCCCCTTTTTTCACAATATGGGTGGAAGGGTTGGCAGCCGGTTTCTTTTCTGCTGGTTTTTTCTGAGGAGCCGTCTGCTGGGGTTTATTTTTATTGGTCACTGTGGCCACAGTCGACTCCATTGCTGCCTGAGGCGCCGATGAATTTATGCGCAGCTGCTGACCCACTCTGACTGCGTTTCTTCTCAGATTGTTGGTCTGTTTTATTTCATCGATTGAGACATCGTAGGTCTTCGCGATAGAGGCAAGGGTTTCGCCAGCCTTCACTTTATGGACAATGGTCTGTTTCGGTCCATGGCTTGCTGATGTCTCGCCCGGGGCTATTGGTTCGGCCCATATCTCAGTGTCTTCCACAGCCTGAAGAGCGTCGCCTCCATTATCTCCGGGTTCCACTGTGGCTCGGATGTTATATTTTTCCGGCTCCCAGTTTTTGATTTCCTCCTCGCTCATTATGTAAGCGTGCACCTGTTGAGAGGGAAGGATCAAATTGCGCGGAGTTTCAGTTGAGCCGGGAATGATGTCGGCCCGATATTGAGGATTAAGTATCCGCAGCTCATCCACCGGAATATCGAGTATATGGGAAATTTGGCCGAAATGTATTCTCTCCTTTACATGGACAGTGTCCATGACAAGCGGAGCTGTAGGGAGCACCGGAGAGATATTATGGTCGGGATAATAATTCATGACATAGTTGACAGCAATGAACGCCGGCACATATCCTCTCGTCTCTTCAGGAAGATAATTGTAAAGCGACCAGAAATCGTGGGATTTTGGGTCGCCCCCGGCCCTGCGTATGGCTTTGTTGAGAGTGCCGGGTCCGCAATTATAAGCTGCGATAGCAAGGCTCCAGTCGCCATAAGAGTCATAAAGACCTTTGAGGTAGGCTGCTGCCATTTCAGAAGAAAGATAGGGGTCACGGCGTTCGTCGACAAGACTGTTAACCTCCATTCCGAGCCCTTTAGCGGTGGCTAGCATGAATTGCCAGAGACCGGCCGCACCATGTCGCGACACTGCATTTGGGTCGAGGCTCGACTCGATCATAGGAAGATATTTGAGTTCGAGAGGGAGTCCCTGCTCTTCTAAGGCCTGCTCGAAAATGGGATTGTAGTATAGCCCGAGCCCCAACAGAGCAGGCACCTGGGCTCGCTCCTCACGAGTGTATTTGTTTATATAGCTTCTGACAATCTGGTTGTAGGGCATCTCGATGACCACCGGGAGTCGGCTCAGACGGTCGATGATTTCCTGATCGGTCACAAAGACATCATTCTCCGTGGCATAGCGTGTATCGGTAGCTGTGTAGTTTTTTATAAACCAGCTTTCCAGAAGTTTCTGAGTGTCGGTCTCGAAGCTTTCGGGATACACGATTGAAGAGTCAGTGATGCTATATTTGAGGTCGAGCACATTGCCCGAGTCATTCTTTTGTGCGAAGGCTCCGGAGAATGAGAGCAGAGCCAGCGTCGAAATGAAAATATTCTTCATGACCATAGAATTAAAAATTAAGGGCCCATTGTATCCCGACATTTAGTTTCCCCTCCTGTCGGTCGATGCCGATAGCGGGACTCCAGTCGATCGAGAGGTCGGGAGAAATGTCGAAATGAGCGAGAGAAGCGTCGACGTATGCATCTACCATGCAGAGCATATACAGGCCTACGCAACAGATTATGCAAAGGTCGCGGTTACGGCGATAGAAATCGCGTCGGCTCTTCATGATATTCGTGAGCCAGGTTTTATTGAGGTTTTCCTCCTTGGTGTTTGGAGGAAAGAAGTTCATATAAGAATTGGTGGAAGGGTCGTTGTCCATTAGATCACGATAAGCCTGCGAATATTCAGTGAGCTGACCATTGTTCCAGTTAGTGGCGTAGCCCAGTCCCATGAATCCACCCACAATAATAGGTAGTTTCCAATACCTCCGGTTGTAAATTTGTCCGAGACCGGGAAAAAGAGCAGACATCCAGACTGCCCTTTCAGGGCTCGGATTAAACTCCCTCTTGTTTTCCAATCCATAAGGATGGTAATCATCGGCAGTGACCACCGTGAGCTCTCCGTCATCCTCTTCGGCCTCCAGCGGAGTTTTGAGGAGCACCATCCCGTCTACGTAGGCTGTGGTGTCTTGGGGCTCCCCTTCGGGCACAATCATCGGTTCCTGAGCCCTTAGGGGCATGGCGCACGGCAGAAGAAGCGTCAGCAGGAAGGCAATGATATGTGGAAGGACTCTAAACAATCAGTTTTGGTTTTGAGGTTGAAAAGAAAGAAAATCAATCAAACGTTGCAACTCGGTGTCGTTTGCAAACGAAATGGTCACCGAGCCTTTTCCTCCGACATTTTGCACTATTTTCACGGGATTGCCGAGCGAACGCGAGATTGCTGATTGCACTTCGGAAAAATCGCGCACCCTTTTTGGCTGGGGCTTTTCCGGAACCTCACCGCTCTCAATTTTTTTCACAATTTCCTCCACTTTTCTGACCGAGAGACCCTCTTTAACTATCAGATTATAAATTTTAAGCTGCTGCTTAGGGTCTTCTACAGCCAGAAGGGCCCGGGCATGCCCCATGTCGAGCTTATGGTCGCGCAGACCGAGCTGGATTTCCGCCGGGAGCTTCAGGAGACGAAGATGGTTGGCTATTGTGGCTCGTTTTTTCCCTAGCCGTTCTGAAAGCTTCTCTTGAGTCAGATTGTAGGTGTCGATAAGATTACGGAAGGCCAAAGCAACTTCGATAGCGTTAAGGTCTTCACGTTGAATATTTTCGATAAGGGCCATCTCCGTCATTTCAGAGTCGGAGGCCCTTCTGACATAGGCCGGCACGGAGTCGAGACCCGCAATGGTTGCTGCGCGCCAACGGCGTTCTCCGGCGATTATTTGGTAAGTGCCGTCGCCCATGTCTCTGACTGATAGGGGTTGCACTACACCCAACTCCCGGATAGATGCTGCCAGTTCCGATAGACTTTCCTCGTCAAAGGTGTGGCGGGGCTGATTGGGATTAGGTTTTATATCCTCGATTTTTATGTCGTTGATTGCCGAGCTTCCGGCAGTCTGTATGTCGGCTATTGAGATCAGGGAGTCTAGTCCCCTTCCTAATGCGTTTCTTTTCAGACTCATCCTCTAGGTTTACGGTTTTTGGTGATTAACTCTCGGCTTAATTGGCCGTAGGCTATGGCCCCTCGGCTCTCCGGGTCGTAAAGCATGACCGGCAGACCATGGCTCGGGGATTCCGACAGCTTTATGTTTCGGGGGATGACTGTGTTGAAGACCATATCGCCGAAATGTTGGCGCAGCTCTTCGAAAATCTGGTTTGCGAGCCTAAGGCGCGCATCATACATAGTGAGAAGAAACCCTTCGATTTCCAAAGCCGGATTAACCCGGCTCTTGATGATGCGGATAGTGTTGAGCAACTGAGAAATACCCTCCAAGGCGAAATATTCGGCCTGCACCGGGATTATTACCGAGTCTGCGGCTGTCAGGGCGTTTACGGTGATCACTCCCAGTGAGGGACTGCAATCGATCAGGATATAATCATAGGAATCTTTTAGGGGTCGCAATATTTTCGAGAGTACCCTCTCTCGGTCGGGCTTTTGCATGAGTTCAACTTCCGCACCCACGAGGTCAATTCTGGAGCCCAGCACTTTCAATCCCTCCACGCAGCAATCCCGGATGCCTTTCTGTGGGTCTGCGCCATCCACTATACATTCATAGACCGAGACCTCTCCTTCTTCAGGATTGAGACCCAGTCCTGAGGTCGCGTTGGCTTGGGGGTCGGCATCGACAAGAAGCACTCTCTTGCCATCGGCCGCCAGACAGGCTCCAAGATTGAACGCTGTGGTGGTTTTCCCAACTCCTCCTTTCTGATTCGCTATGGCTATGATTTTTCCCATCCCTGTTTGCAAACTATGGATATTTTACCCCAAAATTACTAAATAACTACCCATCCTACTACATATTTAACACAATTTTATTTTTCAAGACTCTTTTTTCGCTAATTTTGCATGGCCGAAAGGCAACCTATATCATGAAAAAGACGATACTTTCAACTTTTATTTTAATTCTTGCGTCCCCCTTTGCGGCATTTTCGCAAGTGAGCCTGGATTCTTGTCGCAACATGGCTTTGCGCAACAACAAGCTCATCCGGATAGCTCAGGCAAATCTTGAGGGGGCGAGCCATCTAAAATCAGCAGCGAAGGCCGCTTATCTTCCAGGAATAGATTTCACGGGAACTTATTTCTATAATCAGCATATCATAAACCTGCTCGAAGAGGATGCAAAGCTGCCTACAATGAGTTTCGACCCTGCCACCGGCTCCTACAAATATAACCTTGTCACAGGGGCCGACGGCAAACCGGTGGTCAATCCTTCGACAGGAAGCTATATTCCCTCGGAAATTGCCGTGATCCCCAAGGATGCCCTTTCATATGATGTCCACAACGTCTTTGCAGGAGCATTTACACTGACGCAGCCTATTTACATGGGTGGACAAATCAGGGCTCTCAACAAAATTGCCGGATTCGGAGAGAAAATAGCGGCTGCAATGACAAACAATGCCACTCAGGAAATTGTCTATACAGTCGACGAGGCCTATTGGACTGTGGTGTCGCTCAAGGAGAAAAAACGGCTTGCGGAAAGCTTCGTCGCCCTAACCGACTCCCTGTGCCATAACGTCAGGCTAATGCTTGACCAGGGTGTGGCCACAAGAAGCGACCTTCTTTCGGTGGAGGTGAGAGTTAACGAGGCCAACATCGCTCTGACTAAGGTGAGCAACGGGCTCGTCTTGTCGAGAATGGCCCTTGCCCAAGTGTGTGGACTGCCGCCGGAGACAACCATGGATCTTGCCGATGAAAACTTAAACAGCGAAGACCTCAAGCCTGCTCCCCCCGTTGACATCAATGAAGTCTATAGTCGACGCGCTGATCTTGAGGCAGTGAGGCAGACTGTCAATCTCCTTAAGAGCCGCGAAAAGCTTTCGCTCAGCGAGATGCTGCCGAAGATTGCTTTGGTGGGAGCCTACACTTTTTCAAATCCAAATTTGATTGACGGATTCCAAAAGCGTTTCGGCGGCGGATTTAGCGTCGGGGCAATGCTCCAGGTCCCTATATGGCACTGGGGTGGTGATTATAATAAATACCGGGCAGCAAAATCCACCACAAAGGCTCAGCAGCTCCTCCTGGAAGACTTGGAGGAGAAGGTGGATCTGCAGGTCAAACAGGCTCGGTTTAGTCTCGACGAGGCCGACAAGACATTTCGCATGGCCAGCCTTAATATGAAAAAAGCGGAGGAAAATCTTCGCCAGGCGCAAATAGGTTTCAGGGAAGGAGTCTTGACCACGAGCGATGTCTTGGCAGCCCAGACAGCATGGCTGGGAGCAAATTCGGAAAAAATCGATGCTGAAATCGGCCTTCGTCTGGCAAGGACTTATCTGGAAAAAGTGGCCGGAAGGCTAGGGTGGTAAAAAATTGAAAGTGGAGAGTTGAAAATTGGGATTCGTTTATGAGTAAAAATTGAAGGAATTCTTTTTATGACACAGAATGAGGAGGCTGTAGCAGCAAAAGACAGGATGCTTATCCTGACAATAGTGGTAGTGATTCTTATTTTAGCCGGTCTGGCCATTTTCGGTTTTTTGGTGATCAAACAAGGCCCCGACACAGTGCAAGGACAAGCCGACGCCACGGAGATAAGAATCTCGGGAAAACTTCCCGGAAGGGTGGTGGAAATCTACGTTGAAGAGGGTCAGAGAGTGGGTCAAGGCGACACTCTGGTTCATATCCATTCCTCGTTGGTTGATGCTCGTCTGGGTCAGGCCGAGGCTATGGAGAATGTGGCGAAGGCAGCCAATGCCAAGGTTGATGCAGGCACCCGCAGTCAAATTATCAATGCCGCCTATGAGCTCTGGCAACAGGCCTTGGCAGCCGAGGGGATAGCTAAAAAGACCTACGACCGCATGGAAGCTCTCTTTGCCCAGGGAGTGGTCAGCGAGCAGAAGCGCGACGAGGCCAAGGCGGCTTATGAGGCAACCAAAGCCGGAGTGGCAGCTGCTGAAAGCCAATATTCCCTTGCAAAGGCCGGAGCTCAAAGCGAAGATAAAGCTGCGGCTTTAGCTATGGTGAATGCAGCTAAGGGTGGCGTCAACGAGGTCTATGCTCTCCTTGAAGACCAGTATCTCACAGCCCCCTGCGACGGAGAAATCACGGAGATTTATCCTAACGTGTCGGAACTCGTGGCCACAGGTGCCCCAATCATGTCGCTCCAGAAAGACGACCATTGGGTGGTGTTCAACGTCAGGGAAACTCTGCTCAAAGACATCACAAACGGCTCTGTCATCAAAATCCACATCCCGGCGCTCGACCTCCATGCAGATGCCAAAGTGTTTTATATAAAGGACTTGGGAACTTACGCCAATTGGCAGGCCACAAAAAGCACAGGAGATTATGATGCCCGCACATTCCAAGTGAAAGCCCGGCCAACGGAAAAAATCGAAAATCTGCGCCCCGGGATGTCGGTGATCCTTGAAAAGGAAAAGGAATAAAAAAAGATTTTGTTGGAAGATAAAGGGAAGCCGGGATAAAGGCAAGAGAAGAATGAAGGCAATATTCCTCAGGAGTTTACTGCAGATTGTCAGGCGCCCCATTTATTGGGTGGCTTTCTTCATTCTGCCTCTTTTTTGCTTCATGATGCTGACAAGCCTAATGGAGGAGGGCTTGCCATCGCAGGTGCCTGCCGCTATGATCGACAAGGATGGCTCAAAGCTTTCCCGACAGGTGACCCAAAACCTCGCCGGGATGCAGATGGTGAGTCTCCACGAAAGCTGCGACAGCTACACCCAGGCGCGACATCTTATGCAGAAGGGAGATATATTCGGGTTCTTCCTTATTCCTGAAAATTTTGAACGTGACCTCCTCTCGGGACGCAAGCCGGTGATAACTTTCTACACCAACATGACCTATTTCGTTCCCGCCTCCATACTTTTTAAGACGTTTAAAACCACAGCCCTCTACACGAAGGCCGGAGTGGCAATGACAGTGATGGAATCAGTGGGGGCATCTCCTCGGGAAGTCACCCCCCTTCTATTGCCCATAAATATCCAAGCCCGAGGAATCCATAATCCCGGCCTAAACTATGCAATTTATCTTTGCAACTCCTTTTTGCCCGGTGTATTGGAACTGATGATATTTCTGGTCACCTGTTTCAGCCTGGGTCAGGAAATCAAATATGGCACATCCCCCCGTCTTCTTCAGATGGCAAATGGTTCGATCGTGAAGGCTCTCTTTGCCAAATTGTTGCCCCAAACTCTGATATGGATCGTAGTGGCTATATTCATGGAGTCGTGGCTCTTCGGTTGGAACCATTACCCCGTCTATGGTTCCTGGTTTTGGCTCACTCTCTCAGAGATAATGTTTGTGCTGGCTTGCCAGGGATGGGCCCTCTTCTTTTTCGGAGTTTTCCCCAATCTGAGGCTCTCGCTCTCGGTCAGCGCCTTGTTAGGCATTCTTGCCTTCTCGGTGGCAGCCTTCTCCTTCCCGGTGGAAAGCATGTATGGAGCCATAAGCATCTTCAGCTGGATTCTCCCTGTGAGATATAATTTCCTGATTTATATCGACCAAGCCCTCAATGGTATAGACATCTACTATTCGAGAGTGTGGTTTGTGGCATATATAGTCTTCATGCTCCTTCCCTTCACTCTTCTTTGGAGAATAAAAAGGGAGATGGCTCGCCCTGTATATGCCCCTTAAGTGAATAGTGAATAGTGAAGAGAGATTAGATTCACCTCAACCCCCTAAAACTGTAAAGCAATTTGAATTACCTCCGACAGCTTTTCAAGGTGTATTGCCATGAGTTTCGGCTCGTTATCCACGATCCGGGCATTATCATATTCTTTCTCTTCCTCCCTTTGGCCTATCCGGTGATTTATTCTCTTATTTATAATCCGGAACTTGTCAGAGATGTGGCTGTGGTGGTGGTAGACCACGACCGCTCCGATATAAGCAGGGAGCTGGTCAGAAATTTCGATGCCACGCAGGAAGCATGGGTGAAGGGATATGCCGCCGACTTGCCCGAGGCTCGAAGAGCTGTCAATACCCACGATTGCTATGCCATCCTGGAAATCCCGGAGGGTTTCGGAAAGAAAATAAAAAACAATGAGCAGGGGGAGGCCGTGCTTTATTGCGAGATGAGTCTTCTGCTTCGCTACAGGGCTCTTCTCGTGGCCTCTACAAACGTTGCCCAGGCTATGGGAGCGCAAATTCTTTCTGAAAAAATCGACCTGATTGCCCCCTTGGCCGAAACTATCATCGACGGTGACCTTATGCCCATCAAAAACATCACAATGGGGAATATCGAGGGTGGATTCGATTCCTTTATCATGCCGGGAGTCTTGATTTTGATCCTCCACCAGTGCATTATCCTTGCCTCGGGGATGGCAGGAGGAGCCAAAAGGGAGCGTCCGGGCCTTATAGGCTACAATTCATTCAACGAGATGCCGAGCGTATTGATGACTATGTTTGGTCAAATGCTTTGCTATATCACTATCCTCTTGGTCCCCATAATCTATTTGGTTCACTACGTTCCGCTGATGTTTTCCTTCCCCATGGCAGGCAACCTCTTTGAAATTTTAATGTTTCTTTTGCCGATGGTTTTGGCATGCGTGGGCCTCGGGTGGTGCTTGCAAGGAATAGTCTGGGAACGAGAATCAGTGTTTCTCCTCTGGGTTGTCACTTCAGTGGTATTTCTGTTCCTATCGGGCCTGACCTGGCCCAGATATGCCATGGCCGGTTTCTGGAAAGCTATAAGCGACTGCATTCCGGCCACCTGGGGCATCGAAGGATTTATAAAGATGAATACCAATGGAGCCAGTCTTGCTCAGGTTAGAAATTGCTATATCAATCTCTGGATTCTCTCAGGAGCATATATGGTTGTGGCATATTGTGTGCAAAGATGGGTGGTCAGGCCCTCTGTTCTGAAAAAATTTAATGCCTATGAAAATCTCGTGGCCAAGGATTAGCCCCTCGCCATTTTAATAAATTTTGGGGAAGGGGGTAGAATTCAAGTTTGGAGAATAGGGGCGATTTGACTTAATTTTGCATAATTATGAACAAGACGCAGAAAATCATAATATTTGGAGGCGGAGGTGCGGTGTTGTGTCTCATCGCATTGGTAATCATCCTAATTGTCAACAACGCCCAACGCACAGAACAGGTGAACGAAGCTCGGGCCGAGATGGAAAGCCTTCGCCTGGCCAACGACCGTCTGGCTCTCACCAATGAGTTCAATCAGCTGAATGCGGATTTCTCCCAATATGAAGACCAGCAGATCTATCTTAAAAACGACTCTCTGATCCAGCAATATAACGAGGCTCGCCTCAAGGTGGAAGGGCTTCTGGCCGAACTCGACGAACAGAAGAAAAACAATGCGGCCAACCGCAAGCGTATAAAAGAACTTGAAGGGGAAATCGCAACTCTCAAGGGCATTGTCAAGCATTATCTGGAGGAAATCAGAAGGCTCGGCGAGGAAAACGAGGGATTGCGTCAAGAGATTGCCCAGGTGAATGAGAAGAACGAAAAACTGACTTCACAGGTGACTCAGGCCACTACACAAAACCGGGAGTTGACGCAGACTGTGAAGCTGGCAAAAAAACTGAATATCACCGGACTTTCTTTTCAAGCCTATAACAAGAAAGGCAAGGTTGAGAAAAACATCACCAAAGCCAAGCAACTCGGAGTCAGCTTCATAGTGAGCCCTAACAATACAGCTAGCGCCGGTATGAAAGATTTCTTCATCCGGATTCTTACTCCCGAGGGGGTCCTTCTCGGAGGGGGAGAGAATTTTGAAATGGACGGGGCCTCGATCGCAGCCACGGCAAAACGCCAGATGGAATATGCAAATGAGGAATTAAGCGTAAGCGTCTATTGGGACGTCAACGCCACTCTGACCCCGGGAGACTACACAGTGGAGGTATTTGCCGACGGATACCGACTGGCCTCCCGACATTTCACTATGAAAAAATAACCCCTCGGAAGAAAAACATGAAAGTCCTTTAATTGGGCCATTAAAAAGGAATCAATAAATATATTTCACAAGATAAAATAAACATTACATATATGGGAAGAGCGTTTGAATATCGCAAAGCAAGGAAATTGAAAAGGTGGGGCAACATGAGCCGCACCTTCACTCGTATCGGTAAGGAAATCACTATGGCTGCAAAAGCAGGAGGAGCCGATCCCGATATGAATCCACGCCTCAGAGTGCTCATGCAAAATGCCAAGGCTGCCAACATGCCTAAAGACACTGTGGAAAGAGCCATCAAAAAGGCTACCGAAAAAGATGCCGGAGACTACAAGGAAATAGTTTATGAAGGATATGGTCCCCACGGTATCGCCATTGTGGTGGAAACGGCCACCGACAACAATCAACGCACAGTGGCCAACGTGCGTAGCTATTTCAACAAGCATGGCGGCTCGCTTGGCACTTCAGGCTCCCTCTCTTTCCTATTCGACCATAAGAGCGTCTTCCACGTGAAACCCAATGAAACCGCAGATCAAGAAGAACTCGAACTCAACCTCATGGATTTCGAAGGTGAATTCGAACCCGATGAAGAGGAATGGGTGATCTACGGCGCTTTCGACCAATTCTCAAATCTACAAAAATTCCTCGAAGACTCCGGTCTTGAAATTATCTCCGCCGAATTTGAACGTATCCCCAATGACTATAAGGAGGTGACACCCGAACAACGGGAGGCTATCGAAAAGCTCCTCGAAAAATTCGAAGAGGATGAAGACGTGCAAAACGTCTTCCACAATATGAAGGAGGAAGAGGAATAACCTTTAGAAAAAAAATTCTGACATAAGCCGAAACCAACCGATGGGAGATCGGATTCTTTTAAGCCTCTGCAAGATGGGGGGCAAAGAGAAAGACTTTATAGAGGCGGCATTCAGGGATAACTGGGTGGTGCCTCTGGGTCCTAATGTAGACGGGTTTGAAAAAGACCTTGAAACATTTCTACTGCCCGAGGGAAGCCGTAAACGAGTCTGCGCTTTAGCCTCAGGCACCGCAGCAATCCATCTGGGCCTCGTTATGCTCGGAGTGGAAAGAGGCGACGAGGTGATGGTGCAGAGCCTAACTTTCAGCGCATCGGCAAATCCGGTGAAATATCAGGGAGCCACTCCCGTTTTTGTAGATTCAGAACCTGAGACATGGAATATAGATCCGCAGCTCCTTGACTATGCGATTAAGGACAGAAAGGATAAGACAGGAAGGTTGCCCAAGGCAATTGTGTTCGTCGACCTTTACGGGATGCCTGCCAAGATGAGGGAAATCGAGGAAGTGGCCCGGAAATGGGGGATTCCGGTTTTGGAAGATGCCGCGGAAGCTTTCGGCAGCGAATATCAAGAGGAGAAATGCGGGAATTTCGGGGAATACGGCGTTCTCTCGTTCAACGGCAATAAGATGATAACGACTTCAGGGGGAGGAGCCCTTGTCTGCCCCGATGATGAGGCGTTCCGTCGGGTCATGAACTATGCCACCCAATCAAGGGAAGCAACCCCCTGGTATCAGCATGAGAGAATCGGCTATAATTACCGCATGAGCAACATTTGCGCCGGAATCGGCCGAGGCCAGATGATGGTGGCGCAAGAGCATATCGACCATCATCGATGGGTGCAGGCGCAATATCGGGAGGCATTCAAGGATTTCGAAGGCATCATTCTCCATGAAAACCCGGGGCCCGAATTCGACAGCAATTTCTGGCTTCCCACAATCACTTTCTCCCCGGAGGCTCATATCTCCGGAGAGGAAGCCGGCGGAAAACCTGAAGCTATGAGGCGCATTCTTGAAAAGGAGAATATCGAGACTCGCCACGTTTGGAAACCCATGCATCTGCAGCCCTTCTTCAAGGATTGCCCGGCCTATCTTAATGGAGTTTCCGAAGACCTTTTCAACTCGGGTCTCTGCCTCCCTGCGAGCCCTTGGGTGGGCCAAAAAGAACTTGAAAAAATAATTTCCACAATAAAATCGGCTTTTAAATAATAATAAACCGTTTTTTCATTATTTTTGCATTTTAAGGCCAATTGCGCTTTTATATCCATAGAAAAACACACTTCGATTAACGAATAACGCAACATTTATAACTAAACTAACAAAACATCGCTATGTGGTTAACATGTTCAACCGTAGGACGTAAGGTGGTCATGGCCGTTTCCGGTGCCGTGCTCGTGCTTTTCGTCACCTTCCACTGCTGTATGAACGCTATTGCTATCTGCTGGCCGGCCGCTTACAATACGCTTTGCGAATTCTTGGGCGCTAACTGGTATGCTCTGGTAGCTTCAGTGTTTTTGGCATTGTTCATAGTCCTGCACATAGTGTATGCCTGCTGGCTCACCTTGCAAAACCGTAAGGCTAGAGGCCCGGTGGGATATGCTATAAGCAAAAAACCGAAAACCGTTGAATGGACTTCCAAGAACATGCTTGTGCTCGGTATAGTCGTGCTCGGCTTCCTGGTGGTCCACTTAATCCAATTCTGGGCTAAAATGCAGCTCCAAGAAATCCGCGGAGTCCACGACGTTTTGCCCCCGGCTGCAGGAACTCTATTCCTCCAGGAGGCTTTCCAGACAAATTGGACCCTCATTGTCTATGGCATTGGATTCGCTGCTCTTTGGCTTCACCTTAACCATGGTATCTGGTCAATGTTCCAGTCTGTGGGTTGGGACAACACAGTTTGGATCGCTCGGTTCAAAAAGCTGGCCCTCGGATGGAGCACATTCATCTTCCTCGTCTTTATGGCTGAAGGAATCGTTTTCACTGTTAAGGCTCATGAAGGATATTTCAAGAAAGATCCGGTGCTCCGCGAGCAATATAAAGACATGCTCGTCCCAATGTTTGAAAAAGATTTCGGACCGGATGCAGCTCAGCTCGGAATCCCAAGCGTAGGGGCCCTTAGCTATGACGATTTCGGCCTCCTCGTGGAGAATTTCCATGAAGCTCTCCAGCAGCTCCCCGAAAGCCTCGAAGACCCAAGAGTGAAGATGCAGCTCGCTACCCTGCCTACTCCCCAGCAGAAAGAACAATTCCTTAAGGCTCTCGACCGCCAGATCCAGGGTAAGAAAAACCTGGAACACACCAAGGCTCTTCTCGATTATCTTAACGGCGTAGAGCCCGAGAGTGAAAGTCAGATCCTCACTCCTCAACCCCCTGTCTTTGAAGAACAAATCGAATTTGAGGAAGCCTTCGCCGCTCCTGAAGATTTCAACAACGAGGGGTATGAAGACACAACCAACCAATAATTCTTTTAGCGATATGGCAACACAAGAAAAAGTGAGAGTAATGAGTCCGGAAGCTTCCAAGATTCCGGAGGGTCCAATCGCTG
>JAFLTU010000036.1 GCA_022509125.1 Muribaculaceae bacterium | reverse complement strand
AACCTTCTGATCCGTAGTCAGATGCTCTATTCAGTTGAGCTAAGGAACCATTTTTTGTTGCGGGAGCTTCTCCATCTTGTGCAGTCGCTTCCCTTTTGCGTCTGCAAAGTTACGAAGTTTTTTCGGGATAGCAAAAAATAATCTTAAAAAAATCCAAAATTGATGAGCATACGGTCAAAATATTCAAAAATTCGTTTGGTCGGATCATGGAGTATCCATGATTCTACAATATTTTACCGTATTATCCTAAAAATTTAGAGCCACTCCTGCTTCTCCCAACATTCCGGGGATGGGGGGATGAACTTTCCGGATTTCTATCCTTCCCGAAATAATTTGTTCGCAGAATTTTTCTCTTATGCGATCAGCAATCTCAAGGGCCACCTTCTCAAGAAGATTTCTGGGTTTATTAATTTCCTCTTTAACTATTTCAAAAAGCTCGGCATATGATACAGTTGCCTCAAGGCTGTCAGCTCGTACTTCCTGTCCACATGCCACCTTTACTGAAAGATTAACAATAAACTCATTGCCTACACGCCGCTCCTCTTCGAAAACTCCATGGAAAGCGTAAAACCTCAGTTTATCTAAAATTATTTCAAATTCCATAAAAAATTCCCGTTTTATGATCCCTATCTCCGATTCAGAGAATCTCACCTTCAACGGGGATAATCAAAGGAATTTTGTCTACTCTTTTTTGGTGGCGTCCTCCTTCAAACCTTGCTTCCATAAAAGCATCTACAATTTTGGCAGCTTCTTCCAATGAAATAAACCTTGCTGGCAAAACCAGAAAATTAGCATCGTTGTGTTGCCGGGCCAAAGCTCCGAGTTCTGGAAGCCAACATAAAGCAGCGCGGATCCCTTGGTGCTTGTTAAGTGTGATCTGCATCCCATTGCCTGAACCACATACTCCAATTCCGAGCTTACACTCCCCTTTTTCTACAGCGGCTGCAGCCGGATGGGCGAAATCAGGATAATCACAAGATTCTTCAGAAAAAGTGCCATAATCTCGGATTTCATATCCTTGAGACTCAAGGTAACCCTTGATAAATTCTTTCATGCGATATCCGGCATGGTCGGATGCAAAGGCTAATGTCATGTTCTTAAATTTAAGATTGAGATTGGGGTGAATCAGGCGTATCACATTCCTCTGCAAGACTCTTGTTGATATTCTCAATATATTGCAGGAGATCTTCCTTTCCTCTTTTATCTTCTGAAGAGGTCAGGAAAATAGGGGGCAACTCTTCCCAATCATTAGACAAGAAGGCTTTATATTCTTCCATCTTGGTTTGAGCCGCTACGGGCCCAACCTTATCGGCTTTTGTAAACACGATTGCGAAGGGCACTCCATTCTCTCCTATCCATCTCAAAAATTCCACATCGATTTTCTGCGGCTTATGCCGGATATCGAGTAAAACAAACAGGAGGGTCATCTGACGGCGGTTGAGAATATAATCGCGTATCATTTTTGAGAATTCCTCCCGTTGATTCTTTCCTCTCGAAGCGAAACCATAGCCGGGGAGGTCTACAATATAGAACTCCCCGTCGTTGATTTCGAAATGATTGATAAGCATTGTCTTCCCAGGTTTCTGCGACGTTTTCGCCAGACCTTTTCGAGTCAGAAGATTAATCAGCGACGACTTCCCGACATTCGAACGACCTATGAAGGCATATTCTGGCACATCTGTGACCGGGCACATCTCCACTGAGGGACTGCTCACCTTATAATTTGCATTGCGAATCTGCATACACTTATTTATTCACCTGATATTTGTTCCATCCGTCGCGCAGGTAGGCTATGGCTTGTTCTGCAGCCGCTACACCGGCATTAAAGTTGGCTTCAGCAGTCTGGGCTCCCATCTTTTTGGGAGTGAAGAATACACGGTCTGCAAAACGTTTCTCGAATTCTTCCCAGTTGGCAGGTTTGATATCCGAGACATAGCGTAGATCGGGCCGTTGCTCAAGGGCCTTCAAAAGACCATCCTCATCAATCACCTCTTTGCGGGCAGTATTAACAAGCACTCCATTTTTCGGCATACTCATTACCAGGTCATAACCTATAGAATTCTTTGTCTCAGGAGTGGCCGGAATATGGAGAGAAACAAAATCATTTTCCGAGAAGAGAGCCTTGACCTCATGAACGGGTGTCACGCCCTGCTGGATCATAACTTCGTCGGGCACAAATAGATCGAGAGCCTTTATTTCCATACCGAAACCGGCTGCGATTCTCGCCACATTTCGACCCACTTGACCAAAAGCATAGATTCCTAGTGATTTTCCTTTCAGTTCGCTTCCGGAGGTGCCATTGTATTTGTTGCGACACATCATCACTATCATTCCGAATACAAGTTCAGCCACAGCATTTGAATTCTGGCCCGGGGTATTCATGACACAGATGCCATGTTCGGTAGCAGCCTTTAGGTCGATATTGTCATAACCGGCTCCGGCTCTAACTATCACTTTAAGGTTTTTCCCGGCTTGGATAACTTCGGCGTCTACAATATCACTTCTGACGATCAAACCATCGACATCTGCCACTGCCTTTAGAAGGTCTTCCCTTGTGCCACGTTCCAGGAGCACCATGTCTTCTCCGGCAGCATCTATCACATTCTGTATGGCCTTAACGGCTGCAGGTGCGAAGGGCTTTTCTGTAAATACAAGTATTTTCATGTTTTGGGAATTTCAAGTTTTAAGTTTTTTGTATTTGTAGTTGGTTTGTGTTAAGAATTGAAAGTTATAAGCTGAAGCATCTGTCCCCTCCTTTCTAGGGGAAGGGGAAACAGAGGATAGAGTTTTAATGCTTACTTTCAAATTCCTTCATCGCTTCCACAAGGGCCTTGACGCTCTCCATCGGCAGGGCATTATATAGGGAAGCTCGGAAACCTCCTACGTCGCGATGGCCCTTGATACCCATCATGCCGCGTTCGGTGGCAAAATCGATGAAATCTTTTTCAAGATCCTTATATTCGGGTTTCATCACAAAACATACGTTCATGATCGAGCGGTCTTCATGATTGGGCACTGTAGCAACAAACATTTTGCTGCCGTCGATGGCGTTGTAAAGCACGTCGGCCTTCTCTACATCCATCTTTTCAATAGCCTCTACGCCTCCAAGTTGCTTATAATATTTGAGAGTCTGAAGGGCCGAGAAAATTGGAAGCACCGGCGGAGTGTTGAACATTGAGCCTTTCTTCACGTGGGTTTCATAGTTGAGCATCGTGGGTATCACTCTGTCGGCTTTCCCTAATGTGTCGTCTTTTACTATTACAAAAGTGACACCGGCAGGAGCAAGATTTTTCTGGGCTCCTCCATAGATTAGTTCATATTTTGAGACATCGACCGGACGGCTGAAAATATCTGAACTCATATCGGCAATCATCGGCACTTTCACATCGGGATCCTTGCGAATTTCTGTGCCATAGATAGTGTTGTTGGAAGTATAGTGAAAATAATCCACATCGGTCGGCACGGTATAATCGCGCGGGATGTAATTATAGTTACGATCTTTCGAAGAGGCCACCACGTCTACATCTCCAAAAAGTTTAGCCTCTTTTATGGCCTTGCTGGCCCAGACCCCTGTATCAAGATAAGCTGCCTTATGAATGAGCATATTCATTGGAACCATTGCAAACTGAAGACTAGCACCACCGCCGAGGAAGAGCACGCTATATCCCTCCGGGATATCAAGTAAAGACTTGAATAGGTCTACAGTTTCATCCATAACAGCCTGAAACTGTTTGCTACGATGGGATATCTCCAAAATTGAGAGACCCATATCGGCAAATTCTTTGATGGCCTTGGCTGTCTCATCTATCGTATACTGGCTCATGATACTTGGGCCGGCATAAAAATTGTGTTTTTTCATAATATTGGTTATTGGTTAAATTATTTTTTTTTATGATTGACTTTTTTATCTGTAGTTTTCTCTTCTTTTTTAGCGGGATGACTAATATGTTTTCCGTCAGAACCCCCTTTGTTGTGGGTTGAATCAAGCCCTTTGAAAGGGTCTGTGATATCTACTACGGCCGGAGCGACCGGATTGCTCACCGGAGTTTCAATCACTCGATTAATCGACAGCTGGAAGAAAATTAAAACGCCTGCTCCGAGCAAAAGCTGCCCGATTAAGCCCCATGAAAATTTATAGAGATGCTGACGGAAGCCAAACCAGAGTCTCACCATTGATATTGCACCTATCAAGATCAAGAGTAACCACGCTATCCATAGAGAAAAGAGACGACACGCCGTGCAAATATCGATTAGCAACGGGATGGTCAGCACCGCCGACACCGCATAGCATAATTTCGAATATTTAAACACAGGAGTCTTCATCTTATTGAATCATTGCATGCCCCACAAATACCAGTCACAACGTAATTAACTTCTCTCAAGGTATAACCCGGAGGAAGTATCACGCGTGGCACTCTTACATCATTAAGGCAAATCGTTTGATTGCATTTCTCGCAACGGAAATGCACATGGTGAATGCCCCCCTCTTCATCTTCAGGCGATGAATAGCAAAGTTCATATTTCGTAGACCCTGAACCATCAGTGAAACTATGGATCAAGTGATTGTTTTTGAAAGTAGCCAGAGTACGAGAAACCGTAGACTTGTCTACAGAATCAAGAGCCGTCTCGATATCGGAAAGTGAAAGCGGAAGAGAGGCCTCCTTCAGACAGCGATAGATAAGCATTCTAACCGGTGTCGCGGCAATGCCTGCTCTTTGCAAAACGGCTTCAATCTCCTTCATTGCCCAAATTTACTGAATATTTTTGTTTCTTTTCACTCGGGCGAAGAGTAAAGCATTTCCGGCCTCGTCACTCAGTTGGAATGATGAGAGCAAGGGGTCTTCCGGAGAATCCGAGCGTAGAAGCCTTGTTTTCATTCCATAAGAAGCCTCATGGAGGAAAGAGAGCTCAAGACGTCTCACTGTGGTTGTGTCGTGGTCTTCAAGTGTAAACTGATTCATCAGCAAGGAGATATATCTGACCGTGTTGACATGGCGATACGCATCGAGATCGCAATATTGGAATGTGTAATGATAAGGAGGATGGGTGGCTTTGATGGCTTTTGAAGTCATCTCCTCCTCATTTTCCACGATGGGAAAATGTTTCTGTTGGGTCTCTATCGGGGCCTTCTCGCCGGAAATAAGTTCTGAAGGCAGATTAAAGTGCGACAATCCTAAATTTTTATGGGTCTCCTCGTCGATGACAAGCCAGATTGTTCTGCAATATCCTAAAATCTCCCCCTCGGAAGTGGCAACGCTGAAACAGCGTGCAGAATAATGGCGGTTGAAATCCTCGATCCATGTCTTTAAAACATAATGGCTATTGATTTCCGGGAGTTTCTCCAAATCGATTGTGATCCGCGAGAGTATCCAACCTGCCTTCATTTCTACCATCGCTGGATTTCCAATACCAAGGGAATTGGCATGGTCGGTTGCTATATCTATAATATTGGTGGTCAATGAGGTCATAGAGAGTTTTCCCTCTGCACTACATTCATTCGCCGATAGAAAATATGTCTTCTCTAAATAGGGCTTCATATCTTGGCCGATGTTTTTTTACTGCCTGTAAAATTACTTAATTTTTCAAACCACGTTGCACAATTCTTCCAATAATCATGATTAGGGTAATAATTATTCCTCCAGAGGGCAAAATAAATGGGAAATAAAAATATTCGTTAAATTTGCAGAAAGGCATTGAATAGAAATAATATATATATATTGGCAATTTGTTTACTCGCTTTTTTAATGGGCGGGTGCAGTTCCACACGCCATATCTCTGAGGGAAGTTATCTGCTTGATAAAGTGAATATTGAAGTAGACGACTCGGCCCATCGTCTCTCTGCCTCCGAATTGACTGCCTATATAAGGCAACAACCCAACCATAAGATGCTCTGGAGCATCAAACTGCGCCTTGGGGTCTATAATATGAGCGGCAATGACACCACGAAATGGTGGAACCGTTGGGTCAGAAAACTCGGCGAACCTCCCGTGGTTTATGATTCTACTCTTGTTGCAGCCGGTGTGGAACAGTTGGAGAAGGCTATGATCAACAAGGGTTTTCTTTATGCTCAAGCCTCTGCTGACACAATTGTAGATAAAAAAAACAAGAAAAAAATAAAGGTGAATTATCGGGTCAGTCCCGGAGTGCAATATGTTGTCAATGGCATAACCTATGAGTTCCCCGATTCGACATTCCGCTCAATCGTGATGAAAGATTCCGATCACTTTGTGGTCAGAACCGGCACTCCCCTCGACCGCAGCTTGCTTGAGACTCAACGGGAGACAATTACAAACTCGCTTAAAAATCAAGGTTATTACGGGTTCAGTAAGGAATTTATCACATTCAACGCCGACACCACTGCCGGAAGTAACCTCGTTGATCTTACTATGCGGTTAAACCCTCCTTATGCTCGCCAGACAGGTGATCTCCTGACCCATGAGAAATATTATATAAAGGATATCAGATACATCACCGATTTCGACCCCTCCCTGGGGGAAAGCGCCAGCCAAATAATAGAAAAGGCACAACATCTGGACTATCGAGACATCCAGATTTATAACTCCGGGAAAGGATATCTCAGACCCGGGGTGCTCTATGAGAATTGTTTTATACACACAGGCCAGCCTTACAGCCAGGTAAGCGTAGACCGCACATATTCAGCCCTTTCGAGGCTCTCTATTTTGAAATTTATAAACATTGCTTTTGTTCCGGCGGGAAAGGAAGAGGGGAAAAACCTTCTCGATGCATATATCCTGTTAACTCCTGCCAAAAGTCAGTCGGTGGCATTTGAACTCGAGGGCACCAATTCGGAGGGAGATCTTGGCGTGGCTGCAGCGGTGACCTACACTCATCGGAACGTTGGGAAAGGTTCGGAGACTCTTACCACAAAACTCCGTGGTGCATATGAATCTCTCAGCGGGAACCTTGAGGGATTAATCCACGATCGTTATATGGAATATTCCGTTGACCTCGGTGTGACTTTCCCGAAATTTAAGGCTCCATTTCTTAAGGAGGGTTTCAAAAGAAGGGTCAACGCATCTTCTGAACTCAATTTCAGTATGTCGTATCAGGAAAGACCGGAATACACAAGGGTTATTTCTACAGCCGGTTGGTCTTACAGATGGGTCAACCGCAAAGACAAAAACGTCTACCTCTTCACTCCAATAGATATCAATTATGTCTATCTCCCGGAAAGCACCCTGGATTTCATCAACAACATCGCACCTGACAATCCCCTTTTAAAATATAGCTATGAAGATCATTTTATAATGAGGATGGGGTTTACTTTCTACCACTCTAACAAGCGGGAGGAAAAACCGTGGGACCTCACATTTCAAAGAAACATCTACACAGTCAGGGCAAACCTCGAGACAGCCGGAAATATTCTTTACCTCCTCAATATGTTGTTTCGACCGCGCAGCCACGTAAGTTCCGATCCATTCAAACTCTTTGGAATCTATTACTCTCAATATATAAAGCTCAACACCGACTACGGCTTCCTGCATATATTCGACAATCGTAATTCTCTGGCCCTTCATGCAGGATTTGGAATAGGATTTCCTTATGGAAATTCCACGATCCTCCCTTTCGAGAAGAGGTTTTATGGCGGAGGAGCAAACGGCGTCAGAGGGTGGGATGTCAGGACCCTCGGACCCGGCAGCTATCCGGGCAACAACTCAGTCAGCGATTTTATCAATCAATGCGGCGACATACGCCTTATCTTGAGCGCCGAGATGCGCACGAAACTTTTCTGGGTCATAGAAATGGCTGCCTTTATTGATGCCGGAAATATCTGGACAATTAAAAATTACCCCAATCAGCCTGGTGGCCTTTTTAAGTTTAATGAATTTTATAAACAATTGGCCGCTTCCTATGGACTGGGGATCCGGTTTGATTTCTCATATTTTCTACTACGCTTCGATATGGGAATGAAGGCTCATAACCCTGCAATGGGGCAAGTGGCTTGGCCCCTTATCCATCCACGCTGGCACAGAGATTCCTCCTTTCATTTCTCAATTGGATATCCTTTTTAGAGACCTGTATGTTATAAATGAAGAGGGGGAATCCGAAAATTTAAAGTTATGAAGAAACTTGCGATATTTGATTTAGACGGCACTTTGTTAAACACTATCACCGACCTTGGTAAGGCTTGTAATTATGCTTTGGAGACCATGGGATTTGCCACACATCCCATCCAGGCCTATGCCTACATGGTGGGCAACGGTGTGAGAAACCTTATGAAAAAGGCTCAGCAGGATGCAGACGAGGCCACCATCGATGAACTTCTGAGACATTTCAAGACCTATTACAACGAACATTGTCTTGACACTACTAAACCCTATCCGGGAATAACAGAACTTCTCGAGAAACTTCAGTCACAGGGAGTGGCACTGGCGGTTGCCTCAAATAAATATCAGGAAGCCACCGAAAAGATTATAAAAGGTTGTTTCCCCACTATCAACTTCGTGGCTATCGAGGGACAGCAGGAGGGTCGAAACCGTAAGCCTGATCCCTCGATTTTATTCTCTGTGCTCGGGAAATACCCTGTGAATAAAAAGGAAGTCCTATATATCGGCGACTCCGGGGTCGACGTAGAATGTGCCAAACGGGCTTGCGTTGAATCAATCGGAGTATCCTGGGGGTTCCGTTCCGTTGCTGAATTGCGAAGGGCCAATGCAGACTATATAGTTGACCGTCCCGCAGAAATTCTTGACCATCTCGAAGATCAGTTTTAAGTCCATGATGGTTTTTCCCAATAAGCGGGAAAACCTATTGTTCATCTGAAGTCTTTTTACCGAATGAGGGGTCTATTTTTATTAAACTGCAAACCAGAAAGGTAAGCAAAGAAGAGGCTACCACGCTCCAGAAAAAATTTATATAACCTTGCGATCCTTCGATTGCAAAAAATTCCATTTGTTCAAAATAGCTAAAGATATGACCGGCAAACATCCCCGGCACCATCATCCCAATGGCCATGAATGCTGTGCAGAAGGCATAGTGAGAAGTGGCCGACTCTCCACGGCTGAAGTAAAGAAGATATAGCATATAGGCAGAAAATCCAAAGCCATATCCTAATTGCTCAATGAATATTGCTATAGAGATAAGCACAAAATTTGTGGGCTGCCACATAGCCAAAAAACAATAAAAGATACATGGGAGTGTCAATGATGCCGCCATCGGGAAAAGCAGTTTCCGCAAGCCGCCTCTTGCAATGGCCACACCACCCGCGATTCCTCCTAAAAGGAGTCCTACCACCCCTATTGTTCCATTAACCAATCCGGCCTCGGCAGTTGTCAATCCTAAACCCCCGATTTCTCTTGACCCCAACAGAAAAGGCTGAATAATTTTTATACATAGAGCCTCCGGGAAACGATAAAGAAGCATAAAGGCAAGGGCAGCAAGAATCCCCGGTTTCCGGAAAAATGTGGCAAAAGTCTTGAAAAAATCTTTAATAACCGTCCGGCGATTCACCCCTTTTATAGACCGGTCTTCTTTTACTGTAGGAAGGCGCCAAAGATGATATAAACTCATAATGAAAAAGAAGGCAGAGAGAATAACGAAAACATAAGCCCATGCCTTCGGAATATCGCCAAAAGCAGTTTCGAAATAACCGGCCAATAACACGAGACCTCCTTGTCCTGCAATGCTTGCCACTCGATAAAACGTTGATCTAACTCCCACAAATGCAGCCTGATGATGAGAGTCTAAAGCTATAAGATAAAGACCGTCGGCCGAAATATCATGTGTGGCGGAACAAAAGGCTATCAGCCAGAAAAATATAAGAGTCAGGGTGAAAAAGAATTCCCCGGGCAAGAAAAAAGCGACCCCTGCCATGCCTATGGCCATCAGAAACTGCATGACCAGAATCCACCATCTTTTGGTCTTGAAAAGATCGATGAAGGGGCTCCAAAAAGGCTTTATAACCCAGGGCAGATAAAGCCATCCCGTGAAAAAGGCCATCTCCTGAAGCGAAACCCCCATGTTGGTATACATGATCACCGTCAGGGTGTTGACTGCAAAATAAGGCAACCCCTCCGCTACATAAAGAGAGGGAACCCACCACCACGGCGACTCAGAATTTTTTAACTTTCCCACTCCCTTAATGAGCCACTTCCCTAAAGATGGCCTCTATTTCCTTATCTGTTATTAAATTGAAATCATCCTCACAAGGAATAATTATTCTCCCGGCGATGTCGATGGCTCCGGGACTCACTGCTCTTCTTAGGGGTGGCTCCCGGTAGAAACAAACCGGTCGATGAGCCTTCCGGCGCACTACTACACCCCGAAAATCTTGATTCAAAGTTTTCCAAAAGAAGGCATTCAAAGGCTCCTCGGTCAGGTTGAAATCTTCCGGTTTTTCATAAATTTTGAAGGGTAAATGCCTTTCGCCGTTTTCCTCCAAAATCTTTATCAGTGGAAGCGATTCCTTGGGGACAGCCTGATAATGCAGATGATCGGGGGCGCTTGCCCCGGCCCCGGCATGGTTAAAAAAGACAACCATCCCCGGCAATTCTGCAGCCAGTTGATAACCGGTTTCCGCTAAAAATCGTTGCCGATCATGTTTTGTGGAGGCTATCGTGAAATGTTGTTCCACCACTGGATAAGGATTTACGAGCAATTCAAACTCGCCATCAAGCAGTGGCAGGCTCAACTGTTCCTCCGGTCTGTGGTTCTTGCATAAAAAACATTCTCTTTGCCGGATCGTCTCCCGGTCTACCTTAGCTAGAGTCGAGAGAGCGCGCGCAGGATTAAATTCCACAAAACCCTCCAGTCCTCCCGCTTTGAATGGTTTACGGTTCACCTCTACCAGGGCTGCATAATTTCTCGAGGCCAAAGGCCAATCCTCTTTCTGTTGCGTGAAAAATGATGATAGCTCCTCAGAGGTCATTGTTGTTCAGTCATGTTGGCACGTATACGGGCTATAAGCTCCACGGAACGAATAAAATCCTTGTAAGCGTTGTGATCGTTAGTCTTTTCGATTGAAAGGTCGGCATCAGAATTGCCCGACCATCTCCGGCAATAATAAAGAGGTTCATATATGCGGCCCACTTTATAATCCCTGCTAATCCTCAAAGCCATGGCATAATCCTCCCCATAACTAACATTAGGGAAGAGATAGTTTCTCACTAAAGAAGTCAGAAAGGCTCGAGGTGCTCCAAATCCGTTAATTCGCAATGCATTGTTGGCCCCGTTGAGGTTTGTCCATTCCTTATGATCAATGAGCCCCGGCGGGATTGGTTCTAAATTAAAATCAGTCAGTATGTAAGACCCCACTACCATGCCGCAATGGTCTGAACGAAATTTGTCGATTATCTTTTGAAGGGTCTTCTCATCTGAATATATATCATCTGAGTCAAGTTGCACGGCATAACGACCGCAATTTTCAGAGAGAATAGCTCGGTTCCAGCACCCTCCTATACCCAGATTGTCTTCTTTGTTAGCCTTTATCAGAATAAATCTTGGATCGTCGATGTTTTCAAGAAGTTCACGGGTGCCGTCATCGCTGTCATTGTCAACTACAATGACATTGAAAGGAAAATCGGTTGCCTGCGAGAGAGCCGACTTGACAGCCTCTCCCACTGTGGAGACTCGATTTCTAACAGGTATCACTACCGATGCTTCCACCGGGAAATCTCCCTTTTCTTCTGAAGCAGAAACCTCCACCGGATTTACCACTCCTCCTGTCGCTATCAAAAAATCGGTAAACACCCTCTCCATATGAGTCTGATAGAGAATGTTGCGGGGATCGACGTAATCGTGTTGCTTCTCGCCGCTCTTTCGCAAATCACGTTGCTCTACAGTATATAGATATTCCGGTACTGCCGCTATTGTTCTTCCGATCGACATCCGGAGCCGCAATTCATACCATCCTCCGTCTATCCATCCCGGTTTGCCCTCCGACATTTCTTCCGAGGCTGCCAACGCATCGGCGACATTAAGCATCACTAACGGACCGAAATCAAAATCGTCTCTCACAGAGCCAAACTGATAGTCTATCACCGGATGAAGACTCACAACTCCATTCTTACGCTCTCTGTAGTGACAATAGGTGATCGATGAATCGGCATCCGAGGCCAATTCCTCCATACGTTGGAAATAATTCGCATCGAGTTCTATCTTTCGATCGTCAAGTTGAACCACCAGAAATTGTTCCAGACCTCCGTTGAGGATTTCATCTCTCAGCGAGTTTATGTCTTTAAATCTTATTATTTTCATGATTTGTCGTAATCTTCCCCTTGTTGATGAATCCTAACTCTAAGGAAAATGCTGATGTATATTTTTTCTTAGAAATCGAGAAAATCTTTTACCACCTGATTTCTTTGTCCCTTGTCCATAGCCTCTATGGGAATGGCACTGACAACCACTGTTGACTGTCCCTTTTTGTTTACCACTACGGCCGGGAGATTTGTGTCGCTATATCTATAAACCACCTGGCTCTTCCCTGTCGTGGAGAGTATATCGGGATTTTCCACTATATAAATCTTATCGTTCAAGGTGTTGGAATATCCTATTTTTTTAACCTTAAGACCATTAGAGGAGGCAGTGAGGGAACCCATCTCAGAACGGGGTCCTTCGTTTTTCTCAATACCGAGAATATCTCTTGCGAAATCTTTGCTACCTGACGGGCTCCTCTCATCGAAGAGGTCGGTGGCCACATAGGCCCCTGACACAAGTAAATCCCCTCCGTTCCCTACAAATTGTCTGAGCTTGGTCTGTAGTTCCTTAGGGAAGGCCGAATATTTAAGCCCGGAACTTCCGAACCCTGTGGTCGTGAGCTTCTGTTTCCCAAGTATAAGGTCAACAGTCTGGAAATTTTTCAGGTCGACACTCCCATTCTCAACGGCTCCTACGCTAGAGGAAACAAACCCTTTCCCCGCTGATGCAAATGCCAGACCATGATCGTAGACGAAATCAAAAGTATTACCCGCTATCACCTGTGAGGCATAGTCGGCATTACTTTTGCCGAAACTCTCTCCCGCGCTGCGACGGAATTCAGTTTGATACCCTATGAAGGAAATATCGCGGATATGAGGAACTCCGAAATCATTTATGGCATAGAAACCTGCTTCATCACCATAACTTGCACTCGCCGGGCCGCTAACCCTGGTGAAACCATTTATTATCAAAACCGGTTTGTCTCCTCCTTCCTTTAGCGCCAGAGTCTCCGACGGGAATGACAATCCACCCTCGTTGGCAGCCAAAATCCTGAAGGAATGAATCTGGTTGTCGTTCACTTTTATTGTGAAATTTCTGGAGGTCGTCTCTCCTATTTTATGAAACCCGAGGTCTTCTCCGGTCCTCTCAAGAATGATATATTTATCCGGGTCGGCAGTTGGCTCAAGTTTGTCGCGTGTCATCTGCCATTCAAGCTTATAAGTTCCTTTCTTTACTCTGGTTATAGCGAAATCCTTCACAGGCAGCGGCTGCACCACAAATTTCTTATCTTTTCTTTCAGCAATAAATCTTCCTAAAGCCTTGTAAATGGCTCGGCTGACTGTGAACCGGAAGGCAGGGTCAAGGGCATATTTCATGTCGGCATAGTTCTGATGGCTCATGAACTCCACCAAAGATGTCGGCACTTCAGGCACTCTTGCTTCAACATAGGTTTTGTCCCACATTGCCCTTCTGGTCCAATTCGGTTCCCATGTCTGACGGATATCCATCGTGATCTGACGCAGCAACATATCCGTGAGGGCCCTAGAATTGGTGCGGGGAGTCCCGTCGGTGTAATATGCCCCGTTGTTCGTGAAATAAATTCCTAGAGTGCCTATGAATGAATCATCGGCTTTTTTGCCGGCATCAGAATGCAGAGCCATAGTCACATCGATTGGGATATTAAGACCCTCCCGGTCGGGCAACACTCTCGACCCTCCTGCCAGATAATTAACCCAATGGCCCCTTGATGTGTAATCGTCTTTATAGTCGTCGGTTCCATGGTAGGGGGAATATACCGACTCGGGAAAACCTGCCCAATGGAGCCAATACCGTGCCCCCTCGAGATAGCGGGGAAGTCCCGAAGTAGTGAAATAGGGTTTATAGCCGTTGCTAGCAGCCTTTTTGGCCGACTCAAGTTTGGTATTGAATTCAGCTATGGCCTCCTGGCTCTCTTCTGAGCCATCGTCAGTTATTCCCGAAAGATATTCAATATCTGTCTCATACGGTGTGGAGGGATCGATATAAATATCGGTCCGGCTGTCGCTACGGGCGATATTCCCCATTCCACCTCCGATTTTGACAGCATCGGCTGTGACTGTTCTTCCCGCTTTTGAAGATTGGTTGCTCAAAACAACAATGGGTTCTTCATCTGAATAACCGGCCTCAAGCGGGAAAGTGCCTAAATAAACCCAGGTTCCTCCACCCATTGTCTGGTTGACTCTGAATTCTTTTGAACCTCCGGAATAATTCACCATATAACGGGCATCTTCAGTTGAGTTGGGAAGGGTCTTATAGCTTATATATACTGCATACTCTCCATCCTCCGGAATATCTGCACACCAGGCCGCAATCGATTCTTTCCCTGATGTGATGGTTGTGGTCTGGCGGTAAGTGCCGTTTTCAAAGGGATTTTCTGTGTCTCTGAAATCGGGGAGGTCATAAATGAAGCCCTCGTATTCCCCTGTTGTCCAGGGTTCTTTGCCCGTCTTCTCTTTGTAGTATGGTTGTGAGTAAATTTCCCCCTCGTCATTGGTGTCGTTGTCCACAATCACTTCGTTGCGGTTGATATCTCTCTCCCTAGGCAAAAAGACATAGCCTCCGGCATTCTCGATCATCGGAACTACGTAGGGCAGAATATAACTCATCGTGTGGGTATCTTCGGTCACTTGGAAAAGAGCAGGACGCTGCCAATACCATTGACTCGACCCCGGCTTGAAATAACGTCCATGACTTGCCCATAACGCCACTAAATCCCCGGCCATTCCATGTTTTGGCTTGCTAAAAGGCAAGGCTTCCACAACAAAGGGGGGATTCTGGCGTGAACCTGCCGGAAGCTTATCAATGGTGGTTATAAAATAAGATAAAGGTTTGTCGCCAACCATCAATGAAATTTGATAGTCGGAAATCGAATCCGGGAAAGCCCTTTTTGTCGCTTCTGAAAGCTCTTTTATCAGGTCGCCGGTCACCGGCAGATATGTGAAATTCTCGTTAAGATAGACTTTGGCAGATCTTGAACCCCTATCGGCTCTGACAAGATTTATTCTCAACCCTCCGGGATTTAAAGATTCAGGAATCCAAGCCAAAACTCCATCATTGACAGTCAGGGTCAAAGCATCGTTTTGAGGCACCTCTTCCGGTTTTTTTTGCTCTGCCTTTGGTGTGGTTTTTTTTCGTGTTGTAGTCTTCTTTTTAGTCGTAGTCGCCTTCTTGGTTGTTTTTCGTTTTGTGGTTCCCCCAGCTTTCTTTTTTTTGTTTGCAGTGGTGGTAGTTTTTGCCTTCGTTTTTTTCGTCACGGCATAACTTTCTATAACTCCAAAAGTGGAAAAAACTATCAAAAAGGCTGTCAGTATGGTGAGAAATTTTCTATATCTTTTCATTTTCTTATGTTATAGAACACAAATTTACACATTTTATAGCTATATCAATTGATGATTAACATTTTTTTTTGAAGATAATAGCTTAATATTTTATATTTTTCTTAATTTTGAACCAGTAAATAAACCTAATTATTAACAAAATGAGAACAAAAAAACTTGCGAAAGAGACAGCCACCGACGTGGTAAAAATGTTGAAGGCTGCCCACAAAAAACTAAAAAACGTTGCAGCTCTCACTCCAAAAGAGCAGGCTAAACTCGTGGCTGTTTTAGATTCAGTAAAAGACACTATCGACAATTTCGACCGTAAGAAAAAAGAACAACTCTTAGACTCTTATAGAATTGAGCAACAGCAGCTCGCTAAAAGAGGCGAAGACTTGGCAAGTAAAATCGAACAACTTCAAAACGAACTCAATTAATGGGAGGAACCTTGGTTCCAAATTTCCCATTAAGGAACGGATTATCCCGTTTCACAAAAATTCATAAGGGAAGATCATTCTGAATCCCAGAAATTAGAGGAGGTTATGCCTCCTCTTTTGTTTCTATCCCTTCGACTTTTGTTTCTATCCCTACGACCGATTCTTTATCCTCAACTCGTTTCTTTTCTTTCTCTTCGGTCGATTCTTTCTCATCAATCGTTTCTTTCTCTTTCTCTTCCATCGGCGCTTTTTCCTCTCCTTTTATTGCCTCGCCATTCTGGGTCACGATTATCCCGTCTTCAATCAACACCTTCCTGTCGGCGATATCGGCTATTTCACGGTCATGGGTCACAATCACAAAACTCTGGCGGTATTTTTCCCTTAAATCCGTGATTATTGTCTTTATTTCATCTCTGTTTTTAGAGTCAAGACTGCCTGTAGGCTCGTCGGCCAAGACAAGTGCAGGTTCATTGATAAGGGCCCGGGCTATGGCTGTGCGCTGTTTCTCTCCTCCCGAGAGTTCCGAAGGTTTATGATTGAGACGATGGCCTAAACCAAGCTCTTCGAGCCAGCGTCTTGCCCGTTCAAAGGCTCGTTTCCTCTTTTCTCCGGAAATCAGGGCTGGCAATGCCACATTCTCCAGGGCTGAAAATTCAGGCAATAATTGATGAAACTGGAATATAAATCCCAATTGAAGGTTACGGAATTTCGACAATTTTCTATCTTTCAGTCTCAAAAGATCTTCTCCGTTGAAGATCACTTCCCCGCTGTCAGGTCTGTCAAGGGTTCCCGCGATTTGAAGCAATGTGGTTTTGCCGGCTCCCGAAGGTCCCACTATCGACATTATCTCGCCCTCCTTGAAATCAAGGCTTATGCCGTTTAAGACTCTAACCGGGCCGTAGCTCTTATATATGTCGCGTAATTGTAGCAAAATATGTTATTTGTTTTCCATACCGCGAGTTAGCCAAGATCCCTGAAAGCCTGCCTCCTTTATGGCGCTTTCCACAAGAGCAGCATGCTCGGAATCTTCCGGCAATCCGTGAACACTCAACACCCGATCGGCTGAATTTAATTCCAATTTAAAATCTTCGTTGGGAAATTTTCTCTTCATCGCCATTTTTATGGCTGCCACGCAATCTGTGCATTTGGCGTCGGTAGTGAATTGCATATCTCTTTTTCGTAATTTTTTCTCCACAAAATTAAACCAAAAAACTCTAAAACGTTATATTTGCCGAATAAAAATAAATCATGACAGAATTGCCCCAAGGTTTTATCGACTCCATGCGGGAATTGCTGGGGCCGGAAGAGGCCGAAAAACTCTTCGAATCGCTCGGACAACCTCCGGTCACTTCCGTGAGGCTCAACCGTCGTAAACCTGGAGCTGAATTCGAATCTTCTTCACCTGTCCCATGGTGCCGCTCAGGCCTATATCTTTTAAACCGGCCCGAGTTTATTTTCGACCCTCTGCTTCATGCCGGAGCCTACTATGTGCAAGATGCCTCTTCGATGATATATGAAACTGCCATAGAAATCTTAGTGGAGGAATTCAGAAAGGAACTCGAGGGTGATGATTCATCGATGTCCGAGCCCAAATTAAGGGTTCTTGATTTGTGTGCTGCCCCCGGGGGAAAAACCACAGCTATGATAAATGCTCTCCCTGAAGGTTCTGAAGTGACGGCAAACGAATATAGCCAGAAACGCATTCCGGCCCTGCGCGAGAATATCGACAGATGGGGTTATGAAAAAGTCGTTGTGACAAACCGTGATTCGGAATGGTTTGCCAATCAAGGAGTGTCTTTTGATATTGTGGCCGTCGACGCCCCATGTTCCGGCGAAGGTATGATGAGAAAGGAAGAGATGGCCCGAACTCAATGGAGCCCTCGGCTGATATCCCAATGTTCTTCCTTGCAGAAGGAAATCCTCAGAAATGCAGTTGAGGCTCTTAAACCTGGAGGATTCCTGATTTATTCCACATGCACTTTCAACCTTCAAGAGAATGAAGAGAATGCGGAGTTTGTATTTATGATTCTTGGCCTTCAACCCATCGACCTCCACTTGCCTCAGGAATGGGGGATTAAGCCTGCCATTAACTCCGACATTCCAGCCTATCGGTTTATGCCTCATGCCACAAAAGGAGAGGGTCTCTTTTTGTCCATTTTCCGTAAACCGGGGGAGTGGGTCAAATCGAATATCAGAAATTCAGTTTTAGATTCAACCAATGAATTTCCTAAAGTGGAGGTAGACCATCAAACGGCCTTGAAATATCTCCGTGGTGAAAGTCTTGTGCTGCCTACCGAAGTCCCAAAGGGGGTCGTTTCTATTTGCTATAAAGGCCTAAAACTTGGAGAGGCAAAGAATATCGGCTCCCGAGCCAATAATCTGTTCCCAAAATCTCGCCGCATCATGAAACGTTAACTTTAAAAAAGAGCCTTCCCTCTTTTTGTCAAAGACTGGAGAATCCCTTCTTTTCCTTATTAAATATGAGGAAATAGAGATTAAAAACTCCATTTTGATCAAGGGGTTTAGAAATAAAACCCTGCATTTATTGGCTTTAACATTTTTTTTTAATATTCATAAACATTTTTTTAAAACCCAATGTTATAATATCAAAAAAGCAGTCAAACCAGAAAAAAATACATCAAGATTATGAAAACCCTGTCAATTATTTTTTACATTATCGGCTCGATACTCCTCATAGTGTCCTGTTTCGTAAACAGTTATGCCGCAACATGGTGGATTGGTGGTATTGCCGTGATTTTCCTCATTGGCGGTTGCGTTTTCCAATTCTCATCCAAATCAAACCGTAAAATATCAAACGATAACGATAGTTTCAATTAAAACAATTACCCCGGTGGGAAACCTCCGGGGATTATTTTTAAGACAGACTAAATTATATATTCAAGTCAGAAGCCTGCGACAAAGTCGCGGGCTTTCCTATGTCGATAATCTTCAGGTTGGTCGAAACTATTCCCTTAACTTGCTCTATTCTTCTTTCACTCAAAAAATAGTCCATCACCGGGAAAGCTCCCTCTCCCATGAGGTTTTTCATCTCTTCGACTCCTTGTTCGGTCATGGAATAAATGCCGCTGAAGGCATAGTCCCTCCATTCAGGCTCCGGATTTAAATTCTCCGGGCGCGTCTGGCCGCTTGTGAGATTTCGCCAGCCTCTTAGATCCATTTCGGGGTCAAATATCAACTTCCGACTCGATTCACGGTCGCTAACCAACAGACTCATTTCATCTTTATCAACTAAGCTCCTTAATTCAGCATTGCTTAAGATATCCACGTTATGAATCAAAACAGGCCCATGGTCCCTCCCAAACAAAAGCCGGCGGGCATTCACGATACCTCCTCCTGTATCTAAAAGCCTTTCGCTCTCATCGCTCACAGCTATTTCCACTCCATAGTCTCTTGTTTTCAAGAAATCTATTATCTGCTCCGAAAAATGATGCACGTTTACAACTATATAATCAAATCCCTCCCCCTTTAGCTTCAGGATCACACGCTCAAGCATCGGCACACCTCCAACCTCTACCAAGGCCTTCGGGATCCGGTCGGTCAAGGGTTTGAGGCGAGTTCCAAGTCCGGCTGCCAATATCATCGCCTTCATTTTCTCATTTTCTCCTTTCTCTATGGTGAATCTCAACCTTTACCTCCGGGAACTTCTCCTTTAACAATCTGGCGAATCTCTCCGCGCAATAAACCGACCTATGTTGGCCTCCCGTGCATCCAAATCCCACCTGCAATGATGTAAATCCACGTTCAAGATAACGCCTGACACTCGGCTCTGTGGCCTTCAAGGCAGCCTCCACAAAGTTTTTAGCTTCATCCTCACGCTCCAAAAACTCAATAACCTCAGGATCCTTACCTGTCAGATGTTTATATTCTTCATATCTCCCCGGATTATGGATTCCTCGACAGTCGAATATGAAACCCCCTCCATTGCCACTCGGGTCGGAAGGATAGCCGCGCTTATAGGAAAAACTGCCCACTCTGACACACAATCCCTCTTCTTTTTTCATTCCTTCTCGTTTCTTATCCCGTTCCTTCTCGGAGAGTTCTGAAGATATTCTTTCCAATTCCGGAAACTTCTCCAACATTCCCATATCCCTAAAAAGTTCCAGATTGGATATCGCATTCGGTATGCTTTCTAAAAAATGGGCCTTTCGTTCCATTATTCCCCGGAAGCCATAGGCCCCTAAAACTTGAAGAGTCCGCAAAACCTTCATCATATCTATTTGCTTTGCCAATGACTCTTCGTCAATATCCCCTCTCCGCTCCTTAGTCTTCTTTATATAATAATTTTCAAGTTCAACCCTCTCTTCAAGGCTGAACGGTGCCCTGGCCTGCCAGATAAACGACACGGCATCGTAGGCTATTGGACCTTTGCGCGCTCCCTGGAAATCTATCAGACAAGGTTGTCCTTGTTTAATCATAACGTTTCGGCTCTGAAAGTCCCGGTACATCAATCCCTGATAGACATTTTCAGAAACTATGGCCTCCGTCAATCGCTCGAAATCATTCTCAACTCTTTCTTCATCGAAGACCACTCCCATAGGCTTCAAAAAATTATATTTGAAATAGTTCAGATCCCATTTCACCTGACGCTCGGAAAATGGTTTAAAGCCTACATAAGCTTCCCACAGCTCCTCCGGAAGGTTCTGAAACTCCACTAATTGGTCTATCGCAAGTTTCGAAAGTCTCATTCCTTCGGGGTGACCCAAGAGGTCGAATAGGCTGACGTCTCCAAGATCTTCCATCAGATAGGTGTGTTCTCGGGGATAACCTACAATATAGGGCACATTTATACCCATGGCTCCTAAAAACAAACATAAATTAATAAAGATTTCGTTTTCTTTTTTATCTTCGCCATAGGCCCCGACAAGACTATCACTCTCCGAACTTAACCGAAAATATCTCCTCGATGATCCCCCGCCTGTAAGTTCCTCCACCTTGGGTTTTTCTCTATAAGAGATTTCATAAACCTCCGTGAGGTTCCTTATTATTTCCTCTCTTTCCATAATTTTTGAAATCACGGCCAAAATTATTAAATTTGCATCACATCAACAATAAAACCGAATTATGGCAAAAATAGACAACTACAATTTCGCCGGTAAGAAGGCAATCGTCAGGGTTGACTTTAATGTGCCCCTTGATGAAAACGGTAAAATCACTGACGACACCCGTATCCGCGGAGCTCTTCCCACCCTTAAGAAAATCCTTGCCGACGGTGGCAGCCTGATCCTCATGAGCCACATGGGCAAACCTAAAGGAAAGGTCAACGAGAAATATTCACTCGCTCAGATCCGCGAGGATGTGGCCAAAGCCCTTGGCACCGACGTTAAGTTTGTCCACGACTGCAACAACGCCGACGAAGCCGTCAAAGACCTAAAACCCGGAGAGGTTCTGTTGCTTGAAAACCTCCGTTTCTATCCTGAAGAAGAGGGAAAACCGGTTGGTATCGACAAGGAAGATCCGGGTTATAAGGCTGCAAAGGAGGAAATGAAGAAGAGCCAAAAGGAATTTGCAAAACACCTCGCAAGCTATGCCGACGCTTATGTCAACGACGCCTTCGGCACTGCCCACCGCAGTCATGCATCCACTGCCGTAATCGCAGATTATTTCAATGCCGACGACAAGATGCTCGGTTATCTTATGGAAAAAGAGGTCTCCGCTGTCGACAACATTCTCAAGGATATCAAACGCCCCTTCACAGCTATCATGGGTGGCTCTAAAGTCTCCACAAAAATCGGAATCATCGAAAACCTTATGGATAAGGTAGACAACCTCATCCTTTGTGGCGGTATGACCTATACTTTCGCTAAAGCGCAGGGGGGTAAAATCGGTGACTCTATCGTGGAAAACGACAAACTCGATCTCGCTCTCGACATCATTAAGAAAGCGAAGGAGAAGGGTGTCAACCTCGTGCTCGGCACAGACTGCATCGCTGCTAATGCATTCGACAACGATGCCCAGACCATCGTGTGCCCATCCAACGACATACCCGACGGATGGCAAGGTCTTGATGCCGGTCCGCAAACTCAGAAGGCTTTCGCCGAAGTGATCCGTCCCTCCAAGACTATACTTTGGAACGGTCCTGCCGGCGTCTTTGAGTTCGATAATTTCACTCAGGGCTCCCGTGCTATCGCTGAAGCTATCGTAGAGGCAACTGACAATGGCGCCTTCTCCCTCGTTGGCGGTGGCGACTCTGTGGCTTGCGTAAATAAATTCGGTCTCGCCGACAGCGTTTCCTACGTATCCACCGGTGGCGGCGCCCTCCTTGAAGCTATCGAAGGGAAAACTCTCCCAGGCGTAGCAGCTGTGAAATAAAAGGCCGTTTTGAAATTAGCCTTCTTAAATAAGAATAGTAAATAAAGCTTAAATTATTAAGCATATTTTAAAAAATAAATGAATGTCAGAGGGATGCCGCCCGATCCGGGCAGCGTCCCTCGCTTTACCCTCACCTTTGCGATCCTCTCTCGTTCCCATTTTTTAATTTTTTATTTTTGAAAAAATTGTTTTTATCAAATTATATATTAATTTTGCAAACTGATGAGGTTTAAAGCCATTTAAGGCTCAAATCTTGGCCCACCAACCATGAAAACTCCGATGAATCTCCGGAGGTAACACTCGAAAAATCAATAAAATAAATAAACAAACATAAAATTCAAACAAAATCTACATTATGGCAACTCAAAATCCTACTGTTGCTGCCCCAGTGGCAACTCCCAAAAAGAAAAAGGATGAAAAAATCAGCAATGTTCGCGGAATTCGCAACGCCTTCTTCGTGATCATCGCTTGCGCTATCGCAGCTGTATGCATCTTCCTATTCGCTATGGGCGCCCCCGGTAACTTTGAGGGTAATGACCCCGCCGGACACCCGATCAACCTTGCCGGCACTGTCTATAAAGGTGGTTTCATAGTGCCGATCCTTATGACTCTCTTCCTCACCGTGATCGTCCTCTCTATCGAACGTTGGATCGCTATCAGCTCAGCTTCCGGTAAGGGCAACACAACCAAATTCGTCAGCGACGTGAAGGCTGACCTCGCTATGAACAATATCGACGCCGCTATGCAACGCTGCAAAGACCAGAAGGGTTCTGTTGCTGCCGTTATTTATAGCACTCTCGTTAAGTATAAAGAGATGGATGCCAACACCACTCTCAGCAAAGAGCAGAAACTCACTACCCTCCGCAACGAAGTGGAAGAGGCTACAGCTCTCGAAATGCCGGCACTCTCTCAGAACCTCCCTATCGTCGCTACTCTTACTACTCTCGGTACTCTCGTCGGTCTTCTCGGTACTGTGATGGGTATGATCAAGTCTTTCCAGGCTTTGGCTACTTCAGGTTCTCCTGACTCAACAGAGCTCTCTACCGGTATCTCCGAGGCTCTTGTAAACACTGCCTTCGGTATCGCTACCGGTGCATTCGCAGTTATCTCCTATAACTTCTTCACCAACAAGATCGACAACCT
>JAFLTU010000035.1 GCA_022509125.1 Muribaculaceae bacterium | reverse complement strand
TATGATTGGGACGATGATCAGGATCGTAATAATATAATTTCAAGGCGAATTTCTTGCCGTCTCGTGTCACGGTAAATACAATTGCCTCACCGGAGGAATCCGACAGAACTCCCTCGTTTTTATATCTTATTCCTTCAAGAATGAAAAAATCCGGCCATTTCATTTTACCGGTGGCTGCAACATTAGAGGTATTACCTGTAATGTTTACAGAGTTTTTCTGCTCGAAAGGTTTTAAATCTATATTTTCATCATTCCCCCTCGGGTTTGCCTTACCTGTGGAATGACCATCTCCGGAATCATTGTTAACCGGTCCGATGCCACGACCTGTCGCGCGACCGGTGGAATGTACATCCGCATCCTGATTGTTACCATGTCCGTTGGCACGGCCGGTGGAATGAACATCAACATCTTGATTGTTACGACGCCCGTTGGCACGGCCGGTGGAATGTACATCCGCATCTTGATCGTTGTTACGACGTCCATTAGCTCGGCCGGTAGAATGAACATCTACGTTTTGATTATTACCGCGTCCGTTGGCACGGCCGGTGGAATGAACATCTGCATCTTGATTGTTACGACGTCCGTTGGCACGGCCGGTGGAATGAACATCCACGTCTTCATTATGACCATTGCGCGTACCACGTCTGCCTATTGTTTTATCTTCGTCTGCCATTTTGTTAGTATATTCCTTATTCGATAATTAGTTTTGCAGGGTCTGTGAAACGTGCTCCACTGGCCATAAATTCTTCCATTGAAACCGTTACCCACACCCCCCCTAACTGAGGTTCTGCACAATCACTTGGACAGGGGTGAAGCATACCGCAAAGATTGCATTTCCACAACATCGGAATGGGTTGTTCCAATCTCGCTATCTTTCTGGCAGAATAATAATCCCTCTGTTCCTCCGGTGTAAATTCAGGGGGAGGCACGAGGTTTGCCAAAGCTTCATCCATTTCGGCAGCCTTCTCTTTATAAGCCTTCATAATATCTTCAAGAGACATTCCCTTGGTTTCGTAAGACTTGCGCTTTCTCTCTTCTTGTTTCTCCACAGGTTTTACCTCCGGCTTTTCAATACCTATGGAATCTAATAAAGACGCATATTCATTTATCAACTTTTGGTCTTCCTCTGATAATTGCGGAACACTCTGAGTTTCCGGCCCACCTTTTTGGATCTCCTCAATCAGAGACTGTAGATCCGCCAACTCCTGCGCCTTTTTCTCTACAACTTTAAATTTAGGATCATTCTTAGCCGCTTCAATGGCTTTCAGTGCTCGTGGAGTGAGTGGCGTGTTGCATTTACGACAGAAGTTACGTGAATTAAGTGTGCCACATTGGGGACACTTGATTCCCTCCACTGATTGACCGCATTTTGTGCAGAACTTTGCATTAGGTTTCATTGTAGCACCACAAAACGAACACTTACCCGGAGTAAGGGAGTGTCCGCAGTGGATACAGATTGCATCTCCTGAATTAACAGCGGCACCGCAGTGAGGACATACGGTGCCTGTAGAATCTTTTTTTAGACTTTTAGGTTTCCAAGCCTGTTTGGCCTTGGAATTTTTCCCCTGTTCCTTCGCTGATTTATTCGCCGGAATGTTTTGCATCAATCATCTAATCTATAAGTTTTCCCGTTATCTCCTTTTACAGTGCCGTCCCATTGACGTGAGCCGCTATGTTTCTGTCCCCATTCATCTACAAAAGTGACTCTTTCCGGTCCCTTTAACAATCCAATGACGAATGACAAAGCAAAAGAGACACCCAATGCTACTAAGGCTCCTACTATTACCACGAGTAAAAGTATTATGGAAAGTGTCATAACCATTACAGTTAATCCGATGCTTGCCAGTAAATAGGCTAAAGAGAACACAATCCCTTGAACCATTCTACCTTGGGAAATTTGATAAATAGCTCCGGCAAGAGCGGCAGCCACAATTATGCCACCCAAAACAAAATAAGCTGTAGCCGAAGCTTTAGCAATCACTAAAATGATCAAGAGCACACCAATGGCAACAGGAAGATAAGCCGCATAGATGAGCCATTTGGGGACTTCTCTTTCCTCGTCATCTTCCCATCCGTCATCATATTCATTCTTCTTTCGGAAGGAAATTTTCAATTGGTCTCCAACGGTGAAACTGCTTTTCCAGAGGTCGTAAAAAAGATAACCTTGGCCGCCACATACTGCCGCCAGAATAATAAAATTCAGAATTACACGCCCCCATCCTCCGACTATTCCTGATTTTAAAAACCAGGTGGCATGGGGCTCGTAACTAAGGAAATACATTATTTCCGCCCCCGACATTACAGCAAGGGAGAGGCCCACAAGAGATAAGCCTATTAGTCCATACCCTTTAACACCAGACAGGAAACGAAAACCTATTCCACAAACCAAGGCAATCAAGGTTATATAAATCCATAGAATTGGATTGGGAGTGACATTCATTGCCCATTCCATCATTGGAATTATCTTTTCTTCCTGAAAGCTCCCCGGTTCTCTTGCATGGTCGTCTAAGTATACTAAAACGTCAGTATCTTCTAGTTTTATAGGATAAATGTTATCTACATAAATTGCTGCATTAGTTCCTTTATATTCAATAGGCAGACGCATTATTCGTTCCCATTTATTCTCTTCCAGAAAATCCAACGTTTGTTGAGTTGCATAAACCGTGTCTCCTTTGGCTACGGTTTGGGGAAGGGTTTTTACCACAACCCCATTTTCATCAAGTATATATAAAGGTGACTCCTGCAGAGTTTTATATGCCCTGTTCTCTGCTGCAGTTGGCAATAGGCAGGCAATGGCGAATAATGCCATCAATAGTTTTTTCATAATAATTTAGGATTAGTATTTTTTTTGAAAATTTTAAATCGGATCTTCCTGTTCGTTCTTTTTAAAAGCTCTAACAATGGCGCGTATACCGTAATAAAGGATAAACAATACTCCGAATACACATATCAATGCCATTCCGACAGCTCTCAGACCGGTCACATTAGTGCCGAAACCCGTCCATAAAAAATTGAATAACCCTTTTTTCATGATGGAATATTTTTATGAATAATCTTCGGGATTAATTTCCCGAAGCTTTGTTTTTGAAATTTATGATTCTAAATAAATGAAAATCAGCGTTTCATGCCGCTTTTCTTGAGATAGCCTTTGTCGATAGCCTTAACTATAAGGTCGGCCACATTCACTGCTCCCAACTTTGCAAATAGTGATTTTCTGTGGGCCTCGATGGTGTTGTCTGAAACAAACATTGCGGCCGCTATCTCTCTCGATGTCTTGCCCTGCGCAATCTGATACAGCACTTCGAGCTCTCTCGAAGAAGGATGAATACTGTTGTCTCCGGCTGAATCCAACACTTTATGGACCGACTCACAATAATAATTCTTGCCATCCAAGATAGATTGAATAGCATTAATTATTTCTGTCCCTTCTCCGGATTTGTAAATTATGGCATTTACATCTCGGGCAAGCAGTTTCCTTAAAGTCCATATTTCATCATGGACCGTGCTTACAATAATATGGGCCACCGGATTTCTGGCTCTTACCATCTCGATAAGAACAAAACCATCCAGATCCGGCAATTCCAGGTCTATAATATAAAAATCGTAGGATACACCACGATCCATTTGATTTATCAAATCTGAGGCAGTGCTGAATTTATCCACATGATCGACTCCATTATTGGTCAGGATTGAATGTAATCCCTCCCTTATCAAATCATGGTCATCAATTACCGCTATTCTCATCTTTGAGAAAACTGAGCTCTCAGTCATTTAAAACTTCTTTTGCAAATTTTTTTAAATATGCAAAGTTACGGAGCTCTTAAAATTTTGTCAATTACGGAATTCCGTAGTTTTTATAGCGAAGAAGGAAAAATTAGAGGGTTAAATTCAATTTTAAGGTGGTGCCTTCCCCTTCTTTGTGATCAATATCTATTTTACCATTTATGGCCTTGGCCCTTTTTTGCATTGATTCCAGACCCATTCCTTTTGAGGTAAATAATTTATAAGTTCCGTCGTCGCTCACCATTGCTTCCAGATGATTTCCTTTTAATTTCAGAGAAACGTCAATTTTCTTTGCTCCGGAATGTTTCAAGGAATTTCCAACGGCCTCTTGTATTATTCTGTAAATATCCAAAGCCATGAAATCGGGAAGGTCTGACCATTTTGCATCTTTAATCGATGATGAAAAATTAATAGCTATCTTCCCTGTGTAGGCCTCACGCTGTTTGTTAATATAATATTTTACAACTTCTTCGATTGTGGCATAATTAAACTCCGGAGGCAGAAGTTCATGAGAAATTCTTCGGATAGACTCTCTGCACATTTTTATTAATTCAGTTGTGTTTTCTTGTGGGGCCCCGTTTTTGATATTCATCTCGATTGCCAAAAGATCATTGCAAACACCGTCGTGTAGTTCTTTAGACATTCGTGTCCTTTCATTTTCCAATCCCTCTATATATTGCTTAGTCAATTGTTTCCCGATATCAGCCTTTAAATTGGCATATTCAGCCTCTTTCTTTAATCTCTCCCTTCGATTTTTATTTATGATGACTATGAAAACCACTAAGAAAACCAACAATATTGCCAACGAAATGAATACCCACATTAAGGCTTCCGAACGTTTTTTCTCACTCTCCGTCAATGCGAGCTTTGTTTCCTGGGTTTCATATTTTATTGTAAGGTCTCTGAGATTTTCCTCTTTTTCCCGTTGCCATAGAGAATCTCTTATTTCGTCGCTTTTAAGCAACGTTGCATAAGCATTCTCAAAATCTCCGAGGTCTGAATAGGTTATATGAAGGTTGTTATAGCAATCATACTGTATAAACGGAAGGTTCTCTATGCCTTCGGTGTTTAAGATTGCCTCAAACCATTTGATTGCTCCCTTAGGATCATTATTCTTCAAACAAATGGAACATTCTGCCTGATAATAAACCATTTTTGCCATTATGGAATTTATTTCAGGCATTAATTCCGTGCATTTATTTCTCCATAATTCAGCTTTTGATTTGTCCCCAAGTCTGTCAGACAGCAACATGTTGTATGCCGCCGAACGGAAAGCAGTTTCCGGATCCTGGCAAACTATAGCATTATCATAGGCCAAAGTTTGATAATGCAGGGCCTCTTTTAAATCTCCGCAGCCGGTTAAAACGGATCCGACCACTCCGAAAATAATGCTTTTTAATTCTGCATCGTCACTTTTCAAAATCCATTCTCCGGCAGATAAAGCATTCTGAGCAGCCTGCTCTTTATTTTGCATATCTAAATTCAAAACGGCCAAATTAATATAAAGAGACGCAATCTCCTCAATTGCCTCCTGGCTTGGATTTTCCCGGAAGGTTTCACTCGTTATTATTTTAAGTGCTTTATCATAGGATTTAAGCGCTTCATCAATCCTTCCCCTTGACCTGAGGAACACGCCTTGGGCTGAATGGGTCCCAACTATTTGAATTTGATTCCCGCTCTCTTCGGCTAATTTTATTGCTTCCTCCCCTATTTTAATGGCTTCTTCTGTTTGTCCTATACTATGGAGGCTATCTGCCTTTTCTCTCAAAGTTTCAATAGCCGGGATTGTTTGAGCATTTAAAATATTAAAAAACAGCACAATACCAATCAGCGTATATATTACTCGGGTCTTCATATCATGGAAAAATCATTAAATTTTTTCAAAGGTAATAATATTTCAATAAATGAGACTCCACTTTTTAAGTAGCCGCTCTTTTTAATTGTTGAAACTTTTATTAATATCCCTTTCTTCTTTGGTGTTAGTGGTTAATCAAAAAATGTTTATTTTTGCAAAGCAACCTAAAAAACCGGGTCAAAAGAAGCTATGGAATTGTATAAAGCTTTACGGGAAATTATAGAAAAGCGAGGCACCAGTGTTATTGAAGACAAAATACTTGTCAATATCCTCGATGATTATAAAGGCTATGAAGAAGCCAAGGGCCTAAAGAATATTTTAAGAGATTTTATTGATAAAAATTATTCTCAAAAACTATTGGCAATCGGAGGGATAAACTCCCAGACCTCGGCCTTGCTAACCCATTTTGTGCATCACAATGGATATAGCCGACAACTTGCTAACTACCTTCTTGCCTCCCTAGTTTATGGTCTGGGTTGGACAAATGATGAACCAGTCATGCAGTCCGAAATGAATATGCCCCAGGATGTCTTACTGGAAACTAAACATCTGGAATTTCGGGGACTTCCACTCGGCATTAGCGAAAATGAATTTAAGAAGGGAATAGAAAAAGTGGGGTTTAAAAAAGAGGGTGATAAATATTTCGGATATTTTCATGGGGAAGCGAAAGTGGAGTTAGAATATTTTGCAAGTTCATACACCGGAAATGTGGTATCGTTAAACTTAAATATTCCGGTGAATATTGAATATTGGGACTGGCATAAGAATAAATATGACAAACTTGTGGAAGATTTTTCCAAGAAATATAAATTAATCCACGATTGGTCTTTTTATCTTGCAGATTATTCTGAAACTGACAGTGATCAAAGAAAATACGAAGGTCTGAAAGATCATAAAGTTCAAGTTTCTGCAAAATTCGAGAATGATTATGGATCGGTTTTCATAGACATGAGGGCCGGCACAATCGTCATTATATATACGGACAATGACGCATTTGAAAAACATAAAGAGGGGGTCAGCCTTGATGTTTGATTAAGGCAAAAAATTTCAACTTGCGGAAATTGAATTATTTGCTTAATTTTAAAACCTAATTTATTTTCTACTCAAAATTAAAGTTTTTGCCATGTCAACACTCAGCAATTTAGCCTATATACACCCGGACGCAAAGATAGGCAGCAATGTCACCATCGATGCTTTCGCTTTTATCGACAGGAATGTGGAAATCGGCGACGGCACCCATATCCATCCCCATGCAAGCATTCTTTCAGGAGCACGGATTGGCAAAAACAACGAAATTTTTGAAAACGCCATTATTTCGGCCACTCCCCAGGATTTCCGATGGAAGGGAGAAGAGTCATTTGTGGTGGTCGGCGACAACAATAAGATTCGTGAACAGGTCATTATAAACCGAGGCACCGAGGCCGACGGAAAGACGGTGATAGGCAATAATTCTTTTATTCTTGCTCAGACTCACATAGGCCACGACTCAAAAATAGGCAACTATTGCGTCTTGGGGAATGCAGTCAAGATTGCAGGTAATGTTGAAATCGGCGACTACACTATACTCTCCTCTAATGCTCTGGTTCATGAAAAATGCCATGTGGGTTCCTGGGCTCTAATCAAGGGGGGATGTCGTGTGAATGGCCATGTTCCTCCATTCGCCGTTATGGCTCATAACCCTATAAGTTATTTTGGAGTCAATTCCTTCGTTTTGAAAAAGGCCAATAAGCCTGACCATATCATCGACGATATCGCAAAATGCTATCGCCACCTCTATCAAACGGGCACATCAGTTTTCAATGCTCTCAGAAGAATAAAAGACGATGTTGAGCCTTCGGAAGCTCGCGATGCAATAATAATGTTTATCGAGGGACATGACCTCAAACTGGCGGCTCTCCCCCTTCGAGATGTGGATGATTATTAATAGCTTTTAAATGAAGATAAAGGGGGAATTCTTTATATGAAAAAGGTATAACCGTGGCATCAATTAATTTAAAGAGTTGGCTTGTCAGATCCCTTTCAGGATTGGTCTATGTAGGAGCAATCGTAGGATGTGTTTTCTGGGGAAGAATTCCCTTCTCTATTTTAATGGCCCTGATTGGCATTTTGGCAGTCGTAGAGTTTGAAAAAATATGCGAAGGGATTTCTGAAAACAATCTTCCCCTCCTTATATTAGATGCAGTGGGAGTCGTTTTCCTGGCTTTTGGCTATATAGGTGTGCCTTTAATAGCCTGGATTTTCGTCTTTCTTTGCAGACTGATACTACAACTCTACACCACTAACGATCGCCCGATCCGCAGCATGGCTCTCTCATTTATGACACAGATATACATAGGAGGGCCTATAATGCTACTCAACTTCTTGTCTACATGGATTGGCACACATCTTGCCCTCGCCATTTTCCTTATGATTTGGATCAACGACACCGGAGCCTTCGTAGTCGGATCCCTTTTTGGTCGCCACCGGCTATTCGAACGCATTTCACCAAAGAAATCATGGGAGGGCTTTTTTGGAGGCCTCGCCTTCAATTGCCTTGCCGGATGGCTTTTTGCTATAGGAGGGACCACCTTCTGGGACACAAATTGGAATGTGATTACATGGATTTTGTTTGCGTTGACAATAACTTTATTCTCTACATGGGGAGACCTCGTTGAGTCTTTGATAAAAAGAAGCCTCAACATAAAAGACTCGGGGCATATAATGCCGGGACATGGAGGAATTTTAGACCGTATAGACTCTTTATTACTTGTTGCCCCCGCCGCTTTTTTATTTATATTGATAGCTGAAATTTGCGGTCAAAATGTCATTCCATTCCATCATCCCCCATTTTTTTAACAGGTTAACCTTCTCTACCTTCCCCTTTTCTTATAACGTAGCGGAATTATTTGACTCTGAACCAATATCCGATGGTGGCAGAGAGGCTCATTTGGTTTGAAGCGTTGAAATAATCAGCTCTTTTAGTGGAAAAAATATTCGCAAGACCGAAATAGAACCTACATTCCACACATATGGAATTTCTTCGATTGACGTTGAATTCTCCACCTAAACCTGCTGAGATGCCGTAATCAACCTTTATATTGATAGGCTCTATCATCTGCTGATTTATTCTATTGATATTTGGGAAACCTGGTATTGTGGGCATTTCATTGGGATCAAAATTTGCCTTTATATGCTCTCCAAGGTAATATCCTACCTGAGGTCCGGCATTAAAAAAGAATTTTCCTCTTGCCCCGAAATATATATGAGCCAAAAAGCACAGATCTATAAAATCAAGATCTTTTGCAAAATTGAATGGATCGTCTTCAAAATTTTCCTTCCATCCACGCTGGGCGAAGTTAAGTTCTCCGATCAATCCGAAATGGTTTTCCTCGATATATCTCACCATAACCCCCACAGTGGCTCCCGGTTCAAACGTCTGCTTCACATGTGGATTAAAAAATACTTCCGAGAAATCCATTCCACCCTTCACGCCTATAGCAACGTTCGACTGATAATGGGTTTGTGATTTCAACGGCAAAGCCATTAAAATCAACATGACCAGAAATAAACCCACATGTTTCATTTCACAACAACCCTTTCCATTTTTCCATCTTCAGAAAACATGACCACGTAGCCCACCTCATTGATGAAACCACCCCAATTATTCACTCTCTTTAAGGAAATGTCATTCTGAATGGCCTTTTCCGATATTCCCATGTAGCCTTTATTGAAATCTCCATGGTTCTCGGCTACAAGAGGGATGAAATATGTGGCTATATCATATCCACTTGCAGCGAAATTAGGCACTGATCTCACCGGTGAACCGTCGAACAGTTTTTCATACTCAGCTGAAAAATTGCGCCAGGCCCTGGAATCTTCGTCGAGCCACACTCTCGAAGGAATTGACACAGAATATTGAGCAAACATGTCGGAGAAATCATCCTGCATGGCTATCCAACTCAATCTTCCCACTACATTAAATCCGTAGCCGGGATTATTTTCTGCAAGACTCTCCACATTCTTCAGGAAATCGGCAACTTCTTCCTTTTTAGTAGCATAAGAATAGATGAGACCAGTTTTTGAGAGCTCAGGCTCATAACTTCCGAAATCTTCCAATGACATAACTTCCACATTCCCTGAGAAAAGATTCATGAGTTCGCTGCCTATCCCATCATTTTCATCTTGCTCTCCAACCATTATAAGTCTCCTTCTGCTATTGTCTTTATATAGCCGGGAAGCTATCCTATCGTTGAACAGAGAGGACGGTTGCAAAATCTGAATCATCGAAGCGTTATCTTCATAAAGATCGTTTTTCAAGTCGAAAACATTGACAATCTGAATATTGTTGGTGTTTCCATAGTCTGCCAAGAAAATTGGGAAGGCCTTATCCGCTGTGGAGACAATAAGATTCGGTTCAAAATTATCCAACTCTTCAATGAGATTTGAAGAAGCAACCCGACCATCTAAAATTTTAAGATTGATTTTATAAGGGCTGCTCTTCATCTCCGACAAAGCTACTAACACACCTCGTGAGAAATCTATGTCTTTTTTAGAATTTGGTTCATCGAGTATCACGGCCAGTCTGACGCCCTCCTCTTCTTCACTCTCCGGGAAGTTGCCCTTGACACTATCATAGATTTCAATCACCTCTTCCTCCGACATTTCTTCAGGAGACTCATAACTTATTGTCTTTTCTATCTCCACTGTCTCAACTATAGGGACACTCACTACAGAATGTTCCTTGGGTTCACTCCCTTCGGATTGTGCTGCGTCGTTAGCCTCCTTGAGCACCTCTACATCCACTCCGGTTTTTTCTGAAATCTCTTCCCAAGTCTCGTTTTTCGCCACTTTATAGCTGCCGATGCTTGCGACTCGATCTTCCTTTACGAGCTCTGTTTTTATATTCGCCACATTAGAATTGATGGAAATCCGGATCGATTCTCCTTCTCGGAAGTTGTCTACAGTCAGACCCGGATTGTTCCTAAGAATGTCTTCAACTGAAGTATTATAAGTATTTGCCACGGAAGCCATTGTATCACCCCGTTTCACTGTATAGTAATAATATTGGGCTCTTCCTGTCTGTGGGATCTCGATAATTTCTCCCGTTTTAACTCCTTTTTTTGCTGAAGGATTGTATTTATAAATCACATCAAGAGGCACGTTGTATTGCCGGGAAATGCTATAGACCGTCTCCCCTTTTTTCACTTTATGGCGGATAGGCTCAAGTGAACTCGGGTCTATTTCCACGGGTTGGGGCATTTCGGTGACTACAGACACTTGACCCGTGGGATAGTAAAGTTTCATTCCCCTATTCAAATGTCCCGAAGCCTCAGGATTCAGCCTTAAAAGCTCTTCGAGGTCCCAGCCATAGCGTTTGGCAATACCATAGATTGACTCCCCCTTCTTCACCTCATAGAGATAATATTGCTTACCGAGCATCTCTGTTTTCGGGAGTCTGTCGGCATTCTCTCCTCTCATGGAGAAGCCGGCAGACAGAGCCAATATAACAATTGCTAAAAATTTTATGCTTCCAACCTTCAAGGGAAGGATTTCTAATATTTTCATACCCTGAGAATAAACTATTATGCAAAATTAATAAAAACCCTTATACAAATCATCATGCGTAATTCAGAATACAAAATTTACGAAACCACTATGAAAAAGTCGTAAAAAAGTTTTATTCGGAATTTTTGTGTTAAAAAGCATAGTTCAATGACATTCATTTTGGTATTTTTTGTAACTTTGCAAAACAAACCCCAAAAACACACACAGTTAATGAAAGCATCAGAAGTAATCGCCGATTTGAAGCGACGTTTCCCAAACCAGCCTGAATATCATCAGGCTGTGGAAGAAGTGCTCACTTCCATTGAAGATGTCTACAACCGCAATCCCCAGTATGACGACTACAATCTCATTGATCGTCTTTGCATCCCCGACCGCATTTTCGCATTCCGGGTTTCTTGGCTCGACGACAAGGGAAAGGTGAGAAACAATATGGGATATAGGGTGCAACACAACAATGCAATCGGCCCCTATAAAGGAGGTATCAGATTCCACTCTTCTGTGAACATTTCCATTCTGAAATTTCTGGCTTTTGAGCAGACTTTCAAGAATTCATTGACCACTCTGGCCATGGGTGGTGCAAAAGGTGGCAGTGATTTTTCCCCCCGCGGAAAGAGCGATAAAGAAATCATGAGATTCTGCCAGGCTTTCATTTCTGAACTTTGGCGGCAGATAGGCCCTGACACCGACGTTCCGGCCGGCGATATAGGAGTTGGAGCTCGCGAAGTGGGCTATATGTATGGCTACTATAAGAAAATGGCGAGGGAATTCACGGGTGCCTTCACCGGAAAAGGACTCGGCTTCGGAGGTTCGCTTATTCGTCCTGAAGCAACCGGTTATGGAAATTGCTATTTCCTTCAAAGCATGCTGGCCACTCGCGGCTTAGAGGTTAAAGGAAAGAAAGTGGCTGTGTCAGGAGCCGGTAACGTAGCTCTCTACACCACTAAGAAAATAATGGAACTCGGAGGCAAGGTTGTCTCCCTAAGTGATTCCGGAGGCACTGTTATCGCCCCGGAAGGATTCACCAAGGAACAGTTTGATTATATATTTGAGCTCAAATCATATGGAGGCCGTATGTATGAAGTGCCCGAAAAATTCCCGGAATTGAAATATTATGAGGGCCAGCGTCCATGGAAACTTATAAAATGTGACATCGCCATGCCCTCTGCAACCCAAAACGAAATAGACGGCAGCGACGCAGAAGCCCTTCTTCAGGGAGGATGTTTCGCAGTGAGCGAAGGTGCCAATATGCCCTCCACTCCCGAGGCGGTCCATAAATTTATCGACGCAAAAATCCTATACGCCCCTGGAAAAGCCGCCAATGCCGGAGGGGTGGCCACTTCCGGTCTTGAAATGGCTCAAAACTCCCAGAAACTTTCATGGAGCGCAGAAGAGGTTGATCAAAAACTGCATGACATCATGAAGAATATCCATGAAAAATGCGTGGAGTATGGTAAAGAGAAGGATGGTTATGTCAACTACGTTAGAGGAGCCAATGTGGCCGGTTTTATAAAAGTAGCCGACGCAATGATGGCTCAAGGCGTTTTATAACTCCTGAATTTATCTTCAAGGGTCTTTCTAACAATTTCGTTTTTAATAGAGTCTGATGAAAGTTCAAAAATTCGGAGGGACATCGGTAGGATCTCCACAAAGGATTAGAGACGTGGCTTCTCTGGTTTCCTCCTTTGAGGGGAAGAACATCATTGTGGTCTCAGCCATGAGCGGCACCACCAATTCTCTGCTTGAGATTACCTCAGCCCTCGAAAAGGGTGACAAAGCTAAAGCTTCAGAGTTGATAGATAAATTAGAGGCCAAATATCAAGATGTGGTCTCAGAGCTTTATGTCTCCTCCGAATCCAAAACAAAGATTCAAAAGATTATAGATGATATCTTCTCAGAAATAAAAGAGTTGGCTAAGAGCTCCTATAGCTCTAAAATAGAGAAAGCGATTGTCGGCAAAGGAGAAATCCTTTCTACAAATCTTTTGTTCCACCACATGGAGGAGATCGGATTAAAACCGGCGTTAGTATCGGCCCTCGATTTTATGAAGACAGATGAAAACAATGAGCCGGATTTCCCTTACATAAAGTCAAAACTTAAGGAAATTCTCTCAGATTTGGGCGATTTCGATGTTATAATCACCCAAGGGTTCATTTGCCTTAACCATCAAGGAGAAATCGACAATCTTCTGAGAGGAGGGTCTGACTATACGGCATCTATCATCGGAGCGGCTCTAAAGGCAGACGAAGTAGATATTTGGACCGATATCGACGGCATGCACAACAATGACCCCCGATTCGTGGAGGAGACAAGTCCTGTGCATAACCTTCATTTTGAAGAGGCCGCGGAACTTGCATATTTCGGGGCTAAAATCCTTCATCCCACCTGCATTCTCCCGGCTAAACTTCACAATATCCCTGTCAGACTCCTAAACACTATGGAGCCGAAAGCCGAGGGGACTCTAATCAACAATGAATTGGCGCAGGGGAGCATAAAAGCTGTGGCCGCTAAAGATAATATCACGGCTATAAAAATAAAATCAAGCCGGATGTTGCTTGCCTATGGTTTTCTTAAGAAAGTGTTTGAGGTTTTCGAGAAATACCGTACCCCGATCGACATGATTGCAACCTCAGAAGTTGGGGTTTCTCTGACAATCGACGACGACACAAACTTAGACTCCATCATTAGCGACCTTGAAAAGCTGGGATCTGTTAGTCTCGACAGGAATATGGTTATCATTTGTGTGGTAGGCGACCTGGAATGGCAAAACAAAGGGTTTGAGGCGAGGGCCCTCGACGCTTTGAGAAATATACCGGTCAGGATGATATCTTATGGAGGCAGCAACTACAATATCTCTTTTCTCATCGATAAAGCCAACAAGACCAAAGCCCTTCGACTTCTCAGCTACCACCTTTTCTGAGACTTGTTTGAGAAAAACCTTCTTCTCAGAAAAACTTAATAACAACAGCCCCTTGAATTTCAAATATCAGGGGGCTGTTGTTATAGTTTAGAATTTTTTATTTCAGAAGGGAAGATTATCGTCGCCTGATTCTGAAACGAAATCCACATTTCCTCCGTAAGGGCCTTGCGGGGCGTTATAGGGTTGATTCGCAGGTTGTTGGGGCTGATTATAACTGCCTCCACCCGGGATGTTGGAACCTGCAACACCTTGCGCAACATAATCGCTTACGCGGAAAAGGCTTACATCTGTATACCATCTGCCATTGAACTCTCTACTCTCGAGGTCGACTGAAAGCATGTAGTCGCGACCCGGTTCCAAATTCATTAGATCGCTCTTTTCGCCGAAACATTGCACTTTTACCTTTCTAGGAAAATTGCCAAACGTTTCAACAACCCACTCTTTTTTCTTCCAAGGGTTGCCGGCCTTTGATGTGCCGGTGGTCTCCCCCAAAAATTGTATACACTTTGCCGGAAAATCCATCTTATTCGGTATTCGTTATTCGTTAATCGTTGTTTATGCGAAATTAATAAATAAAATCAAGACGGGCAAACGCCTATTCCACTGTGACTGATTTTGCAAGGTTTCTTGGCATGTCAACGTCTTTTCCTTTATTTATAGCTATATAATAACTTAAAAGCTGCAGAGGGACGCTGGTGATTATAGGAGTGAGACACTCCGGCATTTCAGGGACTTCTAACACATGGTCGGCCATCTTACTGATGATTTGGTCCCCTTCGTTGATAATGGCAATTATAGATCCTCCTCGGGATTTCACTTGTTGAACGTTTGAGACTATCTTGTCGTAGACATGGTCTTTAGGGGCGATAATAACACTGGGCATTTCGGCATCGATCAGAGCAATCGGCCCATGTTTCATCTCAGCGGCAGGATAACCCTCAGCATGTATATATGAGATTTCCTTTAGTTTCAAAGCTCCCTCCAATGCCACAGGATAACTGTAGCCACGTCCCAGATACAAGAAGTTTTTCGCATAGGTGTATTTCATCGACAACCGTTCGATCTTGTCGTTGAGTTTCAAGACCTTCTTAACCACTTCGGGAATCTTAAGAATATTTTTGCCAAGTTCGCAAATCTTTGAATCATCCATCGTGTGGCGGAGTTGGGCGATGCTAAGGGATAAGAGGGTCAAAACCATAACCTGCCCCGTAAATGCCTTGGTGGAAGCCACCCCGATTTCCGGTCCTACATGGATATATGTGCCGCTTTGAGTTTCGCGAGGTATCGAACTTCCCACGACATTGCTTATTCCATAGACATAGGCTCCCATGTCGCGGGCTATCTTGACCGCGGCTAAAGTATCAGCCGTCTCTCCGCTCTGGGAAATTGCGATGACGATATCACGCTCGTTGAGCACAGGATTGGAATAGCGGAACTCGCTGGCATATTCAACCGACACCGGTATCTTGCAATTGTCTTGAATTAGATATTTCCCTAGAAGAGCTGCATGCCATGACGTGCCGCATGCCACTATCACTATGCGCTTCGCCTTCTCGAAAATTTCCTTATTATCCATTACTCCCGAGAGTATGATCTTACAGCCATTTTCCACAACCCTCCCTCGGATACAATCCTTGAGGGTGTTGGGCTGTTCGAAAATTTCCTTTAGCATGAAATGCTCATAGCCTCCCTTTTCCAATTGAGAAATACTCATTTCAAGGGTCGTAACATCGATGGAGCTCTCTTCATTTTCGAGAGTCAGAATTTTGAGAGGTTCCCCTTTTTCAATGACAGCTATTTCACCATCCTTAAGATAGACGGCATCCTTAGTGTATTCTATAAAGGGAGTGGCATCAGATGCAAGAAACATCTCGTTTTCACCAATTCCGACTGCAAGCGGTGAGCTGTTGCGAGCCGCTATAATTCGGTTGGGATTGTCTTTTTCTATTAGAGCGATGGCGTAGGCACCGACCACTTGTTTCAAAGCCATTCTGACAGCGTCGAGCAGGCTGCAATTGTTTTTGATCTTTATATATTCAATGAGTTGCACAAGCACCTCTGTGTCGGTCTCAGAATGAAATTTGCATCCTTGTTCAATCAAGGCATCTTTTAGAACCTTATAGTTTTCTATAGTGCCGTTGTGGACTAAAGCCAGGTTGCCATCTTCGCTGAAATGTGGATGGGCATTACAGTCGCTCGGTTCTCCGTGGGTGGCCCAACGGGTGTGGGCGATCCCACAGCTTCCATCCAGATTTTTGTCTTTACAGAAATCTTCAAGATTACTTACTTTTCCCTGACTCTTATAAATATTAATTTTCCCATTCGGGTTGGCCAAAGCTATGCCGGCACTGTCATAACCTCGATATTCAAGCCTATGCAGGCCTTTTATCAAAATATCGTAGACATTGTTGTCACCAACGTATCCAACTATTCCACACATATTGAATAGACTTAATAATCCACGTTACTAACGTTTAATAACATTTTTTATTGTGAGTACATCTCTTAGAACTCGTCGCCCAGCGGATTTAGAGCAGAGTCCCGAAGTTTATACAACAAGGCTTTCCGCTCCTCCGGATTGTCTTTGAGTATATCTGAAAGTTCCCAATGATGACCCGCCTCTTCACTAAGCAAAGGAGAGGTTGCATCCACGTCGGCAAGGTTCCAGGTCAGCAAGACAGTCTTAATTTTTAGAGCTTTCAATTTCCTGACTAACATCTCATGATCGGCATCTCCGGTGATTAAAACCACGTAGTCGAATTTCCGGAAGGTAGAAAGTTCATATGCCTCAAGAGCAAACCAGACGTCTATGCCTTTTTCTACCACTTGCTTCTCCCCTTCCCTGCCAAGTTCACGAAGATGCTTATAATGAAACACTACGTCGTTTTCTATCAACGTGTCTTCAAATTTTCGCTCATTATAGAGAAGGTGCTTGTCGTAGGCCTCTTTGACCCTGAAACGGCCACGGAAATAATGGGCCTCTGTGATCTGGCAGTTGGCAGGGTCGACATTTTCCAACCAGGCCAGTCGAGAACAGATGAAATCAAAAAGAGATCTGACCCTGATTATGGAACTCTCGATGGCTTTCAGCGCGCGGTTGACCTTCGCATAATAACCGCCATCTATAAAGACTCCTATGGATATATATCCTTGCATTTCCCTTCTATTTTATTTATTATATTTGGCGTAGGCCTTTGCCATCTTCGTGTGGTAGCCTCGACTAGCATAGGATGGCCCGTTGTATTTGCGAGCAAAGGTTCTCCAATCCTTCTTCCGTAGGCTCTCCAGCATTCCTGAATTAGTGATAAAGATGGCGAAGAGTTGCAGTTGCTCCAATTCGGAATAAGCCATCCGCTTAACAAACTCATCGACCGATTCGCAGCCACATAACTTATAGTTGAAACCTCCGATCTGAAACATTCCCCAAAATGTGCCGAGGTTGGCGCCCTGGGCATTTGTCTTCCGGGCATTTATCAGCTGGGTCCATTCTTTAAGGGCATAACCGGATAGACCTTCCGGCACCTTTTCTCCTTTAGCTCCTTCCCGGTTTTGAGCTTTATTGCGATATTTCTGATACATAGTGGGGTCGAAATTAATCACAGGGATGCCCGGTGCCCAGAATCCCTTCATAGCCTTTCCGGCCTCTATTTCCACCACAGCCTTAATTGCGGCAACCTCCACATCAAGCTCTTCAGCAACAAGGATAAAATCCTCTTCTGTCAGATGAAGATAACGCGCCGATTCGTCAGATCCAATGCTGTCCAGAGAAGAAATCGATAAATAACCAACTGTAGGATTTGAGTCACCAGTGGGATATAATTCGATTTTATCTTCACCGAAAAGGGCGGAAGATAGTCCTCCGCCCATTATCAGCAGTAGTAAAAAAATTCTCAGACCGGTGCTTTCCAGTCTCATACCTCAGATATTTTCGTCAGAACGAGACAGAGATGTTTCCAGAATTTATCTACGGTCGGTATCAAAAGTTTTTCATCCGGGGAGTGCACGCCTCTCATAGTCGGGCCGATGCTCACCATGTCGAGTTCCGGGTTCTTGTCGAGGAAGAGACCGCACTCAAGACCTGCATGTATAGCCTTAATCTGGGGTTTGACGCCGAAAAGTTCCTCATAGGCTTGAGCGCTCACCTTCATTATCTTAGATTCTACATTAGGAGCCCAACCGGGATAACCATCGGAATGGCTCACTTCTGCTCCTGCCAATTGGAAGCAAGCCTCAACCTGCCCTGCAATGTCATTCTTGCGACTCTCCAGAGAGGAGCGCTGAGAAGTGGTCACCACTATCTTCGAGTCTTCTTCCATTTTCACTGCCGCAAGGTTGGTGGAGGTTTCCACAAGACCATCTATATCCTTGCTCATGCTGACAACACCATGAGGAGCCGAATAAAGGGCTCTCACAAGTCTAAGAGATGTTTCGGAATCTATGCAATAATCAGGTTTCTCCACTTTCTCGATTTCCAGTTTCATCGAGGGCTCCACGCCTTTGAATTCAATGCGGATATCTTCAGCATACTGATGGAGATATTTTTCGATTTCTTCCTGATGCTTCTCATTGATGCCGAAGATAGCTTCTGCCTCACGGGGAATCGCATTACGAAGATTTCCTCCTGAGAAACTGCTGACCTCGATATGCCATGTGTTGGAGCAATTCCAGATAAAGCGAGCTATCACTTTGTTGGCGTTTGCACGGCCCAAATGAATGTCTCCGCCACTATGGCCGCCTAAAAGGCCGCTCACCTTCACCTTATAATAATTGAATTTATCAGGGGCGAAACTTCTCTTATAGGTAAAGATGGCAGTGGTGTCAATACCGCCGGCGCATCCAATGAAGATTTCTCCGTCGTCTTCCGAATCGAGATTTATAAGGATTTTACCTGAAATCATATTCTCCCCGAGGTTTTCGGCTCCTTCAAGGCCTATTTCTTCATTGACCGTGAAGAGCGCTTCCAGAGGTCCGTGGGCATATTCGGCATCTGTTAGGGCTGCCAAGGCTGCTGCCATGCCTATACCATTGTCGGCGCCAAGTGTCGTGCCCTTAGCTTTCACCCAATCGCCATCTATATAAGTCTGGATAGGATCCTTGAGGAAATCATGTTGAACGTCGCTATTTTTTTCTGCCACCATGTCCATGTGTGCCTGGAGCACCACCACCGGAGCCTTCTCTCTACCCGGAGTTGCCGGCTTTTTCATGACCACGTTTCCTATCTTGTCGGTCTTGGCCTCAATTCCATGCTTTTTAGCGTAATCAAGTAGATAGGCCCTTATCTGGTCTTCATGGCGCGAAGGACGCGGCACTTTAGTGATCTCATCAAAGGCGCTCCACACTAACGTGGGCTGTAAATCTTTAACTTCCATCGGTATTCGTATTAGGTTATCTTGGGAATATTTCCTTCCCTCTTTTATATGGCCAAGCGATTTTCCCGCTGCCTTTTAATTTCCCAAAAGTAGTCATTTTTTTCTTTTATGCAAAACTTACTTTTTCAGTTTCACTTTTTTTCCTAATTTTGCATAAAGTAAGGTAATCTAAACTGCAAACGACAGAAAAGCAAAAGCAAACAATCCCAACGATGAGAAAGTTTTTTTCAATCAACGCATTATTATTCCTCCTGGTCTGTTTAACAGCCGTTGCTTGCGGCAAAAAAGAGTCAGGGGAAGCCTATTCAAAAGACAAAATTTCAAGCATAATAGCAAAAGCTGACTCTCTTCTCCCTAATTATCGATTTGTAGATATTGACACTGTTTTTGTCTATTATAATCTTGCCAAAGATTATAGCGACGAAATGCTCCGACTTCAGGGCAACTACGAAAACGAAGTGAAGCGTCACCAAAATTCCATCCAGGCTTTTGCCACCAACGTGGAAAAGAAACGCCAGAACAATGGATATTTTTCAGAACAATCCCTTAATCAGGACATCCAACAGCTCGGCAACATGCAGGAGAACGCCCAGAAGGCAATCGCCAACTTGCAAAACACTATCCTAATAGCCGACCAGCAAGGACGCCAGACAGTGACAGACTCGATAATGGCATTCATCAACGATTATAACATGACCAAAGGTTACGACGCCATTTTCCTTAAAGGCGCCACACTTTGCTCTAACCCGGCGTTGGACATCACGGCCGAGGTTATCGAAGGTCTTAATGCCCGTTATAATAAAATGAAATAAACCATAAGAGCGTTCCACTCGTTAATATAATATAATGATGGAGGCAGGGGAGACATAAATCGGCCCTGCCTCATTGTTTAGAAACCCCGGAAAATGATTGAAGACAATATAATAAATAAAGAGGCTAACGAAAAAGCTTTACTTGTGGGTCTTGTGACACTGCGTCAGGATGAAGCAAAGGTGAAGGAATATCTTGACGAACTCGATTTCCTTGCCCAAACGGCCGGAGCAGAACCTGTCAAGAAAATTGTGCAAAAACTTGACTATCCTAATCCCCGCACCTATGTTGGTAAAGGGAAACTGGAGGAAATCAAGCAATATGTGGAAGACAATGAAATTGGCTTGGTCATTTTTGATGACGACCTCTCCACTAAACAAGTGGCCAACATTGAAAAGGAACTCCAGGTTAAAATCCTCGACCGCACAAGCCTTATACTCGACATCTTCGCCAAAAGAGCCCAGACAGCCACAGCACGCACTCAAGTGGAACTTGCTCAGTACCAATATCTTCTTCCACGGCTCACCAGAATGTGGACACACTTGGAGAGACAAAGAGGCGGTATCGGTATGAGAGGTCCCGGAGAGACTCAAATTGAAACTGACCGCCGTATAATCCTCGACAAGATATCGCGCTTGAAAGAGGAACTAAAGCATATCGACCGCCAGAAGAGTGTGCAAAGAAAAAACCGTGGCAAATTGACAAGAATAGCCTTGGTTGGTTACACCAACGTAGGTAAGTCCACTATAATGAACCTCCTAAGCAAGAGCGACGTTTTTGCCGAAAATAAGCTTTTTGCCACTCTCGACACAACAGTGAGGAAGGTGATTATCGACAACCTCCCCTTCCTTCTGACCGACACCGTGGGTTTTATCCGCAAACTTCCGACCCATCTCGTCGACTCCTTCAAGTCAACACTCGATGAGGTCAGGGAAGCAGATCTTCTGGTGCATGTGGTAGATATCTCCCATCCCGGTTTTGAAGATCAAATCGAAGTGGTCAATGAAACCTTGAGACAGGTTTGTGGCGACAAACCTATCCCTGTGATTATGGTCTTCAACAAGATCGACGCTTTTTCTTATAACCCAAAGGATGAAGACGACCTGACTCCATCATCAAGAGAAAATATTTCTCTCGAATCTTTCAGGGAATCCTGGATGGCAAAGATGGCAAATAATTGCGTATTCATTTCTGCAAAAGAACATATAAATATCGATGCTCTAAAAAATCTCCTCTATGAGAAGGCAAGGGAGATACATGCGGAGAGATTTCCTTATAATGATTTTCTTTTCCAGAAATATGATGAAGACTTGAATGAAGACTCCTCAGAAGATATGTGAGATGGAAAGGGAGGAAACAGAATTTAGAAAGCTCTCGGAAAAGGAGATAGCTCTATTGGAGAAAAACGGGAACCGGGCCGTAAATTGGGCTGACATTCTCATCGAACCGGATCTCGATCTGACTAATATTGTCAATGTTAGATTCAAAGGAGCGGTAGCCATTTGCTCGGGAGTTGTGCTTCGCGACATTCCCGGAGGTCTTGGAGGTCTGACAATCAGGCGCGGCTCCAGGATTGAAAATGTGGCCTCAGTGGAATTCGAACCTGAGTCGATGCATGGAGTCGGAGTAATGGTTGCCGTGCTTGATGAAACAGGGTCGAGAAATGTGCCTATCTATCCGGGTCTATCCTCACAAATGGCTACCCTTATGGCGAGGGATCCAAAATGGCTTGAATGTCGTTTGAATCCGACCATACGAGATTTTATTGATTCAAGAGCCACTCCGGCCGAAATCGGAGAGGGAGCCGTTATAATCAATTCCGGTCCTCTAAAAAATGTGAGTGTAGGAAGAGAGGTGGTTATTGATGGAGCCGCCAGGCTCACCAACGGATCGGTCATAAACAATGCCTCTCCAGGCAAATGTTTCACCCGAATAGGAAGCGGCGTGGAAGCAGCCGATTTCATCCTCGAGGATGCAAGGCTCGAATCTAAAGCAGCCATTTTCAAATGTTATGTGGGACAAGGGGTAGAAATTTCACATGGGTTCAGTGCTCAGGAATCCCTCTTCTTTGCAAATTCCACAATGGAAAATGGCGAGAGCCATGCCCTTCTTGCAGGTCCATATACTGTCAGCATGCACAAGGGAACCCTTTTGATCGGTTGTCAGACTTCATTCATGAATGCCGGTTCTACCACCAACCAAAGCAATCATATGTATAAACTTGGCCCGGTGCATTGGGGTCTTCTTGAACGTGGAGTCAAAACCGCTTCCGGGTCCTATTTGATGTTAGGGGCCAAAATCGGAGCCTTCTCTCTATTAATGGGTTCTCATAAGACCCATCCCGACTCATCGGAATTCCCTTTCTCATACCTTTTTGGTGACGAGCGAGGTGCAACAGTGGTGGTGCCCGCTGTAATGCTTCGTTCCTGCGGACTTCTACGCGATGAGATGAAATGGCCCAATCGAGACCGACGGCTCAAACGCAAACTACCTCTTTATGATAAAATCACCTTCGATGTCTTGAACCCTTTCACGGTAGACACAATGCTGAAGGCGATTCACACAATTGAAGACCTACTGACACGTCCGGCCGACGATGATCTTTTCATGAGATATAAAGGCATGAAATTCACCCGAGCTGCCCTTGAACGGGCCAAAAACCTCTATAATCTGGCTATTTTCAAATACATGTCCGTTGTTCTTGAAGATGAGAATATACCGGAAGGCGACGGCGAAAACCCGGACGAATGGCTTGACCTTGGTGGGCTTATCATGCCTCGAAGATATCTCGATCGTATCAGGGAAGCAGAGGGAATTGCAGAAGCTGAAGAAATATGTGCAGAGGCTTATGCCCGATACGATGAGCTTCAGAAAGAATGGGTAGCAAGGAGATTCGACGAATGGTGGCGCCAACATGAGACCCATATAAAAGTAAATGCTGAAAAATTCGACGAGATGGTAGAGGAAGATCGCCATCAATATCTCCAGATGCTCGCTCGGGAAACAGAGATGTTGGCCTTGTGAAGGGAAGTTAAAGGCATGAGTCGAGAAGCATAGTTCGGAATGTTTTAAGTTGTGGGCCAGAAGGTTAAATTCCTCATTTGCAGAAATGGGGATTTTTCTTTAATTTTGCAAATTAGAGGTTGAAAAGGCCTTTATCAGAGAATCATTAACCCTATTTATTAACCAATTTTTTAATGAGCGAATCAAAAGTTCAAACCCCGATTGAAGATTTCGATTGGGATGC
>JAFLTU010000034.1 GCA_022509125.1 Muribaculaceae bacterium | reverse complement strand
TAGGACGAGAGATTTTCATTCTCTAAAGAGCAGTTCGACTCTGCTATGGACTACCCACATATCCGAAGGCCGGAGGCTCTGAAAAGTCCCGGTCTTTTCCTTTAACGACAGGTCTTAAAATTCTTCAACAGTGAGCGAGCAAAAATTCTCCTTATCCTATCTTAATGAAGACGACCGGGCCTACGGTCTGGCCGGCATGCTGGTGGCTCTGGCAAATTTAGATGCCATCGACAGGGTTGCCAATGTCAGCATCGACGCGGATGGACCAATGGTGGAATTCTCCCATGCCTATTATTTTTCCGGCAGTCCCTCGATATCCCCGAAATCTACATGGGATAATCTTGTGGCCAATTTTCATATCACCACTTCAATGGTAGTGGGCAACATCCTGTCGCGATCGCTTGTGAGACAGAAGGGAGAAGTGCCCGAAGAGATCCTCCGCGAGGTTTATAATCTTGTGGAAGAGGAGGGGAAAGACGCTTGCGACCTTGAAAGCGATGAGGTTAGAGAGCTCTATGATCATGCTTTGAACCGGGCTATGCGGCTTTTCCGGAATCCACGGCTTCATCCGGCCATCGACGAGTTTGCGCGCATAATATCACTGAAACGCAATCTTTCGGGGCGCGAGATTTTCGATGAGCTCCAGCTTCTCCAATTGTTTTAGACTCGAATCCCCAATTTTTTGTTAAAAATCAGGGCAACAAAATGTTAGATTTCATCAATTGGAACGCCAGTCCGGAATTTTTTTCCTGGGGCGCCTTTTCCGTGAGATGGTATGGGCTGGCTTTTGCCGTAGGGTTCATAATCGGCTATAACATTGTGGCACGCATGTTTCGCCATGAAGGTGCGCCGGAAAAATGGCTTGGCATCCTGTTGGCCTATGTGGTAGTGGCAACCATCATCGGGGCGAGACTTGGCCACGTCTTCTTTTATGAATGGGGCTATTATTCCCAGCATCTCTCGGAGATTCCAAAGGTTTGGAACGGTGGGCTGGCCTCACATGGAGGCACAATCGCCATCATTATAGCTGTCTTCCTATTTTCTTGGTTTGTCACTAAGAAGCCGGCTTCTTGGACCTTTGACAAACTTGTGATAGCCATCGCATTAGTGGGAGGTCTTATTAGATTAGGCAACCTTATGAACAGCGAGATATATGGGGGTGAAACATCCCTTCCCTGGGGATTTGTGTTTGAAAGAAACGGGGAGACTGTGCCCAAACATCCCACCCAGATCTATGAGGCTGCATGCTATTTCATACTTTTCGCCCTCCTTATGTGGATGTATTGGAAAAAGAATGCACAGGAACGCCCATACCTGATCACCGGAGTTTTCTTCATAGGCATCTTCCTTCCCCGGTTTTTCATCGAATATATCAAGAATGTGCAAGTGGACTGGGAACTGGAGATGATCCAAAACTATGGCATAAACCAAGGGCAGCTGCTTAGTATTCCCTTTGTATTGCTCGGCTGCGCTTTGGTCATTTGGGCGATGAGTCGTCCGAAGGAGAAATTTTCCTTCCCTAATAAATATGCCGAAGAATTGGAGGCAGAAAGAAGAAAATTAAGAGTTAAGAAATAAGATTGGGGGTTTAATATTTTAAGATTAACGATTTCCCAATTGTTTATTCAGGAGAGGATTGCGACTGCTCGTTGTGTTGCGGATATGAATCGGGCCACATCCTCTTCATTATTATAGATAGCGAAGGAGGCTCTGACCGTGCCGGGGATACCGAGGCGTTCCATGAGGGGCATGGCGCAATGATGTCCGGTGCGCACCTCCACTCCCTGTTTGTCGAGCAGCATCCCGAGATCATAGGGATGCGCCCCCTCTAAAAGAAAAGATATCACAGGACCCTTTTCAGGTGACTCACCATAAATTTTAATACCCGGGATTTTTCTCAGTCCCTCTTCTGCCATACGGCAAAGGGTCATTTCATGTTTTTCAATTTCAGGAAGTCCGATATCGTTGATAAATTCCAAAGCCTTGGAGAAAGCGGCGATACCTATATAATCGGGAGTTCCTGCCTCAAATTTGAAGGGGAGATCGGCAAAGGTAGTATGTGGGAAAGTGACAATGGAAATCATCTCCCCACCTCCCTGCCATGGTGGCATCTTCTCGAGCAAAGATTTACGCCCGTAAAGCACTCCCACCCCTGAGGGTCCATACATTTTATGGGCTGAGAATACATAGAAATCGCAATCAAGGTCTTTTACGTCGATCTTCAGATGAGGAGCAGCCTGTGCTCCGTCGATAAGGGTCACCACGCCTCGACTCCTGGCGAAGGAGGTCATTTCCTTCACCGGATTGATAGAACCCAGCACATTGCTGACATGGCAGAATGATGCCAGGCGTGTCTTCTCCGTAAAGAGAGATTTAAAATTTTCTATGTCCAATTCCCCCCGACTGTTGATATCCACCACTTTAATCACAATTCCTGCGCGGTCTCTGAGCAATTGCCAAGGCACTATGTTGGCATGGTGTTCCATGACTGTCAGGATAATCTCGTCGCCTTCTTTCAAAAAGGAGCCAAATGAATTAGCCACGAGATTGATTGATTCGGTGGCTCCTCGGGTAAAAACAATTTCCTCGATAGAATCGGCATTTATAAATTCCCTGACTCTTTCCCGGCTCTCTTCCTGGAATGAAGTCATCTCCTGGGAAAGAGTATGGACACCGCGATGGACGTTAGCCCGACTATGTGTATAGATACGCTCAATCTCCCTGACCACCTCCATCGGGGCTTGAGACGTTGCTGTGTTGTCGAGATAGACCATAGGCTTCCCTTCAATCTGTCGCTCCAAGATTGGGAAATGTTTGCGTATTTCGGCAACATCGGGTTTGCGTTCTGAAGCTGATTGCCGAAGATAGTCATAGGAGGAAATGTCAATCATTCTTGCATACGAATTTTTTGCAGGAAGTGCAGTCTCTTGATTCACCGGCAAAGCGACGTTCCACCAAAGAGTGGAGTCTTTGTCGGAAATCAGGCATTGAAATAGACTCGATCACGTCGGCCATAAATGCTTGCTTTAGAAGGAATCTTGCTTCTGCTTCAGAGAGGCCTCGAGTGCGCATATAGAAAATCTGTTTTTCGTCGAGTTGTCCTATTGCACATCCATGGCTGCATTTGACGTCGTCGTCATAAATTTCCAGGGTAGGCTTGGAATAAACCCTGGCTCCGTCGCTGCCGATGATATTTCGGCTGTTTTGATAAGCCTCGGTCTTTGAGGCCCCCTTCTCCACTCTAATCAGGCCGTTGAAATTGCCTGTGGCATGGTCGTCAACCACATACTTGAAGAGTTCCTCCGTATGACAACCGGGCAGGGAATGTTCCACCAAAGAATATGTGTCGATTTGGCGATTGAGGTCCTCGATAGCCATGCCGGTGAGCCTTAGTCGGGCATTCTCGCCTTGGAATCCGCAATGATATTCATTGCGGGTCACTCCGTTGAAGAGGGTCACTCCGACGGCCGACACGTCGCTATTTGCCCCCTGGGAAGAATAAACGCAAGAGAGCCGAGAGGTCTGCTCAGAAGATTCCTCCATCTCTACCAATTCGACAGAGGCACCGGGAGCGGCATAGATCTCTGTGGTTTGAAGATTTAGAAATTCCACGGAATCGTTTTGAGTATGATCGCAGGCAAGCACCTTTAACTCTGCATTTTTTTCCGCTATTATCAATAGCCGTCTGACGGACATTAGTGGCATTCCGTTTTCCAGAATACCGACAATCTGGATAGGCTTGTCGAATTTCACTCCCTCTTTGGCCCAGATAACAATGCCGTCTTGACAAAGAAGAGTGTTGAGAGCCACAAGAGGATTTCGGATGTCGGCTATTTGGCCATAATATTTAGCGGCCAATTCAGGATATTCGTAAGAGAAACTTTTGAGGCTTCCCACATAGAGGCCTGGTGGCAATCCCTCGCGGCATCCCGCAGCCTCGGCATAAAGATCGTTGCGGAAAAAAAACATTGCCCGAGTCATATTAGGCACGCCACAATGAAAGGCAGCCCCGGCATTGACGTCGATGTTTACCCTGGCAAGGTTAACCCCGAAATCAGGGGCCAGAAGCTTTGAGAGGTCGATCGTCTCATAGTTTTCCGCTCCTTTAGGAGGTAACTGCGTATGCTCCAAAATCTCAAAAGCTTCGGGGCGTAGACGGTTGAGGAGGGGGCAGCCCCCTTGGTCTACCAGGGCTTTATTATCTCTGTAGAGACTGATATATTGATCAAGGGAATCCATTCTTATATAATCCTAATCTAAATTCTTCAGACCTTCTGAAAATTTTTCAGTCCTCATCTTTCTTGATCCAGTCGTAGCCCTTTTCCTCGAGTTCGAGTGCGAGGCCGGGTCCACCGGTCATAACGATTTTCCCCTTATATAGGATATGGACGAAATCGGGTTTGATATAATCGAGGAGCCTTTGATAGTGGGTTATGACGATTGTGGCGTTATTGTCGGAGCGCAGCTTGTTAACTCCGTTGGCCACAATACGCAGGGCATCGATATCGAGGCCCGAGTCAGTCTCATCGAGGATGGCGAGTTTTGGTTGGAGCACAGCCATTTGGAAAATTTCGTTTCTCTTCTTTTCTCCTCCGGAGAAACCCTCGTTGACCGAACGGGATGCAAGAGTGTTGTCGAGTTCGACGACTGCGCGTTTTTCCCTCATCATTTTGAGGAATTCTGAGGCACTCATAGGAGGTTCCCCAAAATATTTTCTTTTGGCATTGACGGCTGCACGCATGAAATTAACCATAGAGACCCCGGGGATTTCCACAGGATACTGAAACCCGAGGAAAAGGCCTTCGTGGCTCCTGATCTCGGGGGGAAGATCAAGGAGGGATCGTCCGCAAAATTCCACTTCCCCTCCGTTGACTTCATAAGCCGGGTTTCCAGCCAGCACCATTGAGAGAGTGGATTTCCCGGATCCGTTTGGACCCATGATAGCATGGACTTCACCGGCATTCACCTCCAGGTTGATGCCTTTCAATATCTCCTTGCCGTCGATACCGGCTTTGAGCTCTTTTATCTTTAACATCTCCTATAATTTACTTCACTTATTTTTCCGCTCTTTTTTAACTTATAGGGCGTTTTAATGCTTTCTTACAAATTACTTTCCAATATAATAACATTCTCCGGGCTTATAAAGTTCCCGACCCTGCCTTCTTGGAGATTAACTGATTCGTTTAGCCTCTCTGAGCTGATAGAAATGGGCGAAATCTTCGGCATCGTAACAGCCAAGGATGCCATGAGTCATGCCCATGACGGCGGCTACGAGATTTCCGTCGTTGGCCTCTTCATATCTCATTAGGTCGCTTCCCGGACTAAGGCACAAATAGAGATTCAGGAGAATTGATATCCACAGGAGATTTTTTACCATCGTAAAGAAAGCCCCGACAAGACGGTTGAACATGCCGACATTGAATACCGACATAGCACTCCTAATAATGGGATTGAGTAGCATAAAGAGAGCATAGACGATGCCATAGACCAGGGAAGCGCAAAGGAGGTTTGAAGTGAAATGGGCAAATTCCGAGGCTTGGCTCATTTGGGCTCCCCATCCGAAGTCGGATAAGGCCGGGGTGATCACTCTTGATGCTACGGCCCCGAAGGCGAATCCGAGGAGACTTCCAAGTTGACGAGTGATTCCGCGACGAAAGCCTGATGCCAAGGAATAAAGGGCAACGACTATTACTAAAACCAGATATAGCATATTAGCCATACGACGTCGCGTTTATTTTCTTAACTCGAAATGTTTCCTATTTCCGTTGTCAATGTCGATAATTCCTGACCGAAGGGAAGGAATTATGAAACGGCCCCGCTATCCGGGAAGATAGCAAGGCCGCTGAGTGGTGGATTCCCGTGGGAGTCATCTTTCGATTTATGCGTCGGGGAAACTGATTTATCTCACGATAACCTTGAGGGTCTGACTACCGCACTTCACGATATAGAGGCCGGGGGATGCAGGGATAGACCCTTGCCCGTTGATTTGTCCGGCTATTTTGCCGTCAAGGGTGTAGACAGATACGATGCCATCGGCATGGTTGACAATCACCTTGCCATTATCTCCGTGAGCCATGAGAGTCGAAGCTTTGCTGTCGGCTTGAATAGCCTCCACGCCGCTCTCTTCAAGGTCGGCGCTACCGATTATCACGAAACAGTTGGGTGCCACCGAGACAGTGCCTGCCTGTGCATCGAAGGAGGGCATTGAATCGTAGGATTTCACCAGAATCTTATAGGCTTCGTTGTCAGGTGTTGCGAATTCATAGTTGAAGGTGAGGTTCTCGCCCGAGACGTTAGGATTGATGAATGTGAGCAATTCCTTTCCGTCCACTTTAGAATAGATCGTGCGTCCGTTGGCCCAATTGGCAGACTTACAATTCATAGTGAAATCGGCATCCGGAGCAAAGAATTCGGGGTTCTTCATTCTGACTTCGATCATCTGGCAATAGTTGTTGAAGAGACCGCGGTGGTTGGGTTCGTTGAGGAGAGCCCAATCCACTTTCTTGGGAGATGTATTGTTTCCGCCCCCGTTTTTAGTGGTTTGCGCATTACCCATTTCGGAGAACATCCAGATCAGATGGGAACCTGGAGCCATTAGCATCTGGGCAGCCGTAGAAGCGCATCTCTGCATGCTAACTTTGACATTGCCTTTCACGCCGTCTACACCCCATTCGTTTTGTTTGTAGGCCAGGCGTTCTTCGTCGTGGCTCTCCAAATATGAAACAGTCGAACCCCATGTGCGGTTGTCATCGGGGGCGTAGAGCCTGTTGAGGTTGCTGTCGCTCTGATAACCCATAGCAAACTGACAGGCGGAAAAATTGAGGTTGGCCCAGTTCATCTGCATGTTGCCCCAGAGCTCGTAGCTGGTGTCGCTCATCTCGTTTTCTTCCTTTGCCCCTGCGAGGTTTTCATTAATGAAAATCACGTCGGGATATTCTTCAATGATAGCGGCCTGAAGGGAGAGCATTTCTTCAACTCGGCTCTTGTTGTAGGCATTTGTGGCCGATTCGCTGTCGTTGGCATAAGAACTGTTGAGTCCGAGTCCCTTTACGAGGTCGAACCGGAAACCGTCGAATTTATATTCCTTGAGCCAATAGTGGAGCACATCTTGCCATTGTTCCTGCACTTGGGCAGTTCCCTGGTTCCAGTCGTTTAGCACACTATATGCATGCGGAGCATTCAGGTTATAATAGGGATTTTTACCGGGAGAATACATCTGATACCAAGGATGGAGGCCATCGCTCTGGTTGAAGACCATGTCGAGGATCACGGCTATGCCGTTTTGGTGGCAAAGATCTATGAATTCCTTATAGTCGTTGGGGGTGCCGTAGGCCTTGTCGATAGCGAAATAGAAGTTGGGGTTGTAGCCCCATGAGATGTTGCCGTTGAATTCCATGATGGGGAGGAGTTCCACTGCGTTGACACCCAATTGCAGGATGTAATCGAATTTCTCAATAGCCTGGCGAACTGTGCCGTTTCCTTTCGCCTGCCCTTCAGTTCCGGTGAAATCTCGGAAAAGTAGTTCATAGATAATCAGGTTCTGGCGGTCTTCCACCTGGAAATCCTCCACTTGCCAGTCGTAGTCGTTAATGTTGCCTTGATAGACAGCCACCGGCACCTCAAGACCATTGATTTGAGCTTTAGGATATTCGGGGAGGTTTGGGAAGGTGTTGTTGTCGATATATTGGTCGTTCCAAGGATCGAGCACAAGTCGAGCGTAGGGGTCACCCACCATATAAAGGCCACCGTCGATATTGAAATAGTAGATATACATTTGCGAGGGATCAAGACCGGAGATTGTGGTCCAGAAATAGCGGCCGTTTTCCGTGTCTTGGTAGTCCATCACTTGGTCAACGGAGTAAGCGTAATTGTTCCAGCTTCCGACAATCATCACTTGTTCCTTTTCGAGGGCCCCCAGACAGAAAGTGACAGAACCGTCGGCATTGGCTACAGGTCCCATCTTTGGGGTACCTCCGGGATAGTCTACTTGTTGAGACGATCTTAAATAAGTCAGGAGCAGGTCTTCGCTGACAGTCTCTCCATTGGCAGTTGCTTTGCCTGTGACAGTGTAGTCACCAACGGCAGGAAAAAGATATTCCTTAGAGAGGGTTGTGGCATTGGAGGCAGTTGCAATCGACTGATTGTTGACGAGTAGCTGCAAGTCAGCGGGCTCTGTGGTGCTCATTGTCAGTTTGACATAAGCAGTCTCTTCAGTGATAATTGAGCCGGAGAGATTGCTGGTGACAAAGACCTGCAGACCGGATGAATAAACTGGAAGAAACAGATCGACCGTTTTGGTGTTTCCGTCGGCAGTTCTGAACACGAAATTCAGGCTTGTCACGTTGGTCTCGGGATTCGAGATGCCGTAATATTCCATGATGTTGCCGATGTAGAGTTGCCAGAGGTTTTCGGAGACGTAGTTCAACTCATATTTATCGGTATTGGTAGGCCAAGATGGTGCGGCAATCCAGTTGTTAGGTTGATCATTGATCGCATAACCGGTGTGGGCATAGATCTTAGTTGTAGCCGGCTTGTCGGCTAGGGGAGTACCAGTGGCATTAAAAAAGACCGTCACCTCCTGGGAAGCCAATTGCAGAGGCGCAGGTTCGGAATAGATAATCTGCGCCTTTATTCCGGCAACGCAGAATATCACTGCCAACAGGGTAGTAAAATAAGTTTTTATCATGTCTGAAATTTTAAGGTTGCTTATTTTAAATGGTTGAAGAATTGTAAAGTTAGTGAATGATTTTTTTATTTACAAATTTACTTCCCTACGATTGCGGCTGTGTCTTGGGCGATCATAAGTTCCTCGTCTGTTGGAATAACGACCACATGGACTTTGGAGTCTTTGCCGGAGATTTCTATCTCCTCGCCACGAGTCTTATTGGCTTCTGCGTCGAATGTGATTCCAAGGAATGCGAATTGTTTGCAGATGGCTTCGCGGGTTTTGATTTGGTTTTCACCCACTCCGCCGGTAAATACGATTACATCGACACCGCCGAGCGCAGCAACATACTGTCCAATGTATTTAATGATGCGGTATTCATACATTTCGAGGGCGAGTTTAGCCTTTTCATCTCCCTTGGCGATAGCCTCCTCGATATCACGCATGTCGCTTGAGATACCTGACACTCCCAAGACACCGCTCTGCTTGTTGACCAACTTGCTGAGGCCTTTAGCGTCAAGATTTTCACGTTCCATGATATAGATGAGGGCTCCCGGATCTACATCTCCCGAACGGGTTCCCATCATTAAACCCTCAGTGGGTGTTAGTCCCATTGAAGTGTCGACACTGATGCCGTCGCGTATTGCCGTGATGCTACCGCCGTTGCCGATGTGGCAGGTGATGATACGCTGCTTCTCATAGGGGAGGCCCAAGAATTCGCAGGCGCGGCGTGAAACATAGCGGTGGCTTGTGCCGTGGAAGCCGTAGCGGCGCACGCCGTATTTCTCGTAAAGCTCATAGGGGAGGGCATACATATAGGCTTTTGCCGGCATGGTCTGATGGAAAGCCGTGTCGAAGACAGCCACTTGCGGCACTCCGGGAATCAGTGATTCAACCGCTTCGATTCCTGTGACGTTTGCCGGATTATGGAGCGGGGCGACGCTATAGGCCTCTTTCACCTTTTCTATGACTTCCGGTGTGATCAACACCGACTCACTGAAATCCTCCATTCCATGAACCACGCGGTGGCCGACCGCCTCGATCTCGTCGAGATGTTTCACCACACCGTTGACGGGATCAGTGAGCAAATCGAGGATATTTTTCACAGCCTCTTTGGCCGTGGGCATCGGGGTTTCGATAACCTCCTTGCTGCCGTCGGGTTTTTTATATTTCAGGAAAGAGTCGGGGAGACCGATTTTTTCCACTCCACCTTCTGCCAATACTTTCTTGCTGTCGGAATCGATAAGTTTATATTTGACGCTGCTGCTGCCGCAGTTTAACACGAGAATTTTCATAGTTTTGAGTTTTAGGTTTTAGTTTAGTGCTCCCCCCTTAGATAAAAGACTTGGATGTCCGCAATAAACTTTCATTTGTAAATCGTCATTCGTTAACCGGGACGCGACCACCAATTAAAGACCTTTGTCGCCGATAGCCTGGTTGCAGGTCACGATTATAGTGTTGACAATATCTTCCACTGTAGCCCCACGGCTTAGGTCGTTGACGGGTGCTGCAAGTCCTTGAAGAATAGGGCCAACAGCTCCGGCTCCTGCAAGTCTCTGCACGAGTTTATAAGCGATATTTCCGGTTTCGAGCGAAGGGAAGATGAGGGTGTTGGCATGGCCGGCCACTTCGCTTTCCGGGGCCTTCAGTTTCCCTACGGAAGGCACGATTGCGGCATCGCTCTGCAATTCACCGTCGAGTTTGAGGGTGGGATCTAGTTTATGGGCAATTTCGAGCGCTTCCTTCACCTTGTCAACCCTTGGATGGGTGGCACTTCCTTTTGTGGAGAAGGTCAACATGGCCACAACGGGGTCGAGGCCGGCGATGTCTTTGGTGGTTTTGGCCGTAGCGATTGCTATCTGAGCGAGCTCCTCAGCTGTGGGGTCGGGGATTACTGCGCAATCGGCAAACACGAGCATGTGATGGTCGCCGAAACCGCAGTTTTCCGGGAGCAACATGATGAAAGCACCGCTGACAACTGAAATTCCGGGTTTGGTTTTAAGAACCTGGAATGCGGCACGCAGCACACTGGATGTGGGGCTGAGTGCACCGGCCACCATTGCGTCGGCTTCGCCGGCTTTTATAAGGAGGCAGCCTAAGTAGAGAGGATTTTTAACAATATAACGGGCGTCCTGTAGCGTTACTCCCTTGTTCTTTCGGAGTTCGGCGAAAAGCTCGGCATATTTTTCTGTGCATTTATGGTCGTCGCAGTCTATAAAGGAGGCCTCACCGATGTGGGTCAAACCAAGTTTCGCAGCCTCTTCGAGAATTTCTTCCTTCTTGCCAACAAAAATGACGTTGGCGGCCTTTTTTTCAATGATCTGCTCGGCAGCCATCAGTGTGCGTGGTTCTGTTGATTCCGGAAGCACAAGGCGTTGGGGATGTTCCTGCGCTTTCTTTGTAAGTCTTTCAAACAACATAGTGGGATGGGTTTTTGGGTGATACAAAATAAAACTACCGACTCATTCGGCTGCCGGGCGTTCGTATCCGTCTTTGGAAGCACGCTCAGACATTTTCTTGATACGGTCTTTAGTTTCGGGATGGGAGGAGAACATTTTGGCTATAAAATTGGAAGAGCTCCCCGAACCTCCCTCGAGGCTTTGGAGTTTTTCAAAGGCCATGACCATTCCCCAAGGGTTTCGACCGTTGGCCACAAGGAAATCATAACCGCAGTCGTCGGCCTCTTTCTCTTGTTTTTGTGAATATTTGGCGTTGATCAGGGCTGTGCTGAGAGTACCGAGCTGGGATTCCGTCAGAGCTGCGGCTTTCCCTCCGGTTGAAGCTATCGCATCCTTTAGAGCCCCTGTGAGCAATTCGTTCTTGAAGGCATTCTTGGAATGATGTTTCATCACATGGCCGATTTCATGACCGATGACTCCCATCAGCTGGTCGTCGTCCATGATATCCATGAGAGAAGAAAAGACTCTGACACTCCCGTCGGGACATGCGAATGCATTGACATCGACAACGTCATAAACTTTGAAATTCAAAGGGATGCCATCAGCGTTTGTTATGCCTTCGGTTAAAGCTGTCAGTCTGACGACGTAAGGATTGTCGGCCGGGAGAACCGGGTTGTTGGCATCCATCCAATCGACAGATTCCTTGACGTAAGCAGCCATTTGAGCATCTGTGAGTGTGAAAGCCTGCACAGCTTTGGCTGCAGAGCTCACGGCCTTTTTGAGGTTGAACTGTGCATAAGCTGACCCTCCTGTAAAAAGACATGCAAGAAGGAGAACAGACGTCAATAATTTTCTAAACATGATATCGTGATATTTTTTGGTTTCTTAAAGGCAAATTTAAAGAAAAAATCCACATATAATTCATTTTTGAGCCGGTTATCTCAAAATTTTCCCAAGCCTTATGGAGGAGGTATCAGAGCCCCGGAATATAAGTAGCATTCCCTTCTTTTTTAACTATTATTAACATTCTTGGCTTTATCCTTTAAAATATTGATTGATAAAAAAATATCCTTTTCATCCCGGACCCCGTCTTTCTTCCATTTCCTTAAAAAAATTGCAATTTGAACGGCATTATTTTAAATTTGTAGTTTAAAGTCTTGAATAGCATTAAAATAGTAAACGGCTTTAAATATTAAAACTAACCATCGAATATTATGAAAATACGCAATTGTTTGGCCTCCCTATCCTTAGTGTTAGGAATAGGAGCTATGATGGCAACCCCTTCGCAGTATGTCCCGGGGAAAGTGACGGATGAGAATCTCAAAGGCATACAGGGTACTACAAAATTCAAAGGTAATGCTATCGGCATTGACCATAAAACCCAAAAAGCTCCGGCCACACGAGCTGCCCACTACCGCGGCGATGTGATAACAGAAGCTCCGGGCACTCCTCAGCTCTACTCAAAAGAATGTGGGGGCACAACATATAGTTGGCTCTTTGGAATGTCGATTTATGAACAGACCTACCCGGCCACAATAGTATGGGATGGCAATGATGTTTATTTCGCCAATATTCTCTTCAATGCTCCTTATGGAGGGGTGACCTATGTGAAGGGAACAAAATCAGGCGACAAGGTCTCCGTGCCTGTGCCCCAAACCCTGATATGGTATGACGATGAACTCTACGGATTGAACCTGGTGGTGCTTAAGCTCAACCCAAACGCGGCATTAGATGGCAACACTTATATTGTTGACGAATCAATCACCTCTTTCGAATATGAATTGGCCGCAGATGGAAGCGTAAAGTTGGCTCTCTCGGGAGGTTACGACGGTGGCATCATGTTGCCGGAACATGTGCTGGGAGTGGTGCTGACCGATGAAAATCCCAATCCGGAGGAAAACTTCGACGGTGCATGGAACGGATTCACAGATTTTTATCAAACCTACACTCCTTTTCTTGAAGAACCGGAAGAGATGCCCTCCGATGCTGAGCCCCAACAATATGGTCTCGTAATCACTGATTATGGTTTCCCTGTAAGCGTTGTTTTTCAAAATGATAAGGTCTATTTCCAAGGAATGTGTCAAAGTGTGCCGGAAGGAGTGATATATGGCGATCTTTCCGAAGGAGAGAACGGACAAAAGATTATCACAATCCCTCAGAATCAATATGTGGGCATCTATCAGGAAGAGACATTTGTCTACACAAAGAAAGTCTATGTCAATCCGGAATTCGAGGAGGAGGCAGATCCGGAGAGCCCGAGTGCGATCTATATGCTTCTGGCGCCGGAGAATGAGGGCTACCGGTTAATCTACGACCCTGCTGCCAATACATTCACTTCAGCTGACCATGAATATTACCTTTGTTTCAATTCAGGCACCGAGAAGGTCTCTTTTGTGGATATCATTGACCCATTCACGATGAATTACAGACCTGATTTCAACGGGACGCCTCAAAATCCCTACGGGCTTGCCTTCGACGACTCTCAGACCGACGCCTTCGGGTATTCCTCGTTCGGATTTACGATTCCTTGCCTTTCAACCGAAGGTAACCTGCTTGACACCGACAATATCTTCTATTCGGTCTATGTGGATGGAGATAAATGGGAATTTGTTGAAGATGAGATTATTGACATGAACGGTTATCCGGCCTACATATATTGGGACGTGGCAGAGGAAATGGATGAAATACCTCTCACGTTCAACAACGGCTGGGACATCTATAAACCTTCCGACAACAGCGTCAGCATCGGCTTCTATGTGGAAGGCTTCTCTACACTTGGCGTTCAGACAATTTATAAATATAACGGAGAAACCACCACGAGCGCCCTCGTGACCCTTGACATTGATAGCGGAGAGATAACTCCCGACGCCGGAGTGGATTCTGTCGGAATAGGGATGGAAGCCATTTCCGTTGAATATTTCGACCTCCACGGGCGCAGGATAGCCAATCCGTCTCATGGTATTTTCCTTAAGAAGACCCACTATCAGGATGGATCGGTAAAAACTAAAAAGATCATTCGTAAATAATAAATTGATAAAAAAGTCATCGGTCCTAAAACCCGGGATAGGGGTTAGACCGATGACTTAAATCCTAAGAAAAAGATGAAGAAATTTGCATTAACGATTGCTGCTTTAGTGACAGCCGCAATGGGTTTCACAGCAAAGGCTGATGATATATTTTTTGTTGGAACCCCCAATAATTTTCAACATGGCAACAGTGAGGAATGGTTGCTTAAATTAGACGAGGACGATCCCTCTCTTCTGACTGGTACCTTCTATATCCCGGCCGGAGAATTCAATTTCTGTTTCGACCTTTGGGGATGGGGGATGGCATATTTAAGTCCGGCAAGCGGCCAGGAAACAGTGGTGGAATTCACCGATAATGAATATCTTGGAGACTTTGAGCTTGCAAGCTCGCCGATCTGTTGGATTTATCCCGAATGGGAAGGTGGAGATATCACGGTTGATGTAGCGATCGATAACATAGCGGGCAACGGAACAGTGGCTATCTATTTGGCAGACCAAGAGCCAGGGGATGGTTCCGGAGAAGATGGCGACGGGACCAAGGTTGATTCTCTCAAAACGGGCCCTATAGCCAAAGGCGTCTTCAATCTGAATGGAGTGAAAGTGGGTGAAAGCGACAACCTTAAAGGTCTTCCCGGCGGAGTTTATATCATCAACGGCAAGAAAGTTGTGAATCCTCAATAAAGATAGGCAGAGAGTCCCGGCTAAAAGAGCCGAAAATTTTGAGAGAAATCGCGTAGATGGTATGGTGACGGTTTATTTCAAGGAAGATAACCGAGTGGTTTACGAAGTGACCCCCCAGCAATTGGGCGAGCTTGATTTGTCTAAGGTGATTTGGATAGATCTGACGGCTCCCTCCAAAGAGGAAAGGGAGGCTGCCGAGTCACTTCTTGACACAAAGCTGCTCACACGTCAGCAGGCCGAGGAAATCGAGACCACCTCTAAATATTGGGAGAGTCCCGACGATATCCGCATCAATATCAACTACTATATCGACAAAGGGAAAACCTACGAAACAGAACCCATTTCATTCATACTCTTCAACAGGGGGTTGATGGTGAGTTATCATCAGCAAAACCTCACAGCCTTGATTGACGTGGGGCGCAGAATAAAGCTGAATCCGGAGGAGAATACCACCGGGAGCCAGGTTTTTTTCACAATTCTGGAGGCTGTCATCGATTATGAGGCCGATATGGAAGAATTGCTTACTCGCGAAATCACCAGGCTTTCGAAAGTGATAACCTCCAGCACCAATATCGACAAGGCTATCCTTCACCGAATCAACGAATTGCAGGAAAAGTCGACAGCCCTACGCGAAGATGTCTATGATGTCGAAAGGGTTTTGAGCAGCATTTCGCGTTCAAAACGTTTTCCCCAATATTCGGAGTCGAGGGTTTCTCTGATGGCCAAGGATGCCGATTCGTTGATCAACCATGGAGACATCAGTTTCGCCCGACTGGACTATCTTCAAGACACGGCTATGGGTCTCATCAACATCGAGCAAAATGAAATCGTAAAGATCCTGTCGGTGGCAGCCGTTATATTTATGCCTCCCACCCTTATCGCTTCAATTTATGGCATGAACTTCAAGGTCATGCCTGAGCTGGATTGGGTCTGGACTATGCAAAATGGCTGGGTAGTGCCGGCTGGATATATTTTCGCCATCTTTTTGATGGTGGCCGTAACTTTTCTTACTTATTGGTTTTTCCGGTATAAGAAATGGTTATGAGCTGTCTCGAAGCTGTTTTTTGTTTAACCCTTATATTTGATTTTTCATGTCACATAATTTCCGCCGGATTCGTTCCATATTTTACCTCGTGGTGATAGGGTTCTTTTCCATAGCCATAGGAGGATGCGTCAACGACAAAGAACCGGATGGCCCGAATTTGGCAGCGGGAGATATGTTGCCCGAATTTAGTGTGGTTATGAACAATGGAACTCTTGTGTCGACCTCCGGACTGAAAGGGAAGACTTCGGCTATTATTTTTTTCAACACAGGGTGCTTCGACTGTCGACGTGAACTCCCGGTGGTAGAGAAATTGTGGCTTGCCTTTAAGGATTCTCCGGAAGTGGAAATAATCCCCATTTCACGAGAAGAAACAGCCGAGGATATTAAGAGTTATTGGGATGAGAATGGATTCACGATGCCGTGGTCGGCTCAGGAAAATCGGGAAATATATTCAAAATTCGCTGCTTCCGGGATACCACGAATATATATTTCAAATCCTTCGGGAGTCATCACTTCGGTGTATGACGATTTTGATCTTCCAAGCCTTCAGACCCTCACGTCGGCCCTCATCAAGGCATCGGGTCAGGACTTAGACCACATGATTCCAAAGGATTGATCCTGAAAATGAGTCCTTATAAACTTTAATTCCCAAAAAATAAAATCAAGTGTCAAGATTTGATATATCAAGATTGAGGAAAGAGAAGGGAATGAGCCAGAGCGAACTGGCTCAGCAGCTCCAGATGACCCAAAGTTTTCTCTCAGCCATAGAAAACGGGAAGAGTCCCCTTCCGATAGAAAAAGAAGAGAGGCTATGTGAGATTTTCGGTCTCACGAATCTAAACGACTATGTAGTTGACAAACGCCAGGGAAGCGACCCCACGATGGCCGAGATGACAGACAGCGATCTCTTCAACCAGCTTTTGAGCCGCTTCCATAAGCAGGCCCATAGCGCTGAGAGCGAGCACCATCACCATGATCATCACCACAGGATCGAGGAGTTGGAGGAGAGGGTGGAGCGCCTTTTCTGTCGCAACGACGAACTGATGAAACGCAATGCTGGGCTTGCAGAAGACAACGACCGGCTCCGGAGAGAAATCGATGGATATCGTGCTGAAATCGATAGCTTGCGTAAAGAGAACCACATGCTGAGATGCGGACAGAAGGATTAAAGAATAAATTGTTTCCCAGGCTTTGTGCATTGCTTATAGTCGGGATCTTGATAGGGGAGTCGGCTTGCGGCAATAAGGATAAAGAGGAGGCGACAATCGGTGGAGAGGAAGTGCCAACCTTTGAGGAAGTTGAAGGTGCCAACTCCCTCAATTCTCCCGTGGCCGGAGTGAGGAGCATTAGGGTGAGGAACATCGGCCCTCTACGCCAGGTTTTTAACGACAGCAACTATCTTCAACTCGAGGCTGCACGACGTCTCGGCATCGAACCGATCTCCGACCTGGCTTCGGCTTACAACATGCGGCGTCCAATAGTGAAGGTGGAGAGCAATGAATTCTATCAGATCGACTCCCTGCGCCATTCTGTGCCTTATCTGGTGCCGGAGGCTGCAATCTTGCTTGAAGATATCGGCAGAAACTTTATCGACTCTCTCTCTTCTCGAGGGGGCGACAGCTACCGGATAAAGGTGACGAGCCTTCTTCGCACTCCGGAGACTGTCAGTCGGCTGAGGCGAGTCAATGTCAACGCCACCGACTCATCAACCCATCAATATGCCACCACCTTCGACATCTCCTACACTAATTTCTATTGCCTTGATGAAACCCGGCAGATTAATCAGGGAGACCTGAAGAATTTGCTTGGGGAGGTGCTTTACGATCTGCGCAAAAATGGGCGATGTCTAGTGAAATATGAATATAAGACGGGCTGTTTCCATGTGACGGCATTATAAATGGCCGGAGATGAGGGTTATAATCTTTTTGATAGCAATATGAAGCATAAAGGATGGATCAAAGCATTCAAGATATCGGCTTGGACACTTGCCGGGCTGGTAGTGGCTGCTGCCATCGCTCTATGGATCATCGTTGCCCATCTTCAACCGGAGCGCATCGCCGGTATCATTGAAAAAGAGGCCGGGAAATATCTCGATGCCGAAATAAAGATCGGGCGTCTTGATTATCGCCTTTTCAGCTCATATCCATGGCTCGATTTTGAGGTTGACTCCCTGGCCATTATCTCAAAAAGCCTCGACTCGCTTTCTGCGGAACAACTTGCCGAGCTACCTCAAAATTCCGATTCTCTATTATTTATTAAAAAAATAAGCGCACAGGTAAATGTCCACTCCCTGATTCATCACAAAGTGGATATCCGCAACATCGAGATAGAGAGGCCAAAAGTCAATATCGTCATTTATGACGATTCCTTGGCCAATTTCAACATCTCCCGGAAGTTGCCGGAGATCAACAGTGTCCCGAAGATCGACATCTCCGAACTAAGGATAGAGCCGCCGCTCGATTTCAGCTTCTTCTCTCGGCCCCAAGATATGGAAGCTAAGGCTCTGATGGAATATTTTCTGTTGACTCAAACCCCCGATAAAGGTTACGATATCGGTTTCGATGGTGAAGTGGCCGGCCGCTACGGCGACTTTGAGCTACCCGGGAGTCTGCCTCTCAAGTTTAAAGCCACAGTCGTTCCCCGTCTTCCCGATCTTCTTCTGACTCTCAATAATCTTTATCTGAACATCTATAACATGGATTTTTCTGCTTCGGGGAAAATCGATGTGACGAAAGCCGGCGCCAATATGGAGAAGGCCGAATTACGAGTTACGATAGGAGACATCTTCGAGTTGTTTAGACAGATGCCCCCTCAGCTAACCCAATATATGACTCTGCCGGATGGTTTGGAGGGGAGTCTTCCTTTGGATTTGGGAATAGGGCTTCTTTCCCCCTATCGAATTATGTTCATGCCGGACTCAACCGATTCCACAGGGTTCGACCTTCCGGCCTTTGATTTCCATTTAGGAATTGCCGACGCCTTCCTAAAGATGTTTCCCAAAGGGATGAAACCTCTTTCGGCCGATGACCTCACGGTTTCTGTGGTTGGTAAATTTGATCCCGAAAATCCGCAGGGTAATAATGCTGAAATAGGGATAAGAATGTTTGGCGAGGGAGTCAGGATAAATAGTCGATTCTTTGTGAATCAGATGGATTCGACAAATTTATTTGTGAAGGGGAGGATCATGGAATTCCAAAGCGATGTGATGGAGACTCTCACCCATTTTGTTGGGCATCCTGCTGCCAAATTGAAAGGCCACCTAAGAGGAGGGATGGGGTTTTCTGCCCTCGTTCTCGATTATGGGAAGGGGGGACTAAGGCATATTGAGGCTGAAGGAGATATTAAGTCGAAATCTTTAGACGTAGCTTATTCGGGAAGCCTGATGACAACAAAAAACTTCGACGGGGAGTTTAAGGTTCATGTGCCCTCTTATCCTTTAAATGATTACTCAGGCACACGTCTTGCTTTCCAACTCACAACCGACTCACTCTCCGGATTGACGAATGGGACAACGCTTGGTATCGGAAGGCTAAAAATCGACCTAAACGCAGCCGATACCCTCAAAGGAAACCCTGACCCGTATGGTGATTTGATAGTCAAAGCCGCGACACTCACAGCAAAATCGGCCGGGAATTATGTAATGGCAAGAGATTTAGACATGACAGCCAACGGAGCCATGATAGCCTCAGGAGGACCCACTCAAAACTATAGGGTTGTTTCTCCCACCAGTTCTGGCGACGATGCTTTGATAGCGGGTAGGGTAGACCACACTCCACTGGTGGTGGAATATGAGGGGGGAGGAATCCTTTCCACGATTATGGGTATGGTGGATCTCGACGCAGAAATGAAGGTTGGATACGCATATTTTAAGTCGCCGGCTTATCTCTATCCTTTTACTGTCAGAGGGCTTGATCTCTCGACCAACCTTAACCGAGTCAATTTCTTTGCCCGAAATATCGACATATCCAACACCGGCTTTACATTGAGCGGGGAATTGGATGGCCTGGAGCCTTTCCTGACTAGTTATAGCGCGACCCCCCTCAAGGTCAGTGCTGATGTGAATTTCACCAACGTGGACATCAATCGACTCTCATGGGGCTATTACGGGGCTCTCGTAGATCAAGGGAGAGACAGTGTGTTCTATGTTGCCCCCATGCAGCCCTACACTAAAGCTGACTCCGTTTGCGTGGCAATCCCCCGCAACATTGAGGCCCAAGTGTCCCTGAAGGCCAACTCGGCCGAATATATGCAATACCGTTTCTCACCTCTATCGACCAAGATCAATGTCGGAAACGGGGCAGCTACCTTAAGCCAATTAACCGTCGGCACCCCTTATTGCCGGGCTGTGGTCGACTGGACTTATTCCACAACCAACCTCGACAATATTTTCATGGATCTGAAGGCTAAAGTGGAGAATTTCTCATTCTCTCCATTCTATCAAACCTTCCCTGTTCTATTGGAAAAGACTCCCGAAATAAAGAACTTTACAGGAGTTTTAAACGCTGATATAGACTGTCGCTTTCAGATGTTCCCGAATATGTTTATGGATGCCAACTCCTTGCGTGCTAAATTTGACATAAAAGGGAGCGATATGGAATTTGCCCGGAGCGGCAAGATAGAAAAGATCACCCATCTGATGCTCATAGATGGTGACGAGCCAATAAAAATCGAGAATATCGGCATCACAGGGTCTTTCCATGACAATCTTCTTCAGGTTAATCCATTCACAGTGGCGTTCGACGACTATCAATTGCAACTGGGAGGAGTCAACAACACTTCAGGGAAGATGTATTATCATTTTGCTTTGCTCAAATCCCCCTTCCATCTTCCCTTCGGAGTGAGCCTCTTGGGAAATATGAAACACCCGGAAATCCGCCTTGGAGGCACTCATATAGACGACTATCGCAGCGAGATGGTGGAGAGCGACCAGGCAGACCATATCAATGCCAATATTATGGCCTATCTTCATCGCGGATGGCTTCTCTTCCTTCAGGAAGCAGCCAAATGGGAGCAAAAAAATAAATAATCTCCCCGCCAGGCTTCTTTATTCTCAACTTAAACTCTCGATTCACAAAATAAATAATGGAGGTTGTAAAAAAATATTTTCCCGGGCTTAGCGATTTTCAGTTGTCGCAGTTTGAACAGATGTCTCAACTCTTCCGCGAATTAAATGAGGGAGTGAACGTGGTGTCGCGAAAAGATATTGAAAATATAGACGTCAACCATATACTTCATTCCCTGGCCATTGCCAAATATATTCAGTTCACGCCGGGGACGGTGGTAATCGACCTTGGAACAGGGGGCGGTCTCCCGGGGCTGCCGTTGGCTGTGATGTTTCCCGATGTGAAATTTCATCTCATAGACCGAGTAGGCAAGAAGGTAAACGTTGCTCGCACGATTGCCGAAAAGCTGGGTTTGCAAAACGTCTCCTTCCAACATGGCGACATGGGTGAATGTAAGGAGACGGCTGATTTTGTAGTGTCGAGGGCTGTCACCGACCAACCTACGCTTGTGAAGATCTCGCGCAAAAATATTTCTCCGGAGTCAAAGAACGCCCTTCCCAACGGCCTTATAACTCTCAAAGGAGGTGACATCACCCGGGAGCTTGGCCTTTATTCTCAAATTTCGGAAGTCACCCCCGTCTCCTCATATTTCTCGGAACCTTTCTTCTCAACCAAGCAAATTGTCTATACTCCCATTTTGACTCGTTAAGATTATGAAGATATATTGCAAAAATACGAAAGAATATCTCTCGATGTTGGGAGGTGAAAGAGTGGCTGACTTGATACCCCGTTTAAATGCGGAACTCCCCTTCCGACCTATCTGCGCCTACGTCAACAACAAGACCGAAGACTTGAATTTTCCGCTTTTTTCGCCAAAGCAGGTGGAGTTTCTTCCGGCTGAAAGCGACACGGGAAGGCGGGTCTATGTGAGATCTCTTTGCATGTTGCTTTATAAGGCAGTGGCGGGAGTGATGCCGGGCACCACTCTCAAGATTGACCATTCAATTGCCGGAGGCCACTATTGCCGCCTCATGAAAGGGGAGGAGAATATAATTCCCAATGAAGAGGATATCTCTAAAATTTCTGAGAGAATGCAATCGCTCGTGGAATCAGACATCCCCTTCAAACGGCATGAAAGACTCACTAAAGACGTGATTGAGATGTATCGCGAACAGGGCCTTGAGGCAAAAGTGAAACTGCTTGAGACCCTTCACGAACTATATACAACCTACTATAACCTCGCCGGGATTGCCGACGGTTTCTATGGGCCATTGGCACCATCCACCGGCTTCCTCAGAAATTTTGACATAAGGCCTTATAAATCAGGATTTCTTCTTTTCCCCTATTCCACCGCCGAAACCGATGAAAGGCTCAAAAAGAATCCTCCGGGAGAAAAAATGTTTAAGGCTTTCACCGATCAACTGCGGTTTAACTATATGATCAGAGTGACTAACGTGGGGGATCTCAATGAAGCGGTTTTGGCCAAGAAGACGGCAGGATTGATCAATGTGGCTGAAGCCATGCATGAAAAACTGATTGGCGACATAGCTGCCGATATCGCCAATCGCCGAAAGGAGGGAACTGCCGGAATTGTCCTGGTAGCCGGTCCCTCTTCATCCGGGAAAACCACCTCCACAAAGCGTTTGGCTATCCATTTGGCAACCAATCTGATAGTACCGAAGATGATTTCGCTCGACGATTATTTTGTAGACCGTGAGTCGACTCCGAGAGATGAAACGGGTGATTTCGATTTCGAGTCGCTTTATGCCCTCGACCTTAAGCGACTGAATTCGGATCTTCAGCGTCTGCTGGCCGGAGAGGAGGTCAATATCCCGACTTATTCCTTCGAGCTGGGCCGCAGAGTGGAGAAACCTAAACCCATGCGTCTGGAGGAAAATGATGTGCTGTTGATGGAGGGTATCCACGGACTCAACCCGGAGCTCACCCATGCCATCAATCCCGACAACGTCTACAAAGTTTATGTCTCGGCTCTCACCACTCTTAAAATCGACAACCATAATTGGATTTCGACGAGCGACAATAGGTTGTTGCGTCGCATCGTCAGAGACTATAAATATCGGAGGACTTCAGCCCTGGAATCTATCCGGAGATGGCCCAGCGTAAGACGCGGAGAGGAGAAATGGATTTTCCCCTTCAGCGAGAATGCCGATGCCACTTTTAATTCATCGCTTATATTCGAATTGGGTGTAATGAAGGAATATGCATTGCCGCTGCTGCGCGAAGTGCCGCGCGACAATGTGGCCTACGCCCAGGCCTATCGGCTCATGAAGCTCCTGAGTTATTTTGAGCCGATTCCGGCAGACCAGATTCCCTCCACCTCCCTGCTTAGGGAATTCCTAGGAGGCTCCTCATTTGAATATTAAACTGTAGAAGCCTTCCTGCATAAAACTTTATTCATTTATGGGCTTTATATTTTTCAAGTAATGTCCGCTTGCCGATCAAATTGGGATGAGAATTATCTCCCGATTTTTATATAAATTAATGGCTTGCCGGGATGCATAGTTGCCGGGCTTTGACCCGGTCGGAGTTGCATACGGCAAGTCATTTTTATTGTACCCTCTGTTCCCTCTGTTCAAATTGTTCACTTTGAGCAGAAAGTTTGGATATCAATAAACCATCATGTAATTTTACGTCATAAACTTCATCGGGACAGTTCCGATCACGTTGTGGTGATAGGTCCGATCCCGAAGGTGACTTTCTTAAAATACAAATTTTATGCTTGACAAGAAGATAATTGAGAAGATTGAAGTGAAATTAGAACAGCCAATAACCACTACAGCCTGTGGTAAATGGTTACCCGAGACAATAAAAAAAGAAACAGGAGTGGTTTTAGGTGAAACCACTCTTAAAAGGTTATTTGGTTTTACCAGCGACCCTCGGACACCACATCGTTCCACACTGGATATAATCGCAAGATTTCTCGGTTATAAGGATTATAGTGCGTTGGCACTTGATTTGGAACTCGATGAGGTGGTGATATCGGATTTTGATGAAAGGGATGCTATTGAAACAGACACCCTTAATATCGGAGACATTGTTGAAATCACCTATCTGCCTAACCGTCTTTTCTCCTTGAAATATGTCGGTGATTCCCGGTTTATAATAGAGAATGTCGAAAACAGCCGAAATCTACTCGCTGGTGACATCGTGAAGATAACCCATCTAGAGAAAGGGTTTCCATTGTATATTCCCGAAATAGTAAGAGAAGGCAAGAATCTTGGAGCATATGAAGGTGCTAAAAACGGTGGTCTGACTTCTATAGAAGTTTTGTCTTGATTCCTATTTGTCAAGACGTGCCAGAATAGTATCCCGTAAGTTAACCATTCTTCCCACAATAGGAGTTTTATGTGCCATGTAATGAATTTCTACACTAGTTAAAGAAGGGAACTCTTCGAGATATTTTATAAAAAGTTTATGATCAAAATCTATCTCAAAGTTAGTTATTTTCATATGAGTGGTTTGACGACCATAAGGAATTGTACCGGTTGAGTCCAAAGATTCTTTAAGCTCCAAAAGGAAGTCTATGTATTCTTTCAAATCTTTTTCCAGTAGACTTTCTAATTTTTGTGTCATTTCCATGGAGACGGGTGATTCTTCCTCGGTTTCTTTCTCTTGGACTTCTATTAGACGTTGTAAAATCTCGTCCCTTCTTTTCACCATCAATTTCACCGGTTCACTATCATAAATTGCCATCATTATCTTATCACGGCCTAATCCCGGAAATTTAGAAGAATATTTGTCTATTACCTCCCTATTGAAAGCGTTCATAGCATCATTAATGTCCAATACAAATATAGGGATTGTATTCTTTTGTATTTTACCGGTTTTGATTTCCGAAGAGACTTGGTCAAGCAATTTATTCATTTCAACTACATCAGAAGTCAAAAGCAAATTCCAATCAGGAGAAGCAACTTTCTTTTCTTCTCTTACTTCTTCTTTGCTTATTACATCCATGGTTGGATTTTTCTTTTCCTCTGTCTTTACTTCTTCTATAATGGTCATTTCAGGATTTTCAACCTTAGGGATATTTTCAGGTTCGATAACTTCCGGAGATTCTTTAGGAAGATAGGACCATACGATTACAAGCAGGGCAATGACGATTATACCACCTATCCACCATCCGGCATTTGATCTTTTTGAATTTGTCTTTTCCTCAGATTGTTGCTGTATTGGTTGTTCCCAAATTTTCAATAATTCAGGAATGGTCACTTCCGGAGAACCGGCAGATGCCACAACCTTTTCCATTCGCTCTTTCAAGCTATCCAATTCAACATATTGCAACAGCTTCTCTAAGATGTTTCTGACACCCCTGACATCCATCTGCCTTTTGGTAAGATTTTCTTCCTCCGAACCGAAGTTCAACGGAGTGCCTGACGTTAAATCCTGACTTGCCGTGAAGGCCTTATCAAAGTCAATAAGCATCAGATTACGGGTATCATTTGTAATCATGATGTT
>JAFLTU010000033.1 GCA_022509125.1 Muribaculaceae bacterium | reverse complement strand
ACCATCCAGCCATGCATCTGAAGCTTGTCTTGCAGATCATAGAGTGTCCATTTAGCAGCAGCCTGAACTTCTGGTTTCATCTTCCAAACCACGATCGGGTTAGGCACTTCGTCGCTGTAGTTTACAAATTCCGGCATCTTAGCCAGCTCGTCGTGGAGATACTGAGCTATTTGCAATGAGTTGCTCTGCACCTGTTTGTAGCCTTCGAATCCTAAACGGATAAACTGATAGTATTGACCAAGAATCTGAGCAGCAGGACGTGAATAGTTCAAGCCCACTTGAGTAACTTCAGCTCCAAGATAGTCTACTGTGAAAGACATATCGCCTGGGAGATATTTCTTGTCTTTCCAAACCACCCAGCCAAGACCCGGGTAAACGAGACCAAACTTGTGGCCTGAAGTGCTGATTGAGAGCACCCATTTCAAACGGAAGTCCCATTTCTTCTCGGGGAAGAGGAAGGGAAGGATATATCCTCCGGTGGCAGCGTCTACATGGATACAAACCTCGTTGCCGGTCTCTTTGTTGTATTTCTCCAAAGCTGCGTCCAATGCCTCTACATCGTCGTTCAGACCTGTCCAGGTAACACCTTGGATAGCTACCACACAAATAGTGTTTTCATCACACATTTTTATAGCCTGGTCGATATCAAGGGTGACATGTTCTTCGCTTAATGGCACTTGTCTCATCTCTATGTTCCAAAGTGTAGCGAATTTTTCCCAAACTACCTGATAGCCTGCTGAAATCACAAAATTCGGCTTGTCGTATGGTTTGCCAGCTTTCTTTCTACGTTCTATCCAACGTTTCCAGGCAGCGATGCCACCAAGCATACAAGCTTCTGAAGAACCGATAGCCAAGGCTCCTGCTTTCCAACGGTTGGTTTCCGGTGTATTCCAAAGATTCGCAACGATATTGATACATTTCTGGCACATAACAGCGACCCTTGGATATTCAGTCTCATCAATATAATTCACGTTAATAGCCTCGTTCATCAACTTTGTGGCATAGTCATCCATATATGTTGTCACGAAAGTTCCGAGGTTTAGACGTGGCTGCGTCTGAGCGAAAGTCTCATCTTTAACCATTTGATAGGCTACAGTTGGAATAGTCGGTCCATCAGGTATCTTCTGCTCAGGAGCCGGGTTTAACATTGCGTTTGTGCCGAAAGCATCACTCTTGGCATCGCCTAATCTGTAAAAGGGGTCAATCATAGCTTTTTGATAATTTAATTGTTAATAATAATTTTATATCTTATAAACATTTCAGACCCTGTTTGGTTCACATCAAAAATTTAGATTTAAAATTGTTCCCACATGCAAAAAAGGAGGCATAAGCCTCCTTATCTTTGATAAAATCGATATTAATCAATATTTAACAATCTAAGATTAAATTATTTCGGTTCGTTTGCCTTCACTAAGGGTATCAAGTCGCCATATCCCTCTTTTTTCATATCTGCTAAAGGAATAAATTTTAGAGAGGCGCTATTGATGCAATATCTCAACCCCCCGGTTTCAGCCGGTCCGTCGTTGAAGACGTGACCCAAATGGGAATCTCCGCTCTTGCTTCTAACTTCTATACGCCTCATGCCATGGGAATTATCTGTGTAACCCTTCACCACATCGGGGGATATGGGTTTTGAAAAGGCCGGCCATCCGCAGCCACTCTCAAATTTGTCGGTGGAAAGGAATAATGGCTCTCCTGTGACTATATCCACATATATCCCGGGACGAAATTCCTTGTCATACTCATTGGTATAGGGTCTTTCTGTGGCAGAGTTCTGCGTCACTTCATATTGCAAGGCTGTTAGTTTTTGCCTCAATTCCTTATCCGAAGGCTTTGTGTAGGTCCTTTCCAGGCTACCTACATTTTTACTTGTCTCCACTGACTCCTGAGCTTCTCTGTTGAGGAGTGTGGTGTCTCTCACTTCTCTTGCCAGTTTAAAGAGACCGGGATTGATATGGCAGTATCCGCCCGGATTTTTGTCGAGGTAATCCTGATGATAATCTTCCGCCGGATAGAAATTCTTCAAGGGTCCAACTTCGATTGCCAAGGGCTTATTATAGCTTTTCTGAAGATTAGCCAAACTTGCTTCGATTATTGGCTCTTCAGCCGGATCTGTATAATAAATCCCCGTGCGGTATTGGGTGCCACGGTCGTTCCCCTGTTTGTTTAATGAAGTGGGGTCAATTGTTTTATAATAAAGATTAAGTAAGAAAGGCAATGAAACCTCTCTCGGGTTATAGACCACCTTGACTGTTTCAGCGGCTCCTGTGCGGCCTGTGCATACTTCCCGATAAGTGGGATTTGGCACATTGCTATTGGCATATCCTACTTCAGCCTCTACTACACCGTGTACTAAACTTAAAAAATGTTCTGTTCCCCAGAAGCATCCTCCGGCCAGGTAAATGGTCTGCATATCCTTAGTTTCCATATCGTTTTTATTGTTTAAAAATTGATTTGTTTCTTGCTGTAAGCTATCGTTAACTGCTGTCTCACTTCCCTTGGCACTGCAAGCGCCTAAGGTCAAACCGCAGGCCAAAGCAGCCATATATTTGAGTGTCTTTTTCATTGCCATGAATTTTCTTTTAAGTTTGTTTTTTCAACAAATTTCCTCCTCCTTCGGTTCATAAAAAAGAAGGGATCCTGCGGTCCCTTCTATTAATCTTCATAGTGTCTTTATATTTTTCCTAAATTATCTGTATCCCCTTCTCCTTGAGAAGTTCCACCCCTAATTCCCTAAGTTTGAATTTCTGGATTTTGCCACTGCCGGTCAAGGGAAACTCATCTACAAAGAAAATATATTTAGGTATTTTATACCGGGCGATTTGGTCTTTGCAATAATCTTTAATATCTGACTCCTGTAGCTTGCAGCCGTCATTGAGCATGATGAACGCCCCTACACTTTCTCCATATTTTTTTGAAGGAATGCCCACAACCTGCACAATCTTCACCTCCGGCATAGTCTGAATGAAAGTCTCTATTTCAGAGGGATATATATTTTCTCCTCCCCTGATAATCATATCTTTAATTCGGCCTGTGATCCTGAAGTTGCCATTTTCATCTTTATATCCCAAATCGCCGGAATGGAGCCAATTGTTTTTGTCGATTAGCATAGCTGTAGCCTCGGGATCGTTATAATATCCGAGCATATTATTGTAGCCACGGTTACACATCTCTCCCTCTATTCCGTCGGGACATTCGTTTCCATCCGGATCGAGCACCTTCACTTCACAATGTTCAAATTCCCGTCCCACTGTATGGAACCTCACTTCGGCCGGATCGTCCCAACGCGACTGGGTCATGCCCGGAGAGGCCTCCGTGAGACCATATTCACTGGTCACAATCATATGCATCTTATTCTCCACCTCTTGCATTAAGGGAACCGGACAAAGGGCTCCCGCCATTATTCCTGCATGCAGGCTTGTAAGGTCGAAAATATCAAACATAGGATGGTTTAACATGCTGATATACATAGTGGGAACGCCATAAAGGGATGTGCACTTCTCTTTATGAATGCAAGCCAACACGAGCAAAGGATCAAACCTTTCGACAATCACCATAGTGCATCCGTGGACTACGCAATTCAAGATTCCTAGCACCAGACCGAAACAATGGAACAAAGGCACACATACGCAGAGACGAGTGGCTCTTGAGAAATTCAAATGCACTCCTGTGAGATATCCATTATTGCAAATTCCATAATGAGATAGAGTCGCTCCTTTTGGGAAACCTGTGGTGCCGCTTGTGTATTGGATGTTGATAGCGTCATGGCAATCACACAAGTCTTTTGCTGCCTGGTATTCCTCATCGCTCACTGCCCATCCTCTTGTCATCAGTTCATAGACGGTGTACATCCCGCGATGGGGCTCTGAACCCAGATGAATCACACTCCTCATCTTTGGCAATTTATTGCTGTGGAGGTTTTCCCGTTCCTGAAATTTAAGCTCCGGAAGAATCTGATAGGTCATCTCAAGGAAATTATTCTCTTTTTCATGGTCGATGATGCAGAGCACTTCCATATCGGATTTCCTCATGAGGTCTTCCGCTTCATATTTTTTGAAGTTAGTGTTGACTGTGATTGTGATGGCTCCAATCTTTGAACAAGCAAAAAACATGGTGACCCAGTCGGGCACATTGCTCGCCCATATTCCCACATGAGTGCCTTTTTTCACTCCGATAGTCATGAGTCCCTTCGAGAGACGGTCTACACGGTCATTGAAAACCTTGAATGTCCATCTCAGATCCCTGTCTGAAAAAACTATATACTCTCCCTCGGGAGCCTCTTGGGCCCAATATTCGAGCCATTGGCCGATTGTCTTGTCAGACAATTCTTTCATATATTCAGCCATAATGTTTTTTACCTTTTGCCCTTCCTTAGAAAACAAGGGCGTATTAACCTGTATTTTTTTTCAAAGCAAAAATAAATAAAAATTTAAAATAAAACCACCTCGAACGTTTCGAAGTGGCTAAAAAATTTAATTTATTGAATATTAATTTTATAACTGCACAGATTTAGAAAATTTGTGTCGCACAAACTTTAAAAATATGTGCATAAAATTATAGGTCATGGACTCGGCAAGAATCGAGCAAGTCGGTTATCTCCTTTCTGTCCATATTTTTGCCGATGAAAACGATTTTTTGCATCCTGTCACCATAAACAGGATCCCAATCTTTCATTAGGCCCGGTTCGCGAGCCAGGAGTTGTTCAAGTTCATCCTGTGGTGCAGTGGCATACCATTGGCCCGCTTCCGTAAGTTTCTTTTGCACCCCTGCTTGCTCGAAGAGGTAAGACATATCGGTCTGGTCGGCAAAATAGCATATGCCTTTTGCCCGGATTATGCTCGAAGGCCATTTTTTCCCCACAAACCAATCGAACTTATTGATGTCAAAGGGTTCGCGTCGGTAATAAACAAACGTTCCGATTCCATATTCCTCTGTCTCTCCTCCTTCGTGATGATGGTGGTGATGATGGTGGTGGCAAACTCCATGTTCATGATCGCAATCAGAATGGTCTTCATTATCTTCATGTCCGTGAGAACCATGGTGGTCATGCTCATCATGCTCATGGTCATGATAGTCGTGATGTTCATGCTCATGGTCATGATGTTCATGCAGCCCCTTTTCTTCCGATTCGATTTCCTCCAAGGGCTTCTCGATCTGCTGAATCCAAGTGGCGGAGGTGACTGTCTTTTCATAGTCGAAAAGATGCGTGTCGATCAATTGGTCAAGGTCTACATCACAATAGTCGCATTCAATGATTTCTGCCTTAGGCTGAATAGCCTTAACAACCTCCCTGATTTGTTTGAGTTCAGGGGTTGCCACTTCCGATTTTTTGTTAAGAAGAATGATGTTGCAGAATTCTATTTGCTGTATCACGAGGTTTTCGATATCCTCCTCTGCGATTTTATTGCTTCTCAATTTGTCACCGTTTTCAAATTCGCTTTGAAGGCGAAGGGCATCCACCACAGTCACAATTGCATCCAGGCGAGGCTCGGCATCTTTACATAAATCGGGAGCCACCATTGGCATTTGGCAAAGCGTGCGTGCAATCGGTTCCGGCTCACAAATGCCTGAGGCCTCGATGACAATGTAGTCAAAATTCTGCTTCATAAGGTCTGACACCTGTTTCATCAGGTCATTCTGAAGAGTGCAACAAATACATCCATTCTGAAGCGCTACGAGTGAATCATCGTTGGAACTGACCACTCCACCTTTTGCTATTAGATCTGCATCAATGTTGACCTCCCCTATGTCGTTGACCACAACTGCGAATTTCAATCCCTGCCTGTTGGAGAGAATTCGGTTGAGAAGAGTTGTCTTGCCGCTGCCGAGATATCCGGTCAACAATAAAACGGGCACTTTTTTCCTGTCTATCATTCTCTATGGTTATTTGAGATAGTTTTTGACAGCTTGAGGATTTTTGAGAGCTTCATTGAGTTTTACGGGCAATTCCATAAACTCAGTTACTACGGCTCCGGGCAATATTGCCATTTTCAATTGTTCCGGAGTCGGAGCCTCGGGCAATTCTGCATATTCGGCAAATGTGTATTTTGTAAAAACCGAATGGGGCCCTAAACCCTGGCAATTAAGCCACCATCCGTCGCCTATCTCCACAGGACGTGAGTCTGCTGTGATATCTGTGGGGGCCGGGAAATAAAGAAGTTCTCCGTTAGAATTAAGAGTCACGGCCACATTGTTGGAATAGTCGCCGCTCATACGGAACGCAGTGGCGTTGGGAAGGAAATTCACTGTTGCTCCACCAGTAGCAGGAAGTTTAACCCTGTTGGTTTCTGTTGGCCCTGAAGATTCCGTTGTCGTTGCCTTCTCTTTCACTTTGGTTGATGACATAGTGCTTGTGCCTGCTGTGTAAGTGCTCCCCCATTTATGGGAACAAGAAGCCATCATAGCTATCATTATGGCACCTAATAGTAGTTTTTTCATATCGTTTGATTTATCCACCACAAATTTAACTTAAAAAAATCCCAATCCCAATTTTATTTTAGACTTTATCTTTACTGGTCGGTTTAGTCTCCTTTGTTATTCTTTTATGAAAATATAAAGCTACATTTTGACAAGCTATCTTCCATAGGAGATTATGTGGAAATTTTGCGGATTGTGTAATTATTAATAATTTTGTTTTCAAATCTATAATGGTAAAAGTTCGGGCTAGGCCTATCCACCTCCCGATGAATTCAGAAAATAAAAACCATGTCTACAAACACAGTTGACAACACCCGCAAGGTGACCACCCGAAGATTGGTGGAAATGAAACATCGCGGGGAAAAGATATCTATGCTGACAGCCTATGATTATTCTTCGGCCAAACTTATAGATGAAGCCGGGATGGATGTTATTTTGGTTGGAGACTCTGCATCCAATGTGATGGCTGGCAATATCACTACACTCCCTATCACTCTCGACCAGATGATATATCATGCCAAATCGGTTATGAAAGGGGTCAAAAGAGCCCTGGTGGTTGTCGACCTCCCATTTGGTTCCTATCAGGGCAATTCAAAGGAGGCTCTCGCTTCGGCCATTAGAATTATGAAAGAAAGCCATGCAGAGGCTGTTAAACTCGAGGGAGGCGCGGAAATCAAAGAGAGCGTAGAGAGAATTCTAAGTGCCGGCATCCCGGTGATGGGTCATCTCGGGCTCACTCCTCAAAGCATTAACAAATTCGGCACTTACAACGTCAGGGCAAAGGAAAAAGAGGAGGCTGAAAAATTGATAGCTGACGCCCGTCTCCTTGAAGAAATAGGATGTTTCGCCATTGTTTTGGAAAAAATTCCTGCAGAATTAGCAACTCAGGTGGCCCAAGAATTAACCATTCCTATAATAGGCATAGGTGCCGGTGGCGGCGTCGACGGTCAAGTGCTCGTGATGCATGATATGCTGGGAATCAACAAGGGATTCTCTCCAAGGTTTCTCCGTAGATATGCCAACCTTTCTACAGTAATTACAGAGGCTGTGCAACACTATATTTCCGATGTCAAATCAGGGGATTTCCCGTCCACTCAAGAACAATATTAATATTCCTATCCTTTGACTTTGTGAAAATTTTATTTATCGGCGACTATTCTAATCTTCACACCACTCTTGCCGGGGAGTTGCGTCGCATGGGCCATCAAGCCGACGTGATGTCTGACGGCTGCGGCCACATGAACCTCTCCGCTGATTTTTATATAAAAAGGGAGGCGGGGTTATTGGGAGGAGGAAAATACCTTTATCAATTGTTTGAAATTTTGCCTAAGCTCAAGGGATATGATGTGGTGCAACTGATAAATACTAATTTCCTGAGTTTAAAACCCCAAAAAATCAAATATTTTTTCGATCGTATTAAGGAGCAAAACGGAAGTATGTTTCTTTCCCTTGCAGGAAATGATTATTATTACTGTAAGGCATGTTATGACGGCAAAATACTAAGGTTTTCAGATTTTAAAATTGGAAACGAATTCACTCCCGGACATCAAGAGAAGCCAAACCACCTCTTCGGATGGCTTTCATATCATAATAAGATCCTGGCTGAGCATATTTATTCCGAAATTAATGGAGCCATGGCTGTGCTGCCGGAATATGAACTGGCCACAAAACATATCTTAGGAGATAAAGTCTTTTTCACCAACCTCCCCATAGATCTCTCCGAGATTCCCGAAGTCAAGACAAAACAGGATGAAAAGATAAAATTATATCTTGGGATTCGTTCTTGGGGTGAAATATTCAAAGGCAGCCGTATTTTAAAAAATATTGCTCTGGAAATAGAAAAAGATATGCCCGATAAAGTGGAGGTGGAGATCGTTAAAGACCTTCCCTTTAAGGAATATCTCAGCCGAATGGCTCAGTCCGATATCGTTTTAGACCAGCTTTATGCCTATTCGCCTGCAATGACCGCTCTCTACGGGATGTCGTTGGGAAAAGTGGTTGCCACCGGCGCCCAACCTGAATATTATGACTATATTGGCAATCCTACCGAGCGTCCCATTTTAGCTTTATCTCCTTTTGACAAAGATATAAAGGAACGCCTCATAAATTTGGTTCTAAATCCGGATGAATTGAAGCTACGCGGCCAACAAGGGAGAAAAATCGTTGTTGAAAATAATGATTCTAAGATAGTGGCGAATAAGTTTTTAGAACATTGGAATAACAAAGCTTAGTTTTTGTAATTTAAAAACTTAATTAAGAAGCCTTCCTTTATATCATGAATTTAGCTATAATCAGCCCGGCTAGCAACGCATATAGTGAAACCTTCATTCAAGCCCATAAAAGAATCAAGGCCGACAAAATATTTTTTTACTATGGAGGGTATATGCCGACACATGTAGAGGGTCAAGGCTTGATAAATATCAGCAAGGAAATCAACGATTTCAAAACCATTATCCAACTTTCTAAGAAAATAAATATTTTTGATGTTTTTGCTCGCAAATTATCCTTGCGTGAAACTCTTCTTGCCCATTCCTTCAGAAAGAATAAAATTGATGTGGTTTTAGCTGAATATGGTCCTTCGGCAGTGGAATGTCTTAATGTTTGCAAGAAACTAAGAATCCCGCTAATCACACATTTCCATGGATTCGACGTGGCTTATGTGGAAGAAAAATTTTCCAAGCGTTACAAGGATGTCTTTGATTATTCTTCTTCCATAATTGCAGTTTCGAAAGAAATGGTCAATGATCTTAATGCCTTGGGTGCTTCCCAAGATAAATTGGTCTATTCTCCTTGTGGCCCTAACGAACTTTTCTTTTCGGCAGAGCCTCATTTTAAAAACAAAAACCTTCTTTTTGTCGGTAGATTGGTGGATAAAAAGGCTCCTTATTATCTCATACAAGTTATGAGAAATTTAAAAGAAACTTTTCCGGATGTCTCATTAAATATAGTTGGGGAAGGTCCTTTATTAAACACTTGCATCAACTTGACAAAAGCCCTTGGACTAACCGATAAAATTAATTTCAAAAAACGTCAGAGTCCTTTAGAGATTAAAAATCTGATTAATGACTCTTTTCTTTATATTCAACATAGCGTCACCACGTTAGAAGGAGACAAGGAGGGGACCCCAGTAGGCATAATGGAGGCCTCCGCTGCCTCTCTGCCTGTAGTAGCCTCGTCCCATGCAGGAATAAAAGATGTTATAATTGATGGACAAACCGGTCTTTTGTCGCCTGAACATGACATAGAAACAATGACCGAGAATATCATCTCTCTTTTAAATAACCCTGAAAAAGCTAAAAAAATGGGAATGGAAGGTCGAAAAAGAATTAAGGAAAATTTTTCTTTAGACAAACATCTGGATATCCTTTCCAGGGCCGTGGAAAAGGCTTTCTTAAACCGGCTCGTCTAATGGAGAGCGCTTGCGATATGTCTTTTTTGACTTTGTTGGCTTCGAAGATTTTTTAGATTTCGAAGATTTAGATTCCCTCTTTTCTTTATTATTATTTTTACTGGAAGTCGAAACCTCTTTCTCCTTCATATAAATCGAATCAACCAGGTCTGAGCGTTCTTCAACTTCCGGATAAGGAGGTGATTCTACCCCATTTCCTCTACTGCAAAAAGAGACACCTACTCCCCACCCTATAATTAGAAGAGCTATAAGGCCGATTATGATGATCCCTCGTCTCTCAGAGGCTGTGTAGCTGCTATGCGACATCCTTAGATTAATTCAAGTTTAGCAGAGGCTACTCCCGAAACACATTTTAAAATAATTTATTCCACAAGAAGGTTTAAAATAATTTGTTGAAACAAACTTGTTTCAAATAAAATTGTATGATCTATTCCCTCAGAAGGGATAACCTATAGCTAAGTGGAAACACCATGCTTTTGTGAACTTGATATTGAAATAATGGTTAATTCCGGTGTAATATGGAGCATGGAGTCCATATCCCAGGTCGCCTCTTAAAACCATAACTCCGATATCTACTCTCAGACCTACGCCTGTGCCTAATGCAATATCCTTCAAGAAAGTCTTTCCTTGAAGCAATCCTCCGGGTCGCTGTGGATCATTCTTTAGGAGCCACACATTTCCTGCATCCAGGAAAGCTGCGCCGTGCAAGATACTCACAATCGGGAAACGATATTCCACATTTGCCTCCAGTTTAAAGGTTCCGGTCTGATCGAAATATCCATCACGTTCTGCATTCGGCGGTCTGTAGGATCCTGGGCCCAAAGACCGTATTGTGAAGGCACGGATTGAATTGGCTCCCCCAATATAAAATTGTTCTGAATAAGGCACTTGACTTGAGTTCCCATAGGGATGCTCGGCCCCTATCAATACTCGCGACACTATCCATTGGTCACTCTTCGGGAAGAGCCTCCGATTGTAGACCAATTGAAACTGTCCCTTAATAAATTGAGAGAAGGGAGTGCCGAAAAGTGTCTTTTGTCCGTGCACTCCAAAGAGTGAATAAATGCCATCGAAGATGTTACCGGCTTCGGTCACTAAGGTCTGAATATTGATTCCGTTTATCCTCTCACGTTCAAAAAACCTGTCGTAAGTGTAATTCCAACTGATCTGGGGGATAAACTGGCTCTGAAATCCTAAGGCGATTGCCGGATTCTGGGTCATTATCGAATCAAACTCATAGGTGTGTGACAAAAGTTTGGTATAAGTCAGCTTAAAGAGAGTGAGCTGATTCAATGAGTAACGATTCACTCTCCATTCGTAGGTTATACCTGCATTGAATTCTGCGATATTGAAAAATTGGGGACGGTTGAGAGTGTTGGCCCCTAAGCTTATAGTGGTCCAATTTAGGTCCCGACGGCTTCTTTTAATGAAATTTGGAGCCAAAAGTCGGGGGAAAGCCAGAGAACCGGTTATGCCAAATTCATAACTATTGAAATTCTTGTTACGTTCTCCTCCCGTCTGCCATTCATAGTCAGCGGTCAGCTGCACGCTTAGCTTTTCACCCCCTCCGAATATATTGTTGTGGGAAAGTCCGAGCACTACTCCAGGGCCTAAATAACTGTTTGATTTTGAGGTGAGGTTAGCTTGAATTGTTGCCTCAATCGGACTTTGAAAGCGAGCCGTGGTGTAGACATCAACTAATGGATTTTCGGGAGTGGTGTCAGCAGGCACAACATTAATCTGTATCCCTCCGAAAATACCAAGTCGGGAAAGACGCGTCTGAGTGAGGTTCATATCCCTGACTGTAAATATCTTTCCCTTGCGGAAGGTGATGCAGCCAGGGATAAGGTGTTTGCGCAGCCGAGCCGGTTCATAGACAATCAACTCTCCTCTTTCTGTTTGAGTGGTGTCAGGAGTCCCCATTGTTTCGTCGCTGTTACGCAAAATAATGGTCTCTATTTTACCGGTGCGGTATTGCAACTTGGCCATATTGGGGATATTGTTGACCAAATTTAATTTGATAGCCACTTCTCCGGGAGTGATAAGAGAGTCGGCAAGGAATTCGATATATTCCGGTCGAAAATAATAGTAACCATGATTGCGCATCGAATTGACAATTCTAACCCTCTCGGCCTCAAGGGAGTCTACGCTGAATATCTCTCCCTTTTGGAGATAGGGGCTCCTGCGGGCCACAGAGTCTATATATCTTTTCAGCTTCGAAGTGCCTCCTAAATAAAGAATTGAATCAATCCTATAAGGATTGGTCACATGAAGGGTGTAGCCTATGGCGGCCTTCTGTGGATTTTTCTTGTCTTTTTCTATGTTATAGACCACTTGAGAGCCGAAATAACCATTGTCGTCAAGCAGTTGCTGCATTAGTTTGGCCCGAATCTGGGGCTTCACTTCGCTGATGAGCACAGGATCCTTAACCCATTTTCTATAAAGCCAACCTTTAAGACCTTTGGCTGAATCATTCCAATTGTTGTAGACCCATAGTCCCAATGGTATTTTTATAAAGGGTGCGATCACATAATCATGAGCATCCGTTTCGCCTGTCTTTTTCAACTCCGATTCCAATGCCCCTGGGAGTTTTACACCCTGAGGTGCCTCAACATTGAATTTACCCATTCCTGTGTAGCGGGTTTCATCAGGAGTAAGGCGCCTCGTTGTGGAGCAAGAGGCGATAACCACAAGAAGAAGAGCAACAACTATTCCGATTGCCGGGTTTATGTTTTTATTATTATTCATCTCCCTCCTTCTTGTTGTTGTTTATTATACTATCAGTCTGAGTCTCAACCTTTGGCTGCACTATATTGATAGTGTCGGCCGGAAGGGGCTTCACAATATTGATAGAATCATTGCCCTCTTTAGGTTGATCAAGATGATGGTCTTCAGGTTTGCCGGGACGTGGGCCCATACCCATCCCCGGACCCTGCAACTGACGTTGGGTCAGATTTAATTGTTTGGGTGTGCCCCATTTAAACAATGATTTCAGATTCGAAAGACGTCTTCTCAGAAGGAATCCACCTCCCATTTCTGTGATTTCTCCTTCCAGGATACTTTCATAACCGGTGTGTCGGAAAAGACGCGCATACATTGTCACATTTTGAGTTTGCTTAAGGAGATACTCAAATGAAATGTCGCTGATAAGATTCTCCGAAAAATTCTCATCTGTGCCTGCATCCGTTGTGTAGTTGCCCCCTACGGAAATCTTGAACCTATTATTGAACAATGATTTGGAAACTTGATAGCTGTAGCTTGTCGAAGAGCCCGTCTCACCGTTATAGGAGTTGCCATATTGGTCAACTCCAAGACTTATATCTACGCCCCTGACGTTATTGGCAAGCCATCCGTTGATTGTAGAGGTGAGGATATTATACATCGTGCCTTGAAGCAGATCGCTGCTTGCTGTCTTTACTCCGGCACCTGAATATTGACCCGTCAGCAACATATTGAGCGCTGCCATGCTCCGGGCATTGGGAGTCATCGATTGCAGTTCATTGTGGATCGACATGTCGTCGTCTGTGTCAAGGTCAAACTCTATCTTAGGATTCTGTAATGTGTTGGTTATGTCAACCCCAACTTGGAAATTCACTATTCTTGAATTCCCGTTTTCAATCACACTGGCCCTCACATCGTCTGTAGCCTGAATGTCAAACGAGGGGTTCATGAGGTCCCCTTGGAACTGCACATAGCTTTGAGGATCAAAAACAAATTTCTTTTCTCCCACTATAGGCATCGAATAGCTCGCAAATCCGTCTCCAAGATAAATCTGACCGTTGAGCCTCATGTCGCCAAGATAGTTTTGGAAATATGTCAGTTGGCCGCTTGGCTGGATTTCTACTTTTGCGGAACCTGTAGTTGTCGAACCCGGATAAATCACATTGACCTGCATACCCGGCTCAAGAGTGAGACCTGCCAAGATCCTCATTGAGAAAGTGGGAGAGGCGACTGTGTCCTCCTTAATCACGAGCACCGTATCGTTAAAATTCACGAATTTAACGATATCGGAAGTATTATGGGATGTGAGCTGGGCGGTGGTCTGAGGAATCGAATAGGTCACATTCGTATTCTTGAGAAGATTTACTCCGGCATTAATATTGAAGTGTTCCAGAGGCCCCCGTGCGCTCGCATGTATATCCATAAAGAGCTTGCCATATAGATCCGAGTGGGCCCGCTGGTCATTGTTGATCAGCTGGAAGTTATCGGCATTGAGCTTTAAGTCGAATATTGCCGACCGAAGGTCGCTCATGTCGATAGTGCCATCGATCTCAATCGGATTTTTATTGGCTCCCCAAATATCGAATTTATTGAAATCTATAACATTGTCGGCCACAAGGATGGAGTCTTGGTTAAATTTCACCGACGAACCCATCATCGGGATAAACACGCTTACTGAATCACATGCCAGGAATCCATTAAGTTTGGGCATCTTCAAGGAGCCGCTGAGGTCGAATTCCCCGTTTAAGTAACCCGATAATTGGGCCACATCGCTGCCAAGGAACGGATTAGCAATATTGAGAGGGAATTGAGTCAGGTCGAGTTCCATAGTCTTGACCTGTGGCACTTTTAAAGAATCAGGCACAAGCATTGCTTTTGCCGATAAGGCTGTCTTGCCATTAATTTTCAAACCCAATCGCGCACCCGTCGATCCGTCGTCATTGAGCCCGGCCCTTAAAGAAAGATTAAAGTCTCCCACCTTCAACCTGTCGTAGGTGAAATTATGGATTCCAACATTGCCTGTGCCATAGAGCCATCCTTCAGTATAACCTACCCTGACATCAGCATCCACCGCTGCCGTGATGGGAGGTGCAAAAACCGACAACTGAAGGAAATCCTGAAGCAAAATGTTATCGAGCGCCAGATGAAGCTCATCGTTTCCTCTCTCTCCCGGTTCAGTCTTCAAGAGAATGCTGCTCTTGGGGCTCTGGGCAAACAGATTGGCATCTATCTTATAAGTTTTCAGATTCACGTCAATGCTGTTGTCGTTGTTGAAAGTCCAGGGAATATAACCGATCATGGCCTTCAATGGAGTGAAATGTACACTCACCGTTGAATCCTGAAAGGCTGCAGTCAGTCCGAGTCTGTAGCCCGTCTCTTGCTTCTGGTTAAGTTGGCGCAAACCAAGCATCAATCGGTTTTCCCCCACATATCCATTGATGTTAACATTTGCGAAATCCCCTATAGGATTGTTTCGTTTGTTGCCCATGTGGGCCCGGAAATCAAGAAGCTCCCCTCTTTGTTTGAGATTAAAGGTAAGAGTGTCGGCTCGCATTTTGGCGTTGGCAAATTCCAAAGCTTTGAAGTGGGCGCTCAAAATCGAATCATTGCTTATATCTCCTGTGATGCTGTTGACACTAAGACCGGCCCCGGCCAATATATCAGCTATTGCACCATTACCTCCGGCTTCAAGACTGAGATTAAACCTTGGTAATTCCTTCTGAAGAGCTTCAACATTAAGGTTGCGTGCCGCTATCTGCCGACTTGCTGAATCTCCAACTATTTTAAATGAGTCGATGAGACCTTTCAAACCTGACTGCGCTTCAAATTTGATACAAGTCCCCTTGGCATCCACGTCCGCCATGACTCTATCTATAGTGCTCTTGAACTCTATGTCGATATCGTTGGGTATGGCATAATAGTTTGCTCCTGAAATATACGAGAGATCCAACAGGCATAGATTGACGTCGTAGAGCCATTTCTCCGGACTCGCTGTTGCCGTCATGGTGAGTGTCCCGCTCGCAGTGCTACTCTCTTCAGAGAGGCCTAATGCCATCAGGTCTAATTTCGTCAATATGGCTTTGATGTCTGCCGTATAAAGATCCGGGGCAAGTGTCCCGTTGCCCTTAACATTTAGATGGGCCACATCATTCGGGGAATTTAGCACCAGAGTATAGGCTCCTTTGTCAAGGGTTACATCCGCTGTGATATCGCTAAGCACCTGTTTGTTGTATTCTATCGACTTCACGGTTAGGTTTATATCGGTCGATGAATTAGGCTTGGTGGGATTAAATCCGGCTCCCCGAGCTTCAAGGGAGGCATTCACAATGCCAATTCCCAAGTCAGGCATAAAAGACTTTATATCTATGTCGCTCACCTCAACAGAGGCCTGATAGGTTTCCGAAGTCAATGCAACTGAACCCTCAGCTACCACTGAGCCCATAGATGTGGTTAGATCGAAATCAATGCCATAAATTTCGTGTTTGGCTGTAGCTTCTCCATGCAATTTCAAAGTTGGCAAAGAAAATCCCTTTAATTCCAATACATTGTCTATCACTTTAGGCTGAGTCACGTCGCCTGAGAATTTAATATCCGCAGCAAGACGTTTTAAATCTAAAACATTGCGTGCATATCCCGAAGCTTTAAGGCTCAAAACCTTCTCAATGCCTACTCTAAGCTCTGTCAATTCTATATCTGCCAAAGATCCTCCGGCCACTATATCGAAATCAAGGGGATTCCTTGCCGGCAATTTTTTCGTGTATGGCTTCATATCCGGCACAAAAGCTTCGATATCCGGCCAGCCTACATTCCCTTCGGCGTCAAGATTGAACAAGGCATAAGGCTTTAGCTCCATTACCTCGAACGGCACATTCGCGGTGGCATTCAAATAAGTGTAAGGGGTCTGGAGATAGACGTCTTGCAACGCTAATCCCGTGGAATCCACTGCTATTGTGCCCCTCCCACCTGTCACCATCAGGCCACATCTCTCATTGGCTGAAATCGAAGCTATAGGAAGTCTCACAGTCGATGCCTCGTTATAAAAATTATCAAGAGTTATATTGACATTGGAAAATTGGAGATAGGAAGGATCGAAACCGGGCAGCGGTTGAGCTCCTTTCACGCCATAAAGGGCCCCGAAGTTTTTAACGCTCACAGTGTCTCCTCTAATTATCATAGGATGAGAGGTGGATGCCGCCGTTGTATCGACCGGAGCAGGATGCATCTTGACATATTCCGGAGTGGGTGTGAGATAGGTCACACTTCCGTCGGATGTGCCCAAATAATCGGCTGTCACAAGGTTTTGAGCCAAATCTATGACTCCATTTCTAATTTCTACTTTTTGAGTCACAAGGGAGAGAGTGTCGATTGTCGGCAACATCGCCATCCCGAAATTAAAACCGTCGATTTGGGCATCATGTAAGTATATCTTCAAATCTATTGGCGCGGAGGTTGTGGTATCATTAACCTGTTTTTTTGCCCAAACATCCATATTGAGACTCAGATCTGCTCCCTGGATTAATAATTTGTTGACATCCACTGTCATTGTTTTGATATCAACTGAGCTCTTGTTGTCTACCTCTATCAAATTTGCCCTGAGTTTCAGCAGCATTGAAGAATCGGGCGACATGATTCTTATTCCGGCCTCCTCGAGCTTAAGATCTTCAATGTCTACATCTAACTTAAAAAGTGGAGCAAGTTTGACTTCCGCTATTACTTCCTTGGCATAAACCATTGTGTCGCCGGTAGCCTCGACAATGGTAACTCCGTCGAGGGCTACATCAACAGGCCATTTCAATCTGAAACGGTCGATGCCTATTTTCATACCTGTGGATTTCTCCACCACGTTGCAAGCCACATTCTTTACAAAGGTCTGCACCGGGGGGACATAGAGCAATATCGGCACTATAATGGCTATGGCCACTACGCTTATGATTATCCACATAATCGTCTTGACCACAATCCTCAGCCAGGTCGGATGGATCCAATGTCGCTTCTTCTTGCCCCCAGCGTTGTCCGAGGGCTTTTCTATGTCTTTTTCTGTGGTATCCTCCAATTTGTAAAAATGGGTTTCAGGCCATAAAATTAATCATTTATAGCCACTAAACCACCATAATTCATGAAAAAGTTGTTGATTTTGTTCCCTCCTATTTCCCTCTTTCTGTTTCCAAGGGATAATGCCATTCAGGATTAAGCTCTAGGAGGGGTTTCAAAAAAAATTCCCTTTCCAAAAGATGGACATGAGGCAACACTAGCCTTTCCGAATGCCACCTGATACCCTCGATGGCCATAATGTCGATATCAATTTCGCGGTCGCAATATTGCCCCTCCGAATCTCTATGACTACCCGATGAAAGTGTTGTCTCAATTCTCTTCAGGATTGCCAACAGCTCCTCTGGCTCTATTGAGGTTTTAAACGACATCCCGATATTAAGAAAGGGGTTTGAAGATTCGAAACCCCATGGTTCGGAATCCACAAACCCGCTTAAACAGTAGGGATAAAATATTTCCCCTATTTTATCAATTGCCTTCTCGATATTGGCTCTTGTGTCGCCAAGGTTGCTCCCAATATTTAGGTAAGCAATCCTCTTAGAGGCCTCTCTTGACTTCGACCTCTTCATAGCCCTCTATAAGGTCGCCCTCGCGTATATCGTTGTAACCCTGAACGGAGAGACCGCAGTCATAGCCCGACACAACTTCCTTCACGTCGTCTTTGAAGCGCTTCAAACTTCCCAGTTCCCCAGTGTAAATCACAATGCCATCACGGATCACGCGCACCTTATTGCTCCTCTTGATGCGTCCGTCTCTAACAATGGCTCCTGCAATGGTGCCTACCTTTGAGATATGATAGGTTTGAAGAACTTCTGCCGTGCCTGTCACTTCTTCCTTGATTTCAGGCGATAATAAGCCCTCCATTGCATCTTTAACTTCCTCAATGGCTTTATAAATCACAGAGTAGAGCCTTATTTCCACTCCCTCTTTCTCCGCCTCTTTTCTGGCTGCCGCCGAAGGTCTAACCTGGAAACCGATAATAATGGCATCCGAGGCGGCCGCCAAGGTCACATCGCTCTCAGAAATCGCTCCAACTCCTTTGTGGAGCACATTAACCTGAATTTCAGGCGTCGAGAGTTTTATCAAGGCATCGGATATAGCTTCAACAGAACCGTCCACGTCACCCTTTACAACAAGGTTAAGCTCATGGAAATCGTTGAGTGCTCTTCTTCGGCCAAGTTCTTCAAGTCCCAGACGCTTCTTGGTGCGCAGTCCTAATTCTCGTTGCAACTGCTCACGTTTGTTGGCTATTTCGCGTGCCTCCTGTTCGGTCTCCAATACGTTGAAGGTGTCGCCTGCCGTTGGCGCTCCATTCATTCCGAGGATCATCACCGGAGTGGCCGGCCCTGCCTCCTTAACTCTTTGGTTTCTTTCATTGAACATTGCCTTAATGCGGCCATAATGCGTGCCCGCCAAAATTACATCGCCCACCTTGAGCGTGCCGTTCTGCACAAGCACAGTGGCGACATAACCTCGACCTTTATCAAGACTCGACTCTATCACGGATCCTATGGCAAGCCTGTCGGGATTGGCTTTCAACTCAAGCATTTCAGCCTCGAGAAGCACCTTCTCCATAAGTTCCTCGACACCCATACCTTTCTTGGCAGATATATCTTGGCTCTGATATTTGCCCCCCCAGTCTTCCACTAAATAATTCATGGCAGAAAGCTGCTCCTTGATTTTGTCGGGATTGGCTGTGGGCTTGTCTATCTTGTTGATGGCAAAAACCATTGGCACTCCTGCCGCCGAGGCGTGGTTGATAGCCTCTATGGTCTGAGGCATGACGTCATCGTCGGCAGCTACTATGATAATAGCAATGTCTGTCACCTTTGCACCGCGAGCACGCATAGCCGTGAATGCTTCGTGGCCAGGTGTGTCAAGGAATGTGATGCGTCGCCCGTCGGGAAGCTTCACGTTGTAGGCACCTATATGTTGAGTGATACCGCCAGCCTCACCGGCAATAACGTTGGCCTTCCTTATATAGTCGAGAAGCGAAGTTTTGCCATGGTCCACATGGCCCATCACGGTCACAATCGGAGGACGCGATTGTAGGTCTTCTTCTTTATCTTCTTCTGGCGCAATGGCCTCACTCACTTCTGCGCTTACGTATTCTGTGGTGTAGCCGAATTCCTCTGCCACGATGTTGATTGTCTCAGCATCTAAGCGCTGATTAATCGACACCATAACACCAATGTTCATACATGTGGCGATAATATTGTTGACCGGAACCTCCATTAAGTTGGCAAGGTCGTTGGCCGTCACAAACTCTGTCAGCTTTATTATTTTGCTTTCCTCTTCTTCTCTTCGCTGGTTCTCAAGCTCGCGGTTGTGGAGAGCCTCTTTCTTCTCCTTACGCCATTTCAGACTCTTCTTGGGAGCTTTCGTGGTGAGGCGTGCAAGGGTCTCTTTCACTTGCTTTTGCACATCCTCTTGGGAATATTCTTCCTGACGGCTTTTTTCACCCTTCTTCCCCTTACGGTCTTCTTTGCGGTCGGAGCGCTTGCGGTCGTTCTGTCCACCACGCCTTTCATCTTTCTTCTTGGCTTCACTTTGCAACCCTGCCTGAGCCGCAGCCTTTTCTATGTCGACTTTCTCTTTGCCAATGCGGCGACGCTTTTTACGGTCACCCCCCTCTTCGGCTTTGCCGCCATGGCCCTTCTTCTTGGGTCGCGTCGACTGATTTAGGCTCGACAAATCTATTTTGCCCAAAACCTTAAGTTCCTTAGGGGCCTCAGGCGCATTTAAGCGGAAGACATCTTCCTCTCCTCCCTGAGTCTCTCTTGGTTCGCTGTCGGCCGACTCTTCGACCCCGACTTCCCTCTTTTCATCGGGACGTGGCGTCTCTATTGCCTTTTCTTTTACTGGTTCAACCTTTGAATCAACTCCTTTTTCCTCATTTTTTTCTGAGGAGCCCTGACCGGGTTCAGGAGTTACAGTCTTCTGAGCAGTGGCTTCTTCGGCCTTCTTGGCAACATGTTTTTCCGGAGCAGTCTGAGCCTTATGCGTTTCATTTTCTTTCGGCTTCTCCGGAGCTACCTTTGGAGCATCTTCCCGTTTTGGGGTTTCCTTTGAGTTATTCTTGACAGCCACATCTGCCTTATGAGTCTCTTTTATCTCCTGCGGCTTTGCCTTCCTGGGTTCATCGAGGTTGATTTTTCCAACCACCTTCAGCTTAGGCTGAGGAGTCTCCGGCATCGGTGCCTGCTGACGGCGCTCAGCCTTCTCGATGCGGTCGCTGCGACGCTCGTTAAGTCGCCCCTCCACTTTAGCCTTCACTTCTTTGTCTTGGCTGAACTCTTTGCGCAGAAGCTCCACAGCATCCTCATCGATCCTCGCATTGGGGTTGCTGTCTACTTCTATGTTGTGTTTGCGGAGGAACTCCACAACGGTGTTCACACCCACATTGAAATCATTGGCTACTTTACTTATTTTCGTTCGCATTCTGCTGACTGGTGGTTTTTATTTTTTGTTTGTGGCTCTCTTTTTATTCCTCAAATTCGGCTTTTATTACTTCGAGCACATGAGCAATTGTTTCCTCTTCAAGGTCTACTTGCTCTAATTTCTCTTTTGTGGCATTTAAGACTGCCTTGGCTGTCACTAATCCTTTGGTCTTGAACTCCTCAATAACCCAAGTCTCGATCTCATCCGAGAATTCGTCGAGATAAATGTCTTCTTCCTCTATGTCGCGGTAAACGTCGATCGTATAACCGGTCAGTTTGGTGGCCAAACGAATGTTCATACCCCCTTTCCCAATGGCTAAGGAAACTTCATCCGGATGGAGAAAGACTTCGGCCTTTTTCTCTGCCTCGTTAAGTCGCATTGAAGAGATGCTGGCGGGACTAAGCGCACGCTGAATCAATAACTGAGGATTGCTCGTATATGAGATCACGTCGATATTCTCATTTCTCAACTCTCTGACTATGCCATGGATACGACTACCCTTGATGCCTACACAGGCTCCTACCGGATCGATTCGATCATCGTAGCTCTCCACAGCTATCTTGGCCCTCTCACCAGGAATACGGGCTACTGCGCGTATCGTGATGAGTCCATCGTGAATCTCAGGAACTTCCTGTTCGAATAGACGACGGAGGAAGGCCTCGTCGGTGCGCGACACTATCACCTTGGGATTGGAGGTGGGATTGTCTACTCTTTTCACCACACATCTAACCATATCTCCCTTTCGGAAATTATCGCTTGGTATCTGTTCTTCCTTTGGCATTATCAGTTCGTTGTGTTCATCATCAAGCAATAACGCCTCGCGTTTCCAAACTTGATGCACCTCTCCCGTGATAATTTCACCCTCGAGTTCATGAAATTTCTGGCTCAAGGCCTCTTTTTGCAAATCGAGGATCTTCGACTGAAGTGTCTGACGCAAATTCAATATGGCGCGACGTCCGAAATTCTCAAAATAGATCTGTTTCGAAACATCCTCTCCTATCTCACACTCAGGGTCAATCTCCCTGGCCTCCGTAAGCCCTATCTCCTTTGAGGGATTCTCTACAGCCTCATCGGGCACAACCTCAAGGTTTTGATATATCTCGCAGTCTCCTTTGTCAGGATTCATTATCACGCTGAAATTCTCGTCAGACCCAAACATCTTCGCCAGCTCCTTGCGGAAGGATTCCTCAAGCACACTGATCATCGTGGTCTTGTCTATGTTCTTCAGTTCTTTGAATTCCGCGAACCGGTCTACCATATTGACCGTCTCTGCCTTTTTTGCCATCGCTTTAGAATTTCAATATGTATTTCGTTTGTTTTACTTCTTCATATTTCATCGGATGCTCACGCTCTTCTATCACGGGACGCTTCTCTCCTTCACGCTTCACCTTCTCCTTCACCAAAAGGACGAAACCCTCCTCATCGGCACTCTTCAAAAGGCCCGAGAGCTTCTTGCCGTCACGACTTATCACTTCTACCTCCTGGCCTATGTATTTACGGTATTGACGCGGGGTCTTCAGGGGACTTGTCAGGCCGGCACTCCCCACCTCAAGCGTATAGTCTTCTTCGTCGCGATTGTATGCCTTCTCGATCTCTCGCGTGAGCCGTTCACATTCATCTATAGATACGGGAGCATCTGAATCTACAGTCACTTCTATGAGATTGCCCGCACCCACCTTCACTTCCACAAGGAAAAGATCGGTGCCTTCCAGGCAGCTTTCCACATACTTATAAAGTTCGTTTGCATCAATCATTTCTACATTCCTTAAAAAACAGGAGGAGACTCATGCCCCCTCCAGGTTTCTTGTGCAAAGATAATGAATTTCCATCTATTATCCATACATCACTCAAATTATTGAGTAGAATTGCAGTCTATTTTCGCCCTTTTGACCCCTTTTTTATCCCCCGTTTTTCAAATTTTAATTCTTTTTATATATTATTAACTTTTATTTACTTTCCTCTCGCAATCCCTTTTCGATAACCTCTATTCCAACTCTGCGTTTATGCTCTTTAGGAAATTTGCCAGCTCCGGATTTTCATCAAGGGCCAGTTTGAGAAACTCCTTTGAATTCATTTTTTTCTCTTCCTCTCCCTTTTCCCGGATCTCTACTTGAAGAGTCAATCGGTCATTTCCTAATTTTTGACGTAAAAATGCCAAGAGTTCTCCCAACCCGCTCTCAAAAGCCTGTTTATGAGCCGGATGGTCCACCTCTATTTTATAGTCAGTGGCGGTCAGCCGCGTTGGCGTGGTTCCACGCATCGCCCCCGTCATTATCTTTTGTTCAGAATTGTTGGAGGCAAATTCCTCCCATGCAGCCACAAATTCCTCCTGGCTCACCGGCCTATCGGTCTCTGCTTTGCTTTCATTCTTGCTTTGACTTCCCTCAGCATTTAGCCTAAAACTCGTGGGCCGTGCCGCTGGCCGTCGCGCTCCTTCTTTAGGCATAACCGGTTTAGAGGGCTTCGATGGGATTGGCGCTTCGGAAGGTCCTTTTACCGTTTGGGACTGTACAGCGTTTATTCGCTGCGAGAATTCTCCTAGAGGTTCCTTAGCCTCAACTTTATTGGCCGGAACGGCTTGAGGCTCATTGCCGTCCGGCGCCTCGAAAGGGACTCGGCTCTCCCCTCCCCCAAGCAGCCGCGCTAAACGTATTAGTGTCAATTCCACCAACAATCGTTTGTTGCCTGAAGTCCGATAATTGAAATCGGCGTCGTTTAGAAGTTTCATGGCAGAGTAATACCACTCCACAGGCAATTTAGGCGCCTGTTCAGAATAGCGGCGACCCTGTTCCTCTGAGGTCTCCAGGAGAACGACCGTGCGTGGGTCGGCGCTTACCATTAGATTACGTATATGATCGGCTAGGCCATTGATGAAAAATTGGGCATCAAAACCCTTGTCGCTAATCTCTTTGAAGGTCAAAAGGCTCCCTGCTACATCTCCTGCCCGGAAGAGATCCAACAATCGGAAATAATATTCCTGATCTAAAAGGTTTAAGGCTTCTATGACGTTTTGATAAGTCAGTTCTCCCTGGGTAGAGGCCACAACTTGATCGAATATCGACAACGCATCACGCATGGCGCCATCTGCCTTTAAGGCGATGACCCCTAATGCCTCTCGTTCTGCCTTCACACCCTCCGACTCTGCCACATAAGCCAGATGGTCGATCATATCGTTGATTGTGATCCTTCTAAAATCGTAGACTTGGCAACGGCTCAGGATAGTGGGTATAACTTTGTGACGTTCTGTTGTGGCAAGTATAAAGACAACATTCTTAGGAGGTTCCTCCAAGGTTTTCAAAAAAGCATTGAAAGCCGAATTGCTAAGCATGTGGACTTCATCTATTATAAAAACACGGTAACGGCCATCCTGGGCAGGAATATTCACCTGGTCAGTGATGTTACGGATATCCTCTACTGAGTTGTTGGAGGCTGCATCGAGTTCCACAAGATTAAATGAGCTCCCCCTCTCTATGGCTTTGCAAGATTCACACTCGCCACATGCCTCACCATCAGCCGTAGGATGTTGACAATTGATCGTCTTCGCAAAGATACGGGCACACGAAGTCTTACCCACTCCCCGTGGACCGCAGAAAAGATAGGCCTGGGCAAGCTTTCCACCCAATATGGCATTTTTTAAAGTCGCCGTCAATGCCCGTTGGCCCACCACTGTCTGAAACGTAGCCGGGCGATATTTACGTGCTGATACTATATATTGCTTTTTCGATGTCATTAATGTCTTTTTTCCCTTTTTCTTTTGCAAATATAACTCTTTGATTCCATTATTATGCAAAAAATTAGTTATCTCGCAACAATATCGCTCCTAAAACGTTTAAACTTTTGAAAATCCATAGTATCAGCAATTATGGCAAAGTCACGTATTTATACACGCACAGGCGACGGTATCCTAACTTCCATAATAGGAGGAGACCGAATTCCTAAATATTCTTTACGTCTTGAAGCCTATGGCACAGTCGACGAGCTCTCCGCATTTATTGGCAATCTCGTGGCCGACGACTCTGTCATCGACCAGCAGAGGGTTGACCTTCTGAAAGTGCAAAACATGCTCTTCAACATCGGGGGCTATCTTGCCACTCCTCCAGCCGTAAGAAAGAAAGAAGTGGCAGGACTGACTCAAGACAACATCTCTGAAATGGAGACATGGATAGACGAAATGGACCAACAGCTCCCCCCTTTGAATAATTTCATAATCCCTGGGGGATGCAAGGCTTCAGCAAAGGCCAATGTGGCTCGAACAGTCTGCCGCAGAGCCGAAAGAAGAATTCTTCAACTGGCAGCAGAAGAAGAAATCAACCTTTTGATCATGGCCTATATCAACCGTCTCTCTGATTATCTCTTCGTCATTGGTCGATATCTTAACAAATTCGCCAATTTTGAAGAAATCGAATGGCAAAAACCCGAAAACCTCTGAAGAATCCTATATTTTGGTCTTCCGACACTCCAACTGGATTCTTCACACATCATACAAAAAAGAATTTAAACGATTAACGAATAACGCAAACCAACATGTACTGGACACTTGAATTAGCCTCGAAGCTTGAAGACGCTCCCTGGCCCGCTACAAAAGAAGAACTCATAGACTATGCCATGCGAAGCGGCGCCCCAATGGAAGTGATTGAAAACCTCCAAGAGATGGAAGACGAAGGTGAAACCTACGAATCCATCGAAGAAATCTGGCCCGACTACCCCTCCAAAGACGACT
>JAFLTU010000032.1 GCA_022509125.1 Muribaculaceae bacterium | reverse complement strand
GTCACCTCTTGACTGCCAGTCAAACGCTCTAGCCAGATGAGCTAATGCCCCATGCTTTTATATCGCAAAGTTAATCCATTATTTTTTATTTTGCAATATCATTGCTAATTTTTTGTTTAACCTTTCTATTTGTTCATTCTTGTCTGATCCTTATCAGATCAATTGAAAAATTAGCCTAAAAATCCAAAATATTATGCCGAAATTAGGGTTTGCTAATAGTCATAGTCAAGGCTGAACTCGTCGACATAAAGCACCGCACCATTGGCCCCGGTGAAATAATCTCCATATTTTGAGGCCGCACAGGTGATCTGAAGATAAGTGGGAGTTGTGAAATAATCCTTATATTCAAGATCTATCTCAAAAGGGGAGTAATCATCCATAGTTCCGCTATAGAGCAATTCTCCATAGGCTATCACATAATCTGCATCTTTGTTGAAGAGCTGACGGTTGTTTGGATTCGTTCGTATTTCATACGGGGCGGTCCAGTCGGTCAATGCTATATAGATATGGCATGTGTCGGGCACGCCCTTTAGTTTTTCCCACTCCGAATTGGTATAGTCAATATTTGCCGTGCGATATTGATAATATCCCCTCAATTTAGTAGGCCTAAGAGTGAAGGGTCTACCGAAATCAAGGATTCCGTTGGTGCCATCTACCTTCTTAAAACTTCCCGTATAAATCGACCCCGCTCCTAATTTACCGATACCAAAGATACCCACAAATTTCGTATTTAGTTCGGCGGCCTGCCCTGTTCCAGTGACAGTATGGTCTGTGGGCAATACATTGCTCTGCCCCAGGGTAGCGGCTCCTGTATTTCCTGTGTCCCAATATGGTGTACCCCCTTCATTCCAAGGACACCACACCTTGCCATCCTTGAGCCACCATTGGTCGAAGGAGCCATCGGGAAGTATCATAGTGTCTTCTGTAGTCACAGTAAGGACATTGGCATATTCATTGCCAGAGTAAGCTCTCACATCGTAAGAGGTAAGCGGCTCAAGATGGGGAATAAAACAACTTAAGTTGCCTCCATTTTGAGTGAGCCACTCTTCTTCAATTTCAAGCCATTCCTCAGAATCCGAATTTTTATACTGGAAAGAACCTCCTTTTTCGGCCTCACAACTTCCATAAACCCATACCACCTTACTCCAAGCCTCGGCATTGTCAGTAGATACATTTTGCTCTACTCTCTCCACATAAATGGTCCATGATTCAGGACGTCCCCATGAGATAACCTCCACTGGGAAGGGTTGGGAGAAATCATAACTATTACCTTCGATTATTTCAGGTGAGAGTGTGGTGTGTCCTGCCGGTCCAAGTTTTATGGCTGTGACTTTCACCGAAGTTATATCCATGGAATAAGGCACTTGCAATACCACTCTATGAGCCACAGCATCCACAGTGGCCTCCCCTATCTCTCCTTCCACAGCGAAATATCTTTCTATCTCTTGCTCTGCCTTTACAATCCATTCATAGGTTTGGTATTTTGAAAGAGTGACGGTGAGGGGCGAAGAAAGATCATAGGCCCCTTCGGAAAGATTCGGAGATACTTCGGCTCCTGGTGTCACTTGAAAATCCGAGAAGGTGACTTTCTGAATGTCGACTTCTTCGGTAAGATATATTGTAGCTGTAAGGGCTGTGCTATCGATTTGAGACTGACTCCTTTGACCCACAGGAGTGATGGCAGTGATATTTTGGGGTATCCGGGGATACGGTAAGTCATTATGGATGCATCCCGTTAAAACCACGGGAAGAATCATGCTAAGAATATAGAGGACTTTTTTGATCATATCTTGTCTTCTTTTATTTGGAAGCCGTGTAGCTACCATCTAAATTTTACAGAAGCCTGACGACTTCCGACTGTCAGATGTTTACGGCGATGCCGAAGTTGATATTGAAGATATTGAAACGGAAGTTAGCTCCGGAAGTGGTTCGCCACCCCAGGTCTTCGTCATTCACCTTCTGTTTTTCATGCTTTATATTTAAGCCGAATACACCGAGCGACACATTAAATGACACCTGATCCAGCACATACACGCACACCCCCGGCGAGAAATTCAGGGATGCCTGAAAAGTGTCGGTATGAGTGCGTCTCATCTCGCCGTTAAAGGGCCGGTGGAAATCGGCATTACCTCCGGCCAAAGCCAGTTCTACTTCATTGAAAATACCAAATCTTCCCTTCCGGGTGATGCCTAAATACTGAGAAAAAGTAACTGCGGCAGAATAAGAGTTGCTTTTATACATCACGTCATGAAGATTGAAACTCATGTCTTCATCGATATCCACATTAAAAGATCCGATGTTGGCTTTGCCTTCTGTGTAACCAAGACGAAGACCGATTGAAAGATTGCTCTTCAGAAAATATTGAAAATAGGGCTTGATGCTCCAGAGTTTTCCCGAGAAATCTATGTCCGACACGAGGTCGAGAAGCTGAAGGTCGGAAGTGGAGAATTCCCCGTAGGAAGCAGTAAGTCCCACTTGCCATATACCCTTTGGAATGAAAAGATAGTTAAAGAGGCCACGGTCATAACGTCCCAGGTTGCGGTCTTTAAGTATCATATTGATTGTGTCTCCTCGGAATATCACCTTTTCATTGAGGTCGACTGGCATATCAGACTTGTCGATATAAACGGTTGTAGCCAACTCTCCCTGTTGAAGAAGCTTGTCTACTTTTTCATTCATCGAGTCCGGCACCCAGACATAACGACCTGCGGGTTTTGATATAGTATCGGCTGCCTCACCGAAATAGCGCACAATTTGCTCCGTACGATGAATCACATCTGTGCGGGTAATAACTTCCTTCACTTGAATCGTGTCAGAGCGATAAATTGTGTCGGTTCTTAAAATATTCTCCGAGACATTTATTGGAGAAACCTCTTGAGACCTTGAGTTTGCAAAGATTCCCATGAGGCAAACGGCTGTAAATATAATTTTCCTCATGGCTGTCAAAGATAAAAGGTTGCTCCGAATGTAATCGAGAAGAGATTAATTCGGAAATTAGCTGATTTTGAATTTCGGTGACTCACATAGATTTGGTCTTTCACTGCTCGGGTATCTGTGTAGTTGAAACCAAGCAACCCCACATTTACCTCCATGGCAGAAAAGTTGTTGAGAAAGACGCAAATACCCGGAGTTAAACCCACATTTAGGGAGAAATTTCTTTCATAAGTTCCTGTAAGGTCGTCTCCAACTCCTGTGGTAAGTTTTGTTTGGCCGCCTCCCATTTGCAAAGACACTTCGTTAAAGAAGCCGAATCGTTTGCTCTTACCGATCGAGAAATAGTTTCTCATCAGAGCCGCTCCATAATAATTATGGGACAGACGATAGAGATGGTCAAATTCATAGTCGGTTTCAGAGTCGAGCACAATGTCGGCGCTTGCCACTTTTGTGAGTGAACGGGCATAGGAAAAACGCCCTCCTAATGCCAAATCCGCTTTCACGGCAAACATCACCATTGGAGAAATTTTGAAACTATAGGTGTCACCGGTAATACCTTCCAAGATCAGAAATTGGTATTTGTCCTGCGATGATTGTGTGTAGGACACCGAGAGACCGAAGATCCATGATCCCTTCGGAATAAACTCCACCGATTCAATTTCTCTTTTGAATTCTTCTACCTTTTGCTGAGGCGCATTCTCCTTTCTATAGACTGTATCTTGAACGTTTGTAACAGGAAGACTGCATTCACCTTCATCCGGTGACTCTATAACCTTTGATTTAGGCACCGGCATTACAAGTGGTGGATTTTCAAACATCAAATCTGAAATAGAATCGACCTTTTCCCTTCTAGGTGCATCAGCTTTTTTCCTTTCCACATAGATATAATCCGGGTCGGCAGAAGGCGACGATTCGGCCTCGGCTCGGACTGAAGCCCAAGCCGAAAGACATATCATGAGTAATAAAATATTTTTTCCCATCTCGGGTGATTATGAAATTCAGTTAGATATAGTGGATGGTTAAAAGAGGAGAAAAGTTTATGTTTATTTATTATTAATCATATATAAGTTCAACATCATCAACCCACATTGTAGATCCTTCCCCTCCGGAGAAATAGTCTCCGTATTTGGAAGCAGCACAGACCATAACCAAATATTTTGCCTCTGTGGAATGAGCTTTATCCAAATATTCAAAAGGAATTACAACTTCTTTCAATTGACCTTGATCATCCTGGAAAACATTGTCGATGAAGTCTTCATCATTAACTGTAAATGTTCTTTGTCCATAAGCCACAAAAGCCGAAGGAAGACTTTCCTGAGTCACCAACGTTTCAGGATATTTAGTATTAGCTCTATGAATTGAACTTGCCAATGCTATATAGATTTGTCCTTGGTCATAATCCCCTTTCTTAATATAGTTGTTGGAAGCACCTTTATCAGCAATACCCGGGGCATATTTTATCCATAGTTTCATAGCTGTGGGATGGGAATTGTTGTATTCTCGGCCCAGGTCGATCATACCATCCATCAAGCCGTCTCTATCAACAAATTCACCAATGATAAGGCTGCCGGCTCCATGTTTACCCATACCTAGCATTCCCACAAATTTGCTAACTAATTGGGCACATGAGCTGCCTGTATGATAAATAGTGGTGCATTGAGTGGTTAGATTCGCACTGGCACCTACGGCTGTAGACCCCTTATTTCCATTACCCCAGAATTCCGGATCGCCGGCAGCATTAGGTAGATAATATTTATTATCTATCATACACCAGTTTTCCAGACTGGCATTCGGGAGCATGAACTTGGTTTCTGTCGTGAAGGTTTTCAATTCCTTTGTGCGGTATTGATAATCACCTTCCACCATATCGCCACCCACGAGGCGGCATTCGTAGGCCACACCCGGATTAGGATATACGTCAGATTCAAGATTTTTAATCGTCACTATCTTTTCTCCTACAGAAAGATCGGTGAGATTAACGCTTTGCCAATCTTCTTCTCCAACTTTACGATATTGCAACATCGGATTAGTGACGTCATTGGCTCCTTCCATCATATTGATTTTCACCTGAGCTGAATGGGCTCTTATTGCGAGATAGTCTTTCTTCCAATAATCGTCGATAATTTCAAATGGTGGGGCTATAGCGGAGTTTGAATTGGCTATGCGAATATTGGCAGTGTTGACATATTCACGATTGTCTATGGCTGTAAGGGAAATTTTATATTCATCGGGACTGACAGGCAAAGCCTTTAGCCAATTTTCTTTAAGAGTGAGGGAATATTTAATATAGGTGCTTTCCGCAGAATTCACATAGGATTTTTCATATTCGACACCTAATTCGTTTAATTCCCGTTTCACAGTGTAAGGGGCGAGAGTGAGGTCAATAGGAAGGTTATGATTAAAGGCAGCTATAATGTTTTCATCATTGCTTGACAGTATCAGCGATTTCAATTCACTATATGCTCCTATGACGAGAGTTTGGTCGGTAAAGGTCTCATCTGTGCCTAAGATCTGCCCGTTTTTTAGAATTGAAGATTCTTCCCACTTAAATTCCGGATGGCCTTCCAATACCACAGTATCTGATACGAGACTATATTCCTGGATCTGAAGACGAAGGGAAAGTCCACCAGAAGTCTCATCTTTTTCATAGCTGAGAATATTCAGGGTGTATCCGTGTGCAGGTTGCACTCCTGTAATTTTACCTGTCTTGGTGAATAAGTTGCCGTCCTTATCTTTACCGGATACAGTGTAGTTTATAACATCGTCATATTTTCCTGTCTCCTTGTCATAACTTCTCATGAAATAACCTGAGGCATCAAGGTTGTTTTTATCAAAGACCAGTTCTCCGTCGGTGGTAGAGAACTCTATATTTAAATCGTTTTTGAATTTGTCCTCGATTTCGGAAGCATCCACTCCTACAACCACGTTGGCAATACGGCAAATTACAGTCACCTGGGTGGCTATCTGATTTTGAGAAACGGAAAATTCTGTGTGGCCTTTGAAAAGTCTTTTGTCGAATGAAGCCGGCACAGAGTCACCCGAACTTGCTGAAGCCACATACTGCCCATATTTAAAGGCTATTGATCCGGAAGGAATATTATCGTAGCCTTTCCAGTTGTATAGCATTCCCCTTTCGTCAGAGATTTGCAATACAACATTTTTAAGGAGTGAGGCGTTTTCCGTGTCGGAAACTCCTCTGGTCACGGTCTCATTTACCGAGACTGTAAAAGAAACCGAAGAGTCTCCCTCCCCTTCCGTATTGAACGGACTTTCATCGGTACATGAAACTAATGTAAGTGCCGACATGAAAGTAAATACTCCGTAAAATATATTTTTCTTGATATTATTCATTGCAAAATATTTCAGCTTTTAATCGCAAGTGTGCCAGTGGATTCTCCGGCTTCATTTTCAAGGTGGAAAATAAATTTGTGGGTTCCGCTTCCCAAAGCATTCAGCAGATACACGAAAGTCATTCCGTCAACCTCATTAGTGAGGGAAAAATGTATCACATAATTACCGTTTTCATCCATTTCCTTTGGATTGGTCACTTCCTCACCCACTGGGAAACCGAGGCCTCTGAGAGTGGGCCAAAGTTCATTTTCGTTTACTAAGTCCAATTCATCTGTGAGTCCTACTCCCTCAAGGGTTTCCTTATCTAATTGATCTGAATCGATATTGCATATAAATTTCTTGATAGGAGAATTAGTGAGGATTTTCACCTCTAGACGTTTTCCGGCAGGCCAATTTGATATATCTGTAATGGTGGTTAGATCCACATCATCGGATACCAATTGGGGCGGTGTCAATACCGGCAATTCGGGAGTTGGATCCACGGGCGGATTTTCCGGTTGACTATTGCCGCCTTGACCTTGACCTCCACCCTGATTTCCCGGGTTTTCCGGTTCGGAAGGAGTAGGATTTTCGGAAGGTTTCTCCTCCGGAATCTTATCTTCCACTTTATCGTCAGGTTTTACGTCGTCATCGTTGAAGGGATGGTCACCGGCATAGTCCCAACTACTTCCATCAACAAGATATTCCTGATTTTCGGGGTCAAGACTCTCCTCACCTCCGGCCGTGTTGACTGTGTAAATCACCGAGGCATCAATTGAGAGTCCTCCTTTATTAGAAGATTGCTGCGAGCCTGAATTTCCCGGATTTTGACTATTGCCGGGGTTATTGTTAGGCTCGTCAGTGCCCGGATCCTCTGTCGATCCACCGTTGTTAGGCTTCTCTGGATCAGAAGACCCGGGCTGCTGAGGGCCCTGCGGGTCCTCCTGTTCTCCTCCCCCTTGATTATTGTCGTCTCCATTGTTGTCATCGCCGGAGCCGGGGTCTGAGGGGTTATCATCGCCTGTATTGGGATCTCCTTCGATTGAAGGATCAATCACATTTAGTTTGAAGGTTATCTGATAATAATAACCGGGCTGAACATCATTATAGGTCTTGATGACGTTGAATTCCTCTCCTTGCACTGTGCCAATGAAATTTGCTGCAAGCGTATTGCTGTTTTCATCATATTTGAAATAACCTGCTTCTTCTGTATCGGCATCAAATGTCAACTCACCGCTTTTACCTACCTTGACAACAACCTTTGAATCACCACTCATCTCTTCGAGCAAGGATTCATCAAATATAATGGATACCTTCACATTTGCCGGCTTGCATTCGATAGGCTCAATATCTGTGATCTTATTTGCCTCTATAGTCACATCCTGCGTTTCGCCGAAGAAATAGGGGGCATCAAATTCCGCGGTGACGTCGCTATCTCCATAAAAAGCCTTGATATTATATGTGCCTACCGGAATGGATACAAGTTCGGGCAAGTCTTTATAAAGTGACTTTAAAAGTGAGATTTCCGGATTGTTTTGATCATACACTTCGATAGTGAAATCGTCGGCTGTTGGAGTTTCCAGGCCTCTGGTGCTCAAAGCCTCGGATACAATGTCAAGTGAAATAGAGGAGGTGTTGAGTTGTCCTTCCCCCCTGGAATCCAAATTTTTGTCGAAGACATCCTCGCTTTTACAACCGACTAAAAGAGAGCCGGCTATAAAAAGAGATGCAAAATATTTTATATTTTTCATAAACTTTTATTATTCTTTTGAAAGATTTCCAATTAATAATCAAAACTTAGATCATCAATTATTAATTCCGATCCAAGGAATTTCTGGGTATTTTCGGTAATTGCCTGTGTCGGTACTGAGGAATTTTCTTCTCTCCAATTTTCAGATCCTTTATCTGATGACATAAACATTATTTCTAAAGAATCAGGGTAACTTTTGAAAGTATAATTGGTGTTTAGAGGTATTTCAAATTCTGACCAGTCACTGGCGGACTCAAAATAATACTCACCGGATGCTAATATTGTATCGCCCTTCTTAATGGAAATCAAAACTTTTCCTCTGTCATTATCATAAGGAGAATATTTGAAATATCCTTTAAATTTGACAGGTCGAGAAGTAAACGGATATCCTTGAGTATAATTTTCTGAAACAATAGAATAGTTCTGGATGTCAATCTCGTAAGAGCCTAAGAAAAGTTTGCCTGCCGCTGTGTTGCCTTTGGAAGGAGAATTTCCATTATATGATGGTCTATTTAATGTACTTCCACTGTCTTTTTCAGGATCCGAACCGTTATAATTAAATCCAACACTTCTGATTGATACTCCATTACCATTTTTCCCGGAGTTTGAAAAAGTTGACGCCACTAAAAACCAAGTATTTATGTTAGAACTTTCCTCAAAATTGCAAGTTTTATCATTTACACTATTCCATTGGGCTGGCATATTAAAAATATAATCCTCTGAATCTTTATGATTTTGATCTACTAAAGATTTATAATATACCCCTCCACGTTGTACAGTTCTTCTATTGATAGCAGATACAGTCTCTTCGAAACTTCCGTTAGGCACTCCCTCTCCCTCTTCCTTAGTAACTTCTACCTCAGGACTAAAGGAGGTTGGAGTTTCTCCTGTACAGATAGTGGTTTTTACCTTATATACATCCGAATATTTCAATCCTGATACTGTGAAGAAATTCTCAATTTGATTATATTCAATTTGCGAAGGTTTTATATATTCATCATTTACGATTACTCTTAAATGATCTATAGCCGCATCCTTTATTTTTTCATTATCATCCTTTACTCTCATCATTATAATATTCCCGACTCTATCATATTCCATTTCATAAACGGGATAGTTGACAGTTATCGTAATGGATTGGTCTTTCACTTCCACATTTCTATAAGAGAAAGTCACGGGATAGTCATCTCGGTAGACTTTTGGCAATTTTAATCTGAAAATATAGTCTTGAGAATCAAAGGAACGAGTCTGTGGAGCTTTTTCTATAGAGACGATTTCCACATCCTCCATCATGAGTTTTCCTCCCACCTTGAAACTGAAAGGTCCATCAATTGTTGGAGTTGGGCCGTTGTATGACACCTTCACTTCCACCTCTTCAACTCCAAAACTGATTTCTCCCTCTTCCACTTGTGAAAGTTGAATATCCACCGGACAAACTGTCAGCTTGAAGGAAGAAGGCTCGCCCTCGCGTCCATATTTATCGGCTGCAACTAAAGAAAGTTCATATTGCCCCACAGGGAGAGAGCGGCAAAAGTCTGTGACATCCACGAGAGCAAGTTTGTCAGGATTGTTATAAAGTCCAACCGAACGGATGCCCTCTCCCGAAATAAGGGTTTGTGTCGCTTCATCTATTCCGAAAAGTTCAAGTTCCCCCTCCGACATTATTGCAGGGACATAATCTTCCGAGGTCAGGAAAAGTTTAACTGACCCGATTTTTTCTGCCGCATTAATAGTGAATTTAAGAGTCTCCTCAAAAGGATAACCTTCCAACATTTCCAATGTTTCGGTCTCCAGATTTTCCAAACCTTCGAGAGTGACAATAGGCACAGCTCCAGTGAAGAATTCCTCTGTGAGGTCTATCTCTATATTGTTTTCATTTTCGAGGTCGTCATTGAAAACAATCTGCAACTTATCTACATCGCCTATTTCACCATTGTTGATGTTATAGCGAATGCTATAGAGATGTTGCGGCAAAGCCTCGAACGATGTCGGAGTCATTCTGACCAGGTTCCCGTTTTGAAGCTCAGCTTTTATAGTGAGATTGACGTTTCCGGACTTAATATATGTAAGACACTCTTTATCTTCCAAAGCCACCTGCGCGGCTCCGTCAGTCTTCAGTGTGGTTTCCCAATTCTTAAAATATTTCTTGAAGGCGTCGGTATATTCTAATAAAACCACAGAGTTTGAAAGTTTTGCCTCAAGCTGTATCATTGTGGTTTTATCTGATTCTATTTGCAAAGACTGATGAATGCCATAATAATAAGCATGCTCATGTCCTTTCTCGTTCTCCTCTACGACCCCTTGTGAACTTGGACTACCGTAAAAAGCCTCGAGATCATACTCTCCCGCCGAAAAACTTTCTTCCTTTTCAAAATCTGCTAATGAACTCCAGGTTTTTATGTAGGATCCATCAGCCGACGAAAGTCGGATTTGAAAGAGAGAGGCATCCGGGGCTATAATGTCAGCAGAGACGCTGCGGGTTTCAGGCAACTCACTCTTTACGTCTGATGCAGCAGAAAGATTCAGATTTATTTTACCTTTGCCCGAGTCGGTGGAATAAAAAGGCGACTCATCCATGCAACCTGCCAAAAGGCTTAAGGAGGCGCAGAGCAAAACCGGTTTTAAAAATCTCATTATGTCAGGTTATAGTTTGAATTCTAATTATTGTGCATCCCGGCAACTTGAAAATCCAAAAGACTTAAAAGAATTTATCCGTGAGGGCACTTTTAGGAAGTAAAATTACAAATAAACCAATAATCCGACAAAAATTTGCCCTTATTGACCCATAAAAGTGCCAAAAAGAACAAAAATAAATGGTCTGATTAAGTCAAATCAGACCATTTATTTGTTTTCTTATCGATTACTCTGCTTCCGGACCGAAATTATCGTTTATTTTCTTAAGTTTCAATGAAAACAACACTCTGGCCACTCCATAGGTGATGAATGAGATTCCAATATAAAGCCATACGGCCAATGTGCCTACAATGGGGCCTGCCAAGAATATGCAGGCACACACCACACTGCAGAGAAGGAGCAGAAAAAGCCATACGCTCCAAAAAGAGGAATAGCTATACATCACAAACGACTCAGAAATAGCATTTACTGCCACAAAAATGATGTAAAGTCCGGCACAGAATATAAAGGCTGTTACCAACGAACTGCTTGGCAGGAAAAAGAGCCATACAGAACATAATATCTCGATGATGCCACAAGCCACTGACCATCCCCAGCCATGATTGTTGCGGGCATTCGCAAATCCATATATCAGGTTCACGATACCAACTACTCCCAAGGCTCCTGAAAAAATATATGCCATAATCGTGAGCGATGGGCCGGGATTGCATAAACACCATATCCCGAAGCCAATGAACACTAATCCCACAAGCATTGGTATCCACCAAAATTTTGTGGCCCGGTAAAACAAACCTCCTTGTTCCATTTTCTATACGTTATTTTGTGAAGTCTGAGTTATTTCTCCCGACATATTTATCCATAAATCTATCCCACTCTCTCCCGGAACGTGGCCTGAACTGTTGCTTAATTCAACTTTCCATCCCTCCCCTGTGGTGTTTATTTCTATAACCCCATAATTTGGATATTGTTCAGAAAGCACCTGGGCGACAGGTTGAGGTAATACCTCTTTTGGCACTGTCTGATAATCGGGAGCATCTATCTGTTGCCATTCCCCCTCAGAATTGAACACTATCTCAAAACCATTTTCCAATTCAACTTCGTAGACTATGATATCGGTGGCTTTCTCCTCTTCTATTTTTGAAGCTGCAACTCCGGGAAAATATTTTGAAAGAAAGTTTTGAGCCGCAGATGGCAAATCCTCAATCTGAATAGCATACTCAGGTTCCCTCTCATTATCATTCGAACAGGCTCCATATAATCCCATGGTCATTAAAGAGATAATGGCAAGGAAAAGTATTTTACTGTATTTGTTCATGTCTGTATTCTTTAGTAACATTAAAGGCTAAAAAATTTATATTTTTCGATTAAGCCAAAAGCTCTTGACTCCCTATCGGAAAAAAGATAGGAGTTGCTGCATGGTTATAAGATAAAAAATTTTATTACCATTCGGAGTATAGGAGGGATCGGGAAGGGCAAACAACCTACTCACAATATGCTCCATTTCCTCCGGACTCATTCTTTTCCCGTAATTGATGGCTGCGCTACGTGCCATCACTAAAGCCAACCGGCTGTTGATACTCTCTGCAGCTTTCCCCTCTTGACCATAGTTAACTGCAGAATCATCCGTAGACTCAACCATACGCATAATGACATCACGCGAGTCGAGAGATGTCGCAAACGATGGGACGCCTGTTATGTTCCATCTCAAGTCGCTATCATACTCTATTCTATAGCCTATTTTCAAAAGTTCGGGAAGGATTTCTTCCAGGGCATTTTGAAGTCCGGGTTCAATTTCAAGACTATCCGGGAACATCATTCCCTGTGAAGAATGTTCTCCTTTAGATATATGAGAATAAAATTCTTCAAAGAGGATTTTTACATGAGCCCTTCGTTGGTCCACCAAGAGCAGACCCTCTCTTGAAGAAGTCACTATGTATCTTTCTGCAAGTTGCAGACAGATATTACCGGGGCTCCCCTCCTCATTCAATCCCTGGATATTCAATCCCTCAATCACTCCTGGTTTCGTTTCCTCATTTTTACTCGAATCTACAAAACCATGAGCTCCTCTCATAAATTCTAAGTATAGGTTGTCCCAATTGGAAGGAGCTGTCTCTCTCCCACTCTTTGGATGATAATAACCCTTACCCTGTGCATAGTCCGTTCCATTAAATGGATTATAATCCGAAGGGACGTCAATAGATGGAGCTATTGGTGTCTTATTCTTTCCAAGAGGCGCCACAGGCACCATATCTACAGTGAAGTCTATCGAAGGAACAGCCCCGAATTTTCCGAGCGCGGCCTTTACTGCAGCTTGCAATATTGGCCATATTTCCTGTTCAAATTCAAATTTTATCTCATTCTTTGTAGGATGGATATTCACATCGATACTATTGGGGTCAACCTCAAATTTCAAAAAATAACAGGGTTGTGTATCCGGTGCAATCAACGCATCATAGCTGCTCACTATTGCCTTATGAAAATAGGGATGCTTCATATTACGGCCGTTGACAATCATATATTGTAACGGGTTTCGACGACGTGCATACTCGGGACGAGAAATATATCCTGAAATCTTTATCAAAGAGGTTTCCACCTCTATTGGGATAAGATGAAGATCGAGATTGTTTTTCCAGATATCCTCAATTCTCTGACGGAAGGATGAAGGTTTGAGGTCTATAACCCTGTTCCCGGTGTCGATGCTCATTCGGATTGAATTGTTGACTAAAGCCAACCGCTCGAATTCTCTTAGGATATTGGATAGTTCTACATTGTCGCTTTTCAGGAATTTCCGTCTCGCAGGCACATTGAAGAAAAGATTTTTCACCATAAGGTTTGTCCCTTCATCACATGCCACAGCCTCCTGACTTTCTACTTTTGTTGCGTTAAGTTGTAGTCGAGTTCCTACCGGGATATCTGCTGTGCGGGTCTTTATTTCTATTTGGGAGATAGCGCAAATTGATGGTAGTGCCTCGCCGCGGAATCCCATAGTATGGAGCGAAAAGAGATCGGCAGCCTCCTTGATTTTGGATGTGGCATGACGCTCGAATGCCATGCGTGCATCTGTGGGCGACATACCTTTGCCATTATCAATCACTTGAATCAAGGTTCTGCCAGCATCCTTTATGAATATCTTGATGTCGGTGGCCCCGGCATCAACGGAGTTCTCCACAAGTTCTTTAATCACGGAGGCCGGACGTTGGATAACTTCCCCCGCCGCTATCTGATTGGCAACGGAATCCGGCAGAAGCTTTATGATATCACTCATCGACCACCTCCTTTTCTTCTTCCTCCTCTTTGATTATGGCAGCCCCTTCTGTCGGATCATTAATTTCAACTTCTCGCTCAATATCCTTTGCCTCTTCCTCTACAGCCTCAGCTTCTTGGTTTTCTTCTGATTCTGAATCTTCAATGTCTTCTAATGTCTCATGTTTTTCTACATTTAAGACCCCGGGAGAGTCTACTCCGGTTTGTAAAGAATCGGGGACAAGAAGATTATGGGTCGAAACTCCCAAAGAATCAAGGAATTCAGGAGATAGATCCAAGGTGTCTAAAGGTGAGGGAACAATCTGAGGCAATGATGTGGGAGGAGGTGTGAAACGCGTTCCCGAGAAACTCTTCGGTTCTCCAAAATCCGAGGGTGAGAGGAAATATTGTTCAAGGTCTTCCGGCACCTCTCCAAGATTGTCAGCCCATCGGATGCGATCCCCATACCATTCGCGTTCGGGTCTCAGGAAGCCCCACCATTTGAATTTCTGAAGATACATCTGCGTCCGTTTCACAAGGAAAATAGGAGTTACTGAGCCACTTACTTCGGGCCACATTTTTAGCCGATCAAGCTGGTTTTCTGTCAGATAGGCATCTAGATAGGAGCTCTCCGCATTCACAAGACGGTTGTAGGTTGAATCCTCCTCCTGAGGCAGGAAAATGGTTTCAACACTTCCATCCACTTCAAGTCTACGTAATCCTTGACCTGAAAAATAGGCCTTTATTTCTTTACCGTATATCTGATTGTAGAAATCTTCATCAACATGTTCCGACATCAAACCATATTCCGGCAATAGCGCCCAATCCGCCGTGGAATCGTTGAAATGGACATCTATGCGGTTGCCTGTTACCTGCCTTTCTCCGCTCCAAACTATTGGTTTCCGGAACATATAGAGCATCGAATCTCTTTCCACAAACACCATGGAATCAGCCACACCCTGCATGTCTTGTTTGAAAAATCGAGCTCGATGATAAGCCAAAGCCACATGAGTCTCAACCGGTATAGAATCAGGCACAAAAGGTTTTTCTATTTCCCCAATAGTGTCATTCCCATTTTCGGATGCTAATGTCTTCTCAAATTCCTGTAAAATATCTTCGTCAAGGTTCGGAATTGAATATCGGTTCGAGTCAAGGCCTAAATCAGGCATCGTATCTTTGGCAATTTTTGATAGATCCTTATTTTTTTCTTCAGTTGTTAGATCTTGAAGATCTTCTATACTTTTAATAAAGTTATCAAGATTTCTGGAAACTCCTATTGAATCCAAATCTGCGATTTCTTCTACAGTCGCGATGGAATCTTTTGATATGGCAATAGGCAATTTTGCCGTTATAGAGTCAATAAAATTCACCGAGTTTCCCGCCTCGATGGGTTCCGAAAATTCAGAGTTGGCCAAGGTTTCAGGTTGGACAGCCGGCTCAGGTTTTTTATAGGGAGGAGCTGCCTTCAACAACATCACAAGAGGAGTTTCAACATAGGGGATAGTGACCTTAAAGAATGTGGTGTCTATCCAAAGAAACCCTGAGTCAGCTCTTACGATCGGAACGCCATTAAATTCCGGGAAGCCTGACTTAGTCTTTCTTCTTTTATCCACAACATTATGAGTGACAATATATGTCTTGATAGTGTCGGCTCTTAAGAAGAGTGTGTCGCCCCGTGAGTATTCCATCAAAAGGGGATAGATTGTAGCTAAAGCCTCCTTTGTGGAGTCGTTGTAGATTCCGAATCCTCCGATAAGGGTTGTTTTCTGGGCTGTATCGGTAATCACCATTGGGTTGCTCCGCTTGAAGGGGTCTTGAAACATGTAGGCCCGGCTAATCCGTGTAGCGTTGTCATATATGATGCTGTCACCCTCCAGAGTCGTAACATTCCCTGTTGAGTCCCGATGGATGATAAGAGACCGCGAAAGCAAATCCGCATCCCCGGTATCCGTGTAATAGGTTGCTAGATTAGTGATGATGGTGTCGTTTTCACCTTGGATAATGGTGCGGCTCTCTATTTCCGCTATATGTGTCTCAGTGCTGTAAAAGAGGGTATCCGTCAACATTGTAAACCCATCCTTATTGTTTACTAAGACAACATCATGGAAAAATTCGGCTCGCTTGGTGGCGGGCGAATATTCCCCGTAAAGAGACGTCAGGGTATTGACCTTGTCGTCTATTGTACCCCACTTAGTATACCAACCCAAATCTATGTTCATGTCATAGTCAAGGCTATCGGTTGTCAAAGTCACGTCTTTATTGATGAGGGTCACCTTATTACGGGTTGGACCATTCTTTAGCTTTGCCAAATGGAGATCGCCGTCATAAAAAAGTTTATCTGCATAGACAAAAAGGGTGTCTCCCTGTTCCATCCTTACATTGCTGAAGGCGTCAAGAGAATTTTCCTCCGGATAATAATAGGCCGAATCGCAATACATCCACATCCCGGACTGCCGGAATTTCACATTCCCCTTAAGAATCTGTCTCTCTATGGTGTCGCGTTTGGTGCTCTGTTTATAAAGGCTGTCGGCATATTCAAGAAAGATCTTGTCTTCCTGATAACGGTTGACTCCCGGAACTTCAGGTTCTATAGGCCGGGTAGGTTCCGGACGCCCGTAATTCTCTTCCGCTTTTATCTCATTCTTTCTTTGACTTTGAGCATAAGCTCTAATCCCTGTATCTAGAATAAACACAAGGAAAATCAGGACCACAGAGAAGGCCACAATATGCCGACCCCTAAAGCTCAAGTCTCAAAATTTATTTTTCAAATTCTTTTTCTATCTAAAAACTTAAATCACCTCACCCATCCCTCATACATGAACTCACAATTCTGCCAGCCGGGCTCTATCTTTACATAAGTATTCTTTATCTTATTTTCAAGCCATTCTTTTAATATCAATTCTTTCTTATGGTTTTCATACATCTTTTTAAGAAGATTGTAATCGTCTGACAAATTGGCCCGGTGGCCCGGTATCCTGTTTGTCAGCTTCACAATGGCGGCTACGTCTTTATGATTGCTGTTTTTCATTATGAAGGCTTCGCTTACGTCGCCTACACTCAACTTCTCAACCTGACGCGCTATTTCAGAAGGAAGATCCTGCATTTCAAATTTGCTGCTCCGATAAAGGTTGCTATACTCACTGTTGTTAGTCATAACACCCTTGTTGTTTCGAGTGTCTTTATCTTGCGACAAGTAGGCTGCCGCCTCTTCGAATGTAAAAGCACCACCTACAATCTCCTTTCGTATGGAGTCAAGTCGATTGGTGGCATCTGAAAGATCTTTCTGGCTTACTTTCGGGGTCAGCAAAATATGGCGAACATTAACCTGGTCTCCTCTCTTCCCAATGAGTTGCAAAATATGATATCCATATTCTGTTTCCACGATACGCGAAACCTTCTTGGGATCGGTCAGATTAAAGGCAACATTTGCGAATTCAGGCACCCAGGCTGCTCTGCCGCTGTAGCCAAGTTCGCCTCCTTGCATCGCACTCCCGTCTTCACTATACATAATGGCCAACGTAGAAAAATCGGCCTCACCTTTGTTTACCCGATCTGCATATTCTCGCAGCCGTGCCTTGACATCTTCAATCTCCTGACGAGGTATGTTAGGATTTAACGTTATCAACTGAACTTCTACCTGCATCGGCACGTAAGGGACGGAGTCTTCCGGCAATGAAGTGAAATATTTTCTCACTTCATTCGGGGTTGCAGTTACATCCTGAGTCAGACTCCTTTGAACTTGAGAGACTATCGAATTGTTTTTCATCATCTCTACTAAGCTCTCCCTCAACAAGGGGAACGGCTTATGGAAATATTCCTCTACCTTCTCTTGGCTTCCCAGCTGATTAATAAAGAAATTCAAACGCTGATCAACCATATTTCTAACGCTTGATTCGGGCACTTCGATTGTATCTAACTTTGCTTGATGGAGATACAGCTTCTCAACAGCCAGTTGTTCCGGAATCACACAATAGGGGTCGCCCGGCAGGTTGATACCTTCAGTGCGCATCTGTTGATACTGCTCCTCAATGTCTGACCGGAAAATGGCTTCGTCGCCAACTATCCATGCCACCTCATCCACAACATTTTTATTGTTCTGGCTCAAAAGAGGAAATGCGGCCAAAAGCAAAATTAACGCGGCTCCTGCCATCCTTATGTTATTCCTTTTCATCTTTTCTGTTTTTTTACCTTGTTATTCACAACCATTCAAGCTGCCATCACCTTTATTGTGGCCTTATCAACTCATGGCTGACAGGGTCATAACCCACTATTTCTAATTTATTATCCTTTATTGATTTTTCAACAAGCGATTCCACCAAAGAATCTTCATAGTCGTTTATGTTACCCTGAGTCAACATCTCGATTATCCATGCGCGGGCATATTCAAAAGGTTGGGTCTCACCTGCGGGCAGTATATCCGTCAGCTGAAGATAATATACACAATCCTCATTCTCCATCTCAAAATATAGAGAATCTTCCTTCAACGTTTCCGGAGATGGAAGTCGAGAGGGCATCAACCGAGACAAAGATTCCCAGTCTATCCATTTATCGCGGAAATATTTATAGTCTAAGGCTCTGTCAAGCCATTCTCGCTCCAAGCGGTCGATTTTGTCCGGATCGTCTGAGGAAATGAGATTCTTTATATCCTCCCGGCCCTTTGCCTCAGAATTTACTCGAAGATAGAGGCCTCTTACAAGAGGTTGCTCAAGTTTAAGTTCCCCTTTGTGGTGTTCGTAATATTCCAATACTTGCGATTCATCTATCTTTGGGTTTTGGGATTCTCTAATTCTGCGAAGATATTCTTCTACAATTAGAGCATTACGATAGTCTCTAACCTTTCTGTCTATTCTCTCCGTGTCGATCAGACGTTCTTCCGCAAATTCGGCTAAAACAACGTCACGAACCCAGCCATCCAGGATAGCGTTAAAAAGAGCGACACTGTCTTGAACACTCAACCCTTGGGGAATTCGAGACTCCACATCTTCAAGTGTGATGGTTTGGTCGCCATATTTCATCAAAACATCTTGAGGGTCGTTTTGATGACCTCGGCAACCAAACATTATAACAGCTAATATTAAAGGCAGAAACCTCAATTCTTCGAAAGTGTTTTCCGTATCTTGTTCAATTCTTTCTGGTTGAGTTCTACTTTATGGCTCTTCCGAAGGCTTTCTACCCATTCTTTTTCAAGAGCCTCTTGATAATCATTGACTATCTCGCTCTTGACATCCTCATAATTCTCGGGACTTTCTGCTATTCTGCCTTCGATTACGAAGCATGCCTGATATTTTTTTTCAGAAAGATCTGGAGCTTCGCCTCCAAACATCAAATAGTCAATTATGGCGTTGCCACCCTCTCCAATATTAAATCGTTCAACTGTGGCTTCCTTCTTAAAATTCTTCCTAATGAAAGGCGCTATCGAATCAGAGGGCATATCAGTCACATGAAGCTTTATTTCCTTGGCGACTGAATCATTAAGTGCCTGCACCAGGAGACCTTTGGCATGTGGATTAACCCATTTATATTTATCCCTGTGAGTTTCAAAATAATTCTGCAAACCCTCCTTGTCGTTTGAGGCCCGGTCCCAGATATTTTCAACACTCACAGCATAGAGAAGGCTCCCATTGACATATTCATCTACAAGATTACGATAATCTTCATTGAAGTCATATTGCGCCTGCTCCTCTGCGGAAACTAATGCTTCGTAAATTTCTTCTTCATTGAGTCCATCAAGTTTCTGCTCCGGATGGCGGCTCTTTAAAATATCAAGAGTTCTACCCTTCAGTTGATGATAGCGGGTGTCGAAGGGAGAAGAGGCCCTCCGTTCTACTTCCGTCTTGATCAATTCAAAAGCCCGTGTGGGGCGATTGAATTCCTGGGATAGTTTTCTTTGGCCTGATTTGACAATATGCCATCCCACATGGGATTCCACAATCTCTGAAATTTCCCCTTCCGAAGTTTCATAGACTGCCGTCTCGAAACCATAGGGATAAGTGCCGGCCGGAGAAAAGCCAAGATATCCCCCCTTTTCAGACGAGAACTTATCTTGCGAATACGTTTTGGCCAATTGTGCGAAATCGCCTCCATTTAGAAGTTCAGTGCGCAGACTGTCCAACAATGCAAGGTTTCTAGCATCTTTTTCCTGATCGTTGGTGCGTATAATCATTATATGACTCGATTCCACCAATAGACTGTCGCGATGGACAGCTTCTTCCACGAGCGAATTAAAATAGTCTGTGTCAGATATATATGGTTCAAGCAGCTCCCGACGATATTGATTCATTTCCTTAATGAAAGCTGAGGTTGTGTCAACGCCCTGTTTCTTGGCCTCAGCCACCTTCAATCTATAGATCTCAAATAGCTGCAAATATTCATCGAGAGTCTGAGGCTGGATTTGCTGCTGGTTGTTTTTATTAAACAGATAAACGAATTCATACGAGGGAACTTCCTCTCCGTCTACTGTCATGATGATTCCATCTCTAACCTTGGCATTCATGAGTCCTATGCCGATAATGGCGCCCGCGGTCAGCGTCATAAGGACCCTTTTCTTCTTATTATTCATCTTTATTTATGATTGTCCTTTTTATTTATAAACTGATTTTTTCTTAAAAGATTATAAATTCAAGGTTACAACTCCATTTCTTTTTTCTTTAATTCCAACCCGTTCCTCTCAATTTTCAATTATAAACTTTCAAATTCCCATTTCTGAGAGAAACTTGATTCTGACGAGCCTGACCTCCTCTTCGGTGTAATCGTCGCCTAATTCTTCAAGCACTTCCTGGATATTATCCTCCTCAAAGTCGTTTAAGACATCGAGGATATCAAGTTTATGGTCATTGTCCATCATGTCGTCAATGAAATAATCGATATTGATCTTTGTGCCGGCTTCTACAATTGCCTCCAATTCATCCAGCAGTTCGTCGAATTCAAGTCCTTTGCTCTGGGCAAATTCCTCAAGGTCGATTTTCTTATCGACACATCTGATCAGATCCACTCTCGGCTTACTTCTGTTAGCAAGCGATCTGACCCTCATGTCGGAGGGACGTTCGATCTCATTTTCCTCTACATGACGGCGTATCAAATCAAGGAAAGTGTTTCCATATCGCTTTGCCTTACCTTCCCCTACTCCCGGAATAGCCGATAATTCTTGAAGAGTCACAGGATAAGTAGTTGACATATATTCCAACGATGTTTCTTGGAAAACCACATAAGGGGGCAAATTCAGTTTCCTGGCCACATCCTTTCTCAAGTCTTTCAACATAGCGAAAAGTTCGGGATCGGCAGCTCCTCCACCAGCCTTAGGAGTCGGATCAATATCTACATCCGCAAACTCGCGGTCTTCAGCTATTTTGAATGTCTCCTTAGAATTAAGGAAGGTTTTGCCCTTCTGGGTTACGTCGATATTGCCGTAGTTTTCAATCTCTTTTTCGAAAAAACCGTCGACGCTTGCCTGTCTCACCAGACTCACTACAAACTTATCGTCTTTATCAGCCAGACCTCCGAAATTTTCAAGTTTGTCATGTCCGTAACTCTTTATCTCATCTGTGGCCCTTCCTATTAAAATATTCACAAGATATTCCGGTGATACCTTCCTTTTTATCTCCATCCGGGCCTCGATTGCTGTCCTCAATTCATCGCTGGCATCAACCATCTCCTTCGGATTAACACAATTATCGCAATTGCCACAGTCAGTCTGTTCCGTCTGTTCTCCGAAATAATGTAAGAGGATTCTCCTTCGGCATATACTTGATTCAGCATAAGTGGCTGTCTCGGCCAATAGATGTTTTCCAATCTCCTGTTCGGCCACTGTCTTTGTTTGCATAAGTTTCTCCAGTTTCTGAAGATCCTTATGAGTGTAATAGGCCACACAACGACCTTCTCCGCCATCGCGTCCGGCTCTTCCCGTCTCTTGATAATAACCCTCCAGGCTTTTCGGAATATCGTAGTGGATTACAAACCTAACGTCGGGTTTGTCGATACCCATGCCAAAGGCTATTGTGGCCACAATGATCTGGACTTCTTCGTGTAAAAAGGCATCCTGATTTTTAGACCTTGTCGAGGAATCCATCCCGGCATGATACGGCAAGACCGCTATTTCATTTATGCGCAGTGTCTCCGTCAATTCCTCCACCTTCTTGCGGCTAAGACAATAGATGATACCAGACTTTCCCGGATTGTTTCTGATAAACTTTATGATGTCGCGGTCAATCTCTTTAGTCTTTGGCCTTACCTCATAAAAAAGGTTTGGCCGATTGAAACTTGATTTAAAGACCTCGGCATCAAGCATTCCCAAATTTTTTTGTATATCATGTTGCACTTTGGGAGTAGCCGTGGCAGTTAAAGCTATCAGCGGTCGGGTGCCTATTTCATTAATAATCGAGCGTATTCTTCTGTATTCAGGTCGGAAATCATGGCCCCATTCTGAAATGCAGTGGGCTTCGTCGACTGCAAAAAAAGAGACCTTCACCTGTTTGATGAACGTCATATTCTCTTCTTTGGTAAACGACTCCGGGGCAACATATAATAGCTTGGTCTTACCCTCCATGACGTCTCTTTTCACTCGGTCGGTCATCGACTTTGTTAAAGAAGAATTTAGAAAATGTGCAATTCCGTCATCTTCTCCATAATTTCTCATGGAATCAACCTGATTTTTCATCAAGGCTATCAATGGGGAAATGACTATTGCAGTCCCTTCCGACAAGAGGGCCGGCAATTGGTAGCAAAGGGATTTTCCTCCGCCTGTAGGCATTAAGACAAATACATCTTTACCGTCAAGTAGGCTCTCTATGACGTCAAGTTGTTGCCCTTTAAAAGTGTCGAAGCCAAAATTGGCTTTCAAGGCCGATTGAATTGCTTTACGGTCTGCCATTTTTAAGGAGATTACATACAAAGTTAAGAAAATATCTCTAAAAAACAAATTTTTGATTATAATCTTAACCCCACCTTTGTAAATTCCTCATTTATCTTAACTAAGACTGAACGTCATTGATTATTAAGAATTAGGAATTTGTCGCAGAGAAAAATGTTGATTATATTAGACCATGTTTTAAGTATATAATGGGTAGGGAACCTTGGAAAAATGAAAGATTTTTTAGAGACGATTGGGATTTATAAACGGCCTAAATTTCGCATCGACAGTAAAGGGTCACTTCAGGAGGCTGCAGAAAAATTTGGGATACTTCCTTTTTTCCCCAACCATGTCAGGGGACTCTCGGTTGAGGAGATGTGCGCTCCAGGTCTGTTGTTCGGGGGAAATTACGACGAAGGATGCTGGGAATGGAAGGGTCCCGTGATCCGGCAACACACCACGGCTTATGGTAAATTCTTCAATCGTAAAGCCGGATATATATCTCTTGACCTATTGCCCGATTTTCTAAATTACCGGAGAGCCGCTTATTCTGTAAAAGAGGGATCGATGGACGAAATGCTCCTTGAAATCATCCGAGAGAATGATTCCTTGACGTCAACCGAACTGAAACGATTGATTTTCGGAAACAGAAAACGCAATTGGGATGACCTTCCTGATGAAGAAATCGTAGTAGCTGTGAAGACTAAAAGTAAAAGTCTGGAGTCGCCACTTCAGCGACTGCAGATGGGAGGTAGGATAATAATAAGCGATTTTGAGTATAAAAGAACAAAAACGGGCGACAGATATGGCTGGGGAGTTGCCCGATATTCCACACCTGAACTAATTTTTGGACCTGACATTGCAGAAACAAAACATTCTGCAGACGAGTCTCTGGAATTCCTAATACGTCAGATGAAGAGAATTTGGCCTGCCTCCGCAAAGGATTACGAAAAACTGTTGCATTAAATCAAAAAGGAGACCTTTTTTTACAAGAGCTCCCTTTGATTATTATGCAGGCTTTTGACAGCCTTTAAATTCTTATTTAACGATTTTAAAGAGGATAAGCTATTTATTTTAGCAATTCCACCGATCTCTTGATGAATTCATTGAGATATTCCCCTGAGAGAAGATGGCTTTGAAGAAGAGCAAGGTCAATCACCTGACGGACTATAGGTTGCGTCTTGGCATAATCCGAAATCAAAGCTGATTCCTTGTCTCGAAGTTCTCCCACTCTCTTTTCCTTTTCCGAAAGATCGGGAGTCTCTTCTTTTTTGTCGGCAGACGCTTTCTTTGCTTCCGTCATCTCGGAATTCAGTGAATCGATTTCTGTGCGAATCGGATTGACCTCTGCTTCGAGAGCCTTGGTTGAAGCTTCTACAATACCCTTGACTGCAGCCTGGTTGGTATTGACTATTATCTCATAACTGTCAGGCAATTGGCCGTAGAAACTACCGCCGGGCTGCATTGCCGCCATCTCCTTCATGCGTCGCATAAATTCGTTTTGAGTCACTGTGGCCGGAGCATCGTTTTCTCCTAAAGCAGCGAAGGTCACGATAAAATTAGTGTTTTCAATCGCCGGAATCTGACTCTTGAAAAGAGTGCTCATAATGTCAGTCTGCAGTGGCGACAAACCTGCTTCCTTTGAATCGCTTTTCACAATCAGCCTTTCTGGAATGTCGGAATCCACTCTCACAAACCTTATCTTTTCAAGCTTTTGCTCGAATAGTCCTACAATATGATTGTCGAGCTGACCATCCATCACCAAGACGTTATAGCCTTTATCCTCTGCCGCCTTCACGTATGTGAACTGAGCCGTTGGATCGGTGGTGTAAAGATAAATAATCGTATTGTTTTTATCGGTCTGGGAGGCCTCTACAAGTTTCTTATATTCTTCAAGTGTATAATAGTTGCCGGCAACGTCCTTCAGGAGGAAGAAATTCTTTGCCTGTTCATAGAATTTTTCATCGGTCAACATTCCATATTCTATAAACACCTTAATGTCGTCCCATTTAGCCTCAAAGCTTTTCCTGTCGTCTTTAAACATCTTGTCGAGACGTTCGCCAAGTTTCTTAGTGATATAAGAAGAGATCTTCTTCACTTGTGAATCTGCCTGCAGATAGCTTCGGCTCACATTAAGAGGGATGTCAGGAGAATCAATGACTCCCTGCATGAGGGTCATAAATTCCGGGACAACGCCTTCTACCTGATCGGTCACAAATACCTGGTTGCAATAAAGTTGAATCCTGTTTTTCTGGATATCGAAATTTGTCTTTATTTTCGGGAAATAAAGAATTCCGGTCAATGTGAAGGGATAATCCACGTTGAGATGTATCCAAAACATCGGGTCTTCACTCCCTGGCATCAGCTCATGATAGAACGTAAGATAGTCTTCATCAGTAAGGTCTGCCGGTTTCTTAGTCCATAAGGGCTCGAGGGCATTGACGACTTTGTCTTTATCTGTGTCGACATATTTTCCATCTTTCCATTCCTGCTCTTTTCCTGAAATCACCGGAACCGGAAGGAAGCGACAATATTTCTTAAGGAGCGTGTCGATCCGTGCTTGCTCGAGAAACTCCTTGTCTTCATCATCTATATAAAGAATAACATCTGTGCCCCTCTCTTTCTTATCGGCTTCCTCCATAGTGTATTCCGGGCTTCCGTCGCAGCTCCATTTCACTGCCTTTGCCCCCTCCTTATAAGAAAGGGATAAGATTTCCACCTTTTTTGACACCATAAAGGCGGAATAGAAACCTAAGCCGAAATGGCCGATGATTGAATTGGCAGTGTCCTTATATTTAGCCAAAAACTCCTCAGCACCGGAAAAAGCTATCTGATTTATATATTTATCGATATCTTCTGCATCCATTCCTATGCCATGGTCTGACACTGTCAGTGTTCCCTTATCTTTGTCAATGGAGACCTTTACATTCATTTCTCCTAACTCTCCCTTGAAATCTCCAAAGGAATAAAGAGTCTTCAATTTCTGGGTTGCATCCACAGCATTTGCCACCAATTCACGAAGAAATATCTCGTGGTCGCTATAGAGAAACTTTTTGATTACGGGGAAGATATTTTCAGTAGTTACCCCTATTTTACCTGTTGCCA
>JAFLTU010000031.1 GCA_022509125.1 Muribaculaceae bacterium | reverse complement strand
CCGCGACCCCGACCTTGGCAAGGTCGTGCTCTACCAACTGAGCTATTTTCGCGTTCGCAAAGCAAAAAGCGAGTCGTTTCCCTTTTTTGCCTTGCAAAGTTAATGTCTTTTTATTTTTTTTCCAAATTTTTCAAGAAATTTTTTATTGATTGGCCACCACCGACGGGTCAGTCATGGAATTGTTGGCCATAGTGATATTTGCCGAGCTATTGGCATAAACATAGTCGGCTGTGAGACCTCCTGTCATCGCTGTTTGGGCCGTGGTGGTGTAATTGTTTTCCACGTATAGCATGTTGGAACCGTTTGAGGAGGGTAAACTTGAGGGAGCCTCTCCGGTCCACTGGAAATTGCCGATGATGCCTGCCACAAATTGCTCTGAAGCAGTCAGAGTTGCCGCTGTGTTGGTGTTGTTGTTGCAAACTCCGCACATATACCATACGCCGACGATTCCTCCTACTCCGGTTGCTCCGGAAATAGGGGCTGTGTTGCGACAATAAGTCACGGAAATGATGTTTTGCGCGGCATAGGCTGAGGAATTGTCATATCTCACCCAACCTACGATGCCACCGCTGCCATAGCCGGAACCGCCAATGACCTTACCGGTGTTGGTGCACTTTGTGATTGTTCCGGCAGATGATTGCTGACCCACCACTCCCCCGGTAGATGTTGTTCCACCGGTGATTGTGCCTTGGTTGGTGCAGTCGGTTATCACAGCCGAGCTTAGACCGACAATACCTCCGATACCCTGGCTCGAGCCTGTGACGTTGCCATAATTTGTGCAGTTGCTGACAGTAGCAGTCATTCCTGAGGCAGTGCGGTAAGCCGCTCCGACGATGCCGCCTCCATTGGTGCCGGTGGCTATTGTGGCATGATTTTCACATTGGTCGATAGTGCCGTTGAGCATCATTCGTCCCACTATTCCTCCGGCTCCCTCAGCAGCTGTGATTGTGCCGGAGCTGACAGTGACGTTGGAGACGGTGGCCCCATTGGTGACTGTGGCGATTGCTCCCACCTGCTCGTTGTTGGGGGCATTGATCACGATGTTAGAGAAGGTCACATTCTTCACGGCTGCATTTGCTCCATCAAGATTGGGGATGAAACCTATAGCGTCGCCACTGTTGGAAGTGCCCGAAATATTGAGATTATGGATTGTGTGGCCCTGACCGTTGAAGACACCCTTGAAGGAATTTCCTGAAACGGAGGCGCCGTTTCTGTTGCCGCTACCGATAGCCGGGAAGGCCACGTTGTTCATATCGAAGTCGGCATTGAGGTTGATGGTGAAGTTCTCAAAGCTGTTGGGATTGGTAGCGTCGTTGACCAGCTGAGCGAGTCCGGCGAGGTCGGAGGGCCCATTGAGCTCAACAGTTTTTTGAGTCTGATCGATGGCCGGCGTAGTGGCTGTGCCATCCCATGTAAGGGGTTGGTCGTAAGTTCCCCAGGCAGCTCCCTTCTGTTTGCTGATGCTAAGGGAAGTAGTGGCTGCCAGGAGGCTGCCATATATGTTGGTCTGATAATCGGCCTGCACCGGAGCGCTCGACACGGTGATCGTGTTGCTGAATGTGCCGGAAGTATTGTTGCCTCCGTTGTTCTTGATTGTGAGCTCAAGATCATAGGTGGCAGAGGAGGTGATCGGTGCCAGGACATACTGCATGGCCACATATCGATAGTTGCTCACAGGATAGGAGACACCGCTCAAGATAGCAGGGGAGGCAAAGGAACTGATATCAATTTCCTGTTCGTCGCCATATGTGCCATCTATAAGATTGAATGAAGTATAGGCGCTTTTGATATTGAGGTTTGTCAGAATGTAGTCGCCATTAGCTCCGAATTCGTTTGCAAAATTTGAGTTGGCGCTCAGGCCGGTTGTGCCCCAGTTGAGTTGTGCCACAGGCCGGTTAAGTTCAACACTGCCCGATACTGAGGAATTCCCCACAAGGCCGGTGGCGTAGGTGCCATAGAAGCAATCGTAGGCATCAAGGAGGTTGTCGGCTGAAGTCATGGCATTATAGTCCACAGTCAGGACCCCTGTCTCGGGGTCGATCGAATAAACTGCTGAAGATGTGGAGGCCGAAGAAGAGGCAAAGAATGAAATCAGATAGCTTTTTCCGATGACGAGCTCGAGATTGATGACAGTGGAATAACTACCCGATTCAAAAGTGGAACTTCCGGTGAAAAGATATGTATAATTGTTAGCAGCGTCGGAGGTGGTGACCTCATAGACGTATGCGGCAAGTTGGGTTGCAGCGAGGCCGTCTCCGAGGGCGCGAGAGGCGAATTCGGAGGGCACTTTGACAGTGAATTGCGCGGTGACCTCACCTTGCGGGGCAGGATTTTCCACTTCGGTTTGGCTGCAGGAAGCAAGCAGGAGGCCGGCTGCGCCGAGGAGCAAGTAATTCAGTTTATTCATAGTTAATTAATTTCGATGTTGTATTGGCCTTTGAATTCGGGGTTGAGGGTTATGTCGCCCTCACCTGAAGTGGTGAGGAATTTACCATAAACGATGGTCGTGCGGTTTCTGAGAATCGGGACGTTGAGAGTGCCGGTGGAACTGATGTCGGTCCCCTCCTCATCAAAAATTTTGAGCGAGAGCTGCACATTTGATTCCTCGCCATTGATCAACACATAGTCCATACCCACGGTCACTTGTCCTGCGTTATAGGGAGTTATCGATCCCGAAAAACTCATGTCGTTCCAAGCGTCGACGGGCCTGTTGGTGAAATTGTTAAATACGGAAGGAAGGAAGAGGGGGTATGCCACCTCCACACTATATCCCTCGAAGGCATTTTCACCAATGGCCTTGGTGGGATCATCGGGTTGTTGAAGAGTTCCGAGATAATCCTCAAGGTCTGTTGCCACGAGGATATAGCGGGCCAAGGGTCGGGTAAGAGTCACAGACCTATTGATGGGTTTGCCATGCATGGTCCAGTCGATAGAGAAACTCGTGGTGCCGCGGAAAGCATCTTTAAGGTTTGAATCTCCTTCATAGGGAGTCAGCAAAGAGATTTTTGCAAAATCTGCCGTGTTGTAGTACAAAGCTTCACCGTTTTCGCCGCAGACATCGCTCCAAACGTATAGATCATAATTTCCCGCATGAAGGGTGATGTCAACTGAAAAGGTGTTTCTATTGAAATCGGAGGAATAGACCTTTTTCTCAGCCACGGGGGCGGAGGTCAAAGAGGCTCCGGATTCATAGACTTGGAAGATATATTCTATCTGCTCACCATCGGCCTTCGTGGCGGTCATGTCAAGCTCAGGGAGCCAATCAGACTGGCAGCTCACATTGAGAGTGACATCATAGAGACACGACTCCGGATGGGGATATTCGTTGATGCAGGAGGCGAGTCCCAAGGGGATCGCCACCGCAGTCAACGTTTTCAGGATTCGGTTAATGGTTGTCTTACTAAGAGAGATTGAATTGATCATGAGAGGGGGTCTTACCAAATGATGATGCGCTCTTCGGCAGGGATAAACATAGCGTCGCCCTCGGAGACGCCGAATGCCTCATAGAATGGCTCGATATTTTTCAAGGATACGTTTACGCGGTTCTGACCCAGTGAATGGACATCGCCTATTGTGAGCCGGCGGATTTCCTCATCGCGGACGTTCTGGCCCCAAAGATTAGCGAAATTCATATAGAACACCTGCGTCGGGTCGAGTCCGTCGATTTTAGCCTCCTCGGAGTTGATGTCTACACCCTTCTTCTTCTGAGAATCTTTGAATGCAGTATATGCAATCCGGAGACCACCCTGGTCGGCTATGTTTTCTCCCAAAGTGTATTGGCCATTGGCGAATAGTCCGGGAAGAACCTCAACGGCACTATATTGGTCTACAAGACCTTGAGTGAGGGCCTGGAAAGCTGCCGCATCCTCTTCAGTCCACCAATTGACCATGTTGCCATCCGGGTCGAACTGAGAGCCTTGGTCGTCGAACCCATGGGTGAGTTCATGACCGATCACCACACCGATGCCGCCATAATTTTCCGCGTCGCTCGATTCGGGATCGAAGAAGGGGGCTTGGAGAATTCCGGCCGGGAACACTATTTCATTGGCCAATGGATTATAATAGGCGTTGATAGTCTGAGGAGTCATGCCCCATTCGCTCTTGTCGACAGGTTTGCCCCATTTCTTAAGGTATTCCTTAACAGCCCACATATTGGCATTGTGAACATTGTCCCAATAAGAGAGGGAGGGATCGAGCTCCATTTCTGAATAATCTTTGAATTTATCGGGATATCCTATCTTGACCTTGAATGAATTGAGTTTCTTCATAGCTGCCACCTTAGTGTCGTCGCTCATCCAGGGAAGATTAATGATATGCTTGCCAAGGGCAGTGCGCAAATTCTCCACAAGGCCAATCATATATTCCTTGGAAGATTCGGGGAAATATTCTGCCACATAAAGTTCGCCTACAGCCTCACCAAGGTTTCTTTCAGTCACTCCGAGAGCTCTTTTCCAGCGGGGCTGTTGCTCCTGCACTCCACTCATGACCTTGTTGAACTCAAAGGTTGCCTGGCTAAAGTCGTCGCTCAGATAAGGAGATGCATTCCTGACGATGCTCCAGAGGTAATAGTCTTTCTTCTCCCGGTCGGAGAGGTTTGCAAGAAGATTATCGCCCTGTTTAACGGTGTTGATGGTAGTGACGATAAACTGGTCAGGGGTGTCAAACCCCATTGTCTCAACAAAGAAAGAGTCCCAGGGGAAATGAGGATACATTTCCTTCACCTCGGCAAGAGAACGGCGGTTGTTCATCGCTGCCAGGTTGCGGCTCTGTTCGCGAGTCCAGGTGGAATCGGCCAAGAGGGTCTCGATTTTCATAACATTTTTGACAATTCTCTTGGCATCTTTCTTGGAATAGCCTGCATTGGTCATCTGTTTTTCGATGAGACGCATATAGGCCTCGCGCACTTCCTTGTTCCTCTTGTCGTTTTCAAGATAATAGTCGCGGTCGCCGAGGCCGAGACTTGCACCGTCGACATACATTGCATAGACGTTGCTGTTGGAGAGGTCTTCCTGATGTCCTACATTGATAAAGGGAGAGCCATAGTTTTTATGCATCCAAAGGAATAGGTCGGTCATTTCATTGGCCTGGGTGTTCTCGATTTTCGAGAGTATCGGAAGGATTGGTCCGGCTCCCTCTTGGTTACGCCTTACGGAATCCATTCCCGCCTCATAGAGGGTGGCGATCAGGAAGGCGTTGGTGCCCTTTTCTGGATTGGATTTGGAGAGGTTGGTCACAATCCTCTTGACACGGTTGTTGCTTGAATCTTGGAGCACATTGAATTGACCGTAGCGTGAATATTCCGCTGACAGGGGATGCTCGTCCATCCATGTCTGATTTACATACTTATAAAAATCCTCGCCGGGCTTTACGTTTTTGTCGAGTCCCTCGGCATTGAGGCTCTTGAGATGGTCGGCTTGAATGGCACCGAACCCGGCCATCAACGCGGCCGCTAATAAAATATATTTCTTCACTTTAGTGGTAATTAGCAATTAGAAATTAGCATTTAGCAAATGGGAATCGGATCGTGACCGATTTCACTTAAACAGATATTGAGAAGAGATGCTCTGGTTGTTGTGGATCCGTCTTATAGTGTCGGCAAAGAGTTTTGCCACCGGCAACACTACAGCCTTATGGTTTTCTTTGCCATAGGGGATTGAATCGGTGAAGATAATCTCGTTGAGACCGGAGTCGAGCACTCTCTGAGTCGCAGGCCCGCTCATTAGTGCGTGGCTGCAGAGGGCCCTGACGGATTTGGCACCCTTTTCTAGCAGGAGGTCGGCTGCCTTGGTGATAGTGCCGGCTGTGTCGCTAATATCGTCAACGAGCACAACATTCTTTCCATCGACATCTCCGATGACGGTCATTTTCTCCACTACGTTTGCCTTAGCTCTTTGCTTATGGCAGAGCACCAGAGGCACGTCGAAATATTTTGCGTAGGAATTTGCTCTTTTTGCGCCGCCGACGTCAGGCGAAGCGATTACGAGGTCTTCCAGATGGAGGCTTTTTATATAGGGGATGAAAATCGAAGAGGCATATAAGTGGTCGACCGGAACGTTGAAGAAGCCTTGGATCTGATCGGCATGAAGATCCATTGTAACGAGGCGGTCGATTCCGGCGATGCTCAGGAGGTCGGCCACGAGTTTGGCTGCAATCGAAACACGTGGTTTGTCTTTGCGGTCTTGGCGTGCCCAACCGAAATAAGGAATGACAGCGACAATAGTTGCAGCCGAGGCCCTTTTTGCAGCGTCTATCATCAGGAGGAGCTCCATGAGGTTGTCGCTGTTGGGGAAGGTGGATTGGACAAGATAGACCTCTGCGCCACGAATGCTCTCTTCAAACGAGACTTCGAATTCGCCGTCGGCGAAGGTTTCAATTTTCATTTTCCCGAGCTCTATTCCAAGCTCTTTGCAGATAGACTCTCCCAGATAATGGCTCTTGGTGCCTGCAAACACCTTGATTGGGGGCAAATAGTTACTCATGATTATTGCCTATGCGACAGGCCGGTTTGATTGGGTTTATGTTGGGTAAATGCTAGCTTTTGTGGCTGAGGAGGAAGGATTATCTATAAGCAAAATTAGCTTATTTATTTGACACGGGCAAAGTTTTTGATTTTGCCGATGTTTTTGCTTTGGTGGGAGTATTTCGCTCGAGAGGGATAATTGCGGCGTCTGCGGGTCCCACAAAAACTGAGGTTGCCATATCGGGAGTGAGGGTCACTTTATAATGGCGGTCCCAGAGAAGATCACGGGTGGTCAGGGTCCCGATCGGGATGTGTGCCATTGTGAAGGCTGCAGCCGGGATGTTGACCTGGATAGTGGCTGATTCGTTGGAGAAATTAACCACGATAAGCAGGATGTCGTCGTCTTTATATCTCAAGAAGGCGAAATGGCTATGGGGATTGAATCCCGGTTGCCGCAGATTGACATACATCAGGTCGAAAAACTCTCCCTCGCAAATAGCCTTCCGGGCATTGCAGAGGGTCAAAACCTTTTTATAAAGATTACGCAAGAAACGCTCGTGGGGAGTGAGCTGGGTGTCTCCCCAGTTTCCCTTGTTGATCCATCTGCGAAGGCAGGAAAGGCTCCAGTAGTCGAATATCGTGGTGCGATTGTTTTCTCCGGCAAAACCTTCGTTTTCCTCACCTTTTTCGCCTAGTTCCTGTCCATAGTAGATCATGAAAGGTCCTTTCGATATCATAGCGCTGACCACCAGAGAGGGCACCACTCTCATTGAGTCGCCCGCATAAGCCTTGGAGGCGAAACGCACTTCGTCATGATTTTCGAGGAAATTGAGCATGCGGTCGCCGATGCCGTCGACTGTCTGCCAGCACCCGGTTAACTGGGCCGCGCTCCATCCTTTGGTTTCAATGCCTACAAGAGTGTCGTAGAGATTCACCTTGTCGTAGAGATAATCGAAGCATCCATAATCTAGAAATGGACGGTATTGGCTGATGTCGTAGATTTCCCCGATAAACAAGATGTCGGGATAAGTGGCCTTCACCTGCGGGATTGCCCAGTGCCAGAAGGGGAGAGGCACCATAAAGACCATGTCGCAGCGGAAGCCGTCGATGCCTTTTGAACACCAATATCTTAGGATATGCAACATTTTGAGCCATGTGTCGGGCACCGGGTAGAAATGGTCGGAATGGTCGTTGTAGTCGTGGCCGTAGTTCAGTTTGACGGTTTCATACCAATCGTTTTTATTGCAGAAAGCTGTGAAACAGTCGTTGCCTGTGGCTTTGGCCGGGAATTCCACGTAAGGGGTATTTCCTTCAGCCGAAAGATCAAAATCGGGATAGAATTGCTGATTGGAGATATAATAATAATTATTATTTCTCTCGAAATTCATGTGGATATTGTCGTGCTTCCCAAAATCTTCAATTCCGGCAGGGGCTTTGTCGGAATGATACTGACGGGCCGTATGATTTGGCACAAAGTCGATTATCAGTTTCATTCCGGCGAGGTGGACTCTCTTCACGAGAGCCTCGAATTCTTCCATGCGTTGATCCACTTTGGTTGCCAATGCTGGGTCAACGTCATAGTAATCCTTTATGGCATAGGGGGATCCGGCTTCGCCCTTGACCACGTTTGGATTGTCGGGTGTTATGCCATATTTTGAGAAGTCAGTTTTAGTGGCATGCTCGATGACTCCGGTCATCCAAATGCAGTTCACCCCCAGATCTCGTATTCCGGAGAGGAGCGAGGGGGTGAAGTCGTTGAATTTTCCGCTTCCGTTTCGTTGCAAAGGGCCCCAGGCCACGCAGTTTTCGGTCGGGTTTGAGAAAATCCGGGGAAAGAGTTGATAAATGATAAGTTTTTCCATTTGTGGGGAGGGAGGAGTTTGAGTGTTAGGAGTTTGGATATAGGATTTAAGGGCGGTAGCCAGCCTCGAGGGCCAGTTCGCGGTCTTCATCGATAGCAGAGCCGACGGTGGTCAGGAGGTCTCCAACCACTGCGGAATTTATTCCGATTTTGAGAGCCTTAAGGCGTGTTTCATGGCTAAGTCGAGCCCGTCCGCCGGCGAATCTAAGTTCAGCTTTGGGATGCATGAAGCGATAGAGGGCCACCGTCAATAATATCTCTTCGTCGTCGATCAGCGGGGTCTCGGCTAAGGGAGTTCCTTTGATTGGATGGAGAATATTGATTGGGATTGAGTCAGGATTGATTTCGCGCAGTTTCTCGGCAAGTTCAATTCTTTGGCGCCGTGTCTCCCCCATTCCGATGATTCCGCCGCTGCAAAGCTGAAAGCCAAGTTGCTTGGCTGCCTTGAGGGTTTTCATTTTATCGTCGATGGTATGGGTGGTGCAAAGTTCTCCGAAATAAGAGGGAGCCGTCTCGAGGTTGCAATGCAGGCGACGCATTCCTGCATCCCAGAGTTGCTCGAGGTCTTCCTTGTCGAGAAGGCCCAGCGACCCACAAAGAAACATTCCGGTTTCTTCACGCAGTCGCCGATAGTTATCGCAGATTTTTTGGAGAGCCGGACCTTTTACAGCCCTTCCGCTCGTGACCTGGCAAAATCTTTTCACGCCCTTCTTCTCGTCATGTTTTGCCTGGTTGACAGCCTCTTCTGCTGAAATGATGCCATGCACGTCGGAGTCGGTATGATAATGGCCGGACTGAGCACACCATTTACAGTTTTCGGAACATTTCCCGGCCCGGGCGTTGATTATGCTGCAGGGATTGAATTCAGGTTTTCCGAAATGACGTGTAATCTCTTCGGCAGCTGCATAAAGGGCTTCGCGATCAGGAGTCTCCGCTAATTGGAGGGCCTCTTCGAAGGAGATTTCACCTCCCTCTATCACCCTCTCTTTTAATTCATTTATGGTCATTTTTTTGGAATCTTTCTTTTGATTGAGGTTATCAATGAGCGTCGAGCCAGTTGGAAGCCACTCCGCTGGAGGCCGTGAGCACCACGTCGCCCTTATAGGCCCCTTCCATGCAGCGGGTCACTATTTCCTGCACCTGCGGCAGTTCCTCGGGGATGACATCGAAATTCAATTCGTCGTGAACTTGCATTATCATTTTTGATTTCAGGCCTTTTTCCCTGAATTCTCGATGGATATCCACCATTGCTACTTTTATGATATCGGCCGCCGAACCCTGAATAGGGGCGTTGATTGCGTTTCGTTCGCCATAACCTCTGACCACAGGGTTTTTGCTGTTGATGTCGGGAAGACGGCGTTTGCGACCCATCTTAGTGGAGACATAGCCGTTGTCGCGTGCCCACTCCACAGAGTCATGCATATATCGTTTTATGGTGGGGAAGGTTTCGAAATAATTGTCGATGATTTGTTTGGCATCAGCTCGCGGAATTCCCAGTCGGGATGCGAGACCGAAGGCTGAAATGCCGTAAAGGATACCAAAATTTGCAGTCTTGGCGTGTCTTCTTTCGTCGGGAGTAACCTCATCCGGATTCTTATGATAAATTTTAGCCGCAGTGATGGCATGGATGTCGTCGCCTTTTCTAAAGGCTTCGAGCATGGTTTCATCGTGGGCGAAATCTGAAACGAGGCGCAGTTCAATCTGGGAATAGTCGGCCGATAGGAAAAGATGTCCTTCGTCGGCAATGAATGCGCGGCGGATTTCACGTCCCTGGTCTTCGCGCACAGGAATGTTCTGCAAGTTAGGGGCCGACGATGAAATGCGTCCTGTAGCCGTGACAGTTTGGTTGTAGACGGTGTGGACTTTGCCGGTGGCCGGATTGATGGCTGCCGGAAGGGCCGTCAGATAGGTGGTCAGGAGTTTCTTCAACTGCCGGTATTCCAAAATCTTATTGACAATCGGATTTTTGGCGGCTACTTTTTCGAGCACATCCTCACTGGTGGAATACTGCCCTGTTTTAGTCTTTTTGGCCTTGGGGTCGAGTTGAAGTTTGTCGAAAAGGATCTCACCTACTTTGGATGGAGATCCCACATTGAATTCCTCGCCTGCAAGTTCAAAGATTTCCTTTTCGAGGGTAACCAATCGGTTCTCAAGAGTTTTGGCTGCCTCGTTTAGAGCCTCCACATCGAGCCTGACCCCTTGGATTTCCATGTCGGCGAGTACGGTCGAAACGGGGAACTCCACGTCTTTAAGCAGAGATTTCATACCCTCTTTCTCCACTTCCTCTTCGAGGAGAGGGCGGAGGCGTAGGGCCATGACAGCCTCGTCACACGCATACTTCGCCACTTCCTCCATGGTGGCAGGTCTGACCCCTTTTTTTGCGGCCACCATCGGGAAGGTTGGCATAGTGTGGCCAAGATATTGGCTTGCCAAAGTGTCAGGGGAATGACGCATCTCCGGTTGTATCAGATAATGGGCCAGGGAGACATCGAAATAATTCAATAAGGGGACAGCATCATCGGTTCTCAGACGTCGAGCCAAGACATAATCGCGTTTAGCCTGGAAGGTCACCTTCTCGAGGTCGGCTTTAGCCATTAGGTCGAGCACTAAGCCAAAACCCTCGGTGAAAGTAGCGGGAATGAAATAGGCCTCTGTAGGACTTACGGCTACGGCAGCTCCCAATATGAGCGCCTCCATGTCATTTTCTCCTTCTGCCAACATGCAAAGTCCGCAAGTCTCAGTCGGTATTCTTCTCGAAAGGGCATCAAGGCTTGTTGGATCCTCGACGCTTTTCCATTCCACGGGCAGATCTTCAGGTTTCTCTTTTGGAGGTGTGTCGGAGGTTTCGTCGTTGAAATCAAAGAGAGATCGGGAGATGGAAGTGCCTTTGTTTTGTCCTCCTCCGAGCCTCCTTTCCACCCTCTCCTTAAGCGAGCGGAACTCCAGTTCCTTAAAGATAGCGAAGAGTTTCTCTTTGTCTTCGGGTTTTCGGGCCAATTGTTCGGGCTCCACATCCACAGGAACGTCGGTGCGGATTGTGGCCAGGAAATATGAATCGAGAATCTGCTGACGGTTATCCTCCACTTTTTTCTTGAGAGCCCCTTTGAGTTCGTCGGTTCGCTTGAGCAACTCCTCCACGCTTCCGAAATCGTTGATTAGTTTCACGGCAGTCTTTTCTCCGATGCCCGGGCATCCGGGAATATTGTCGATTTTATCCCCCATCAATGCCAGCAAGTCGATCACTTGTCGAGTATTCTGAATCCCATATCTTGCGCAGACTTCTTCTTCACCACGAAGCTCGAAGTCTTGGCCACGATAAGAGGGCTTATATTGAAGCACGTTGGGGCTAACAAGCTGACCGAAATCCTTATCGGGAGTCATCATATAGGTGGTGAATCCCTTAGCTTCGGCTTTTTTCGACATAGTGCCGATTATATCGTCGGCCTCAAAACCCTCAACCTCGATGATAGGGATATTATAGGCTTTGATTATTTCTTTGATGATGGGCACTGAGATCTTTATATCTTCTGGAGTGGATTCCCTTTCAGCCTTGTAGGATGCGTCGGCCTCGCTGCGGAATGTGGGGCCCTGAGGGTCGAAGCAGACCGCTATGTGGGTGGGTTTCTCTTTACGGATAATTTCTTCGAGAGTGTTGACAAAACCGAAGATTGCGGAGGTGTTGAAGCCTCCCTGAGTGAGACGCGGCATTTTTATAAGAGCATAATATGCTCTGAAAATCAAAGCGTAGGCATCAAGGAGAAAGAGTCTTTTTTCTTCCATGTCAGAATTTGAAGGTTTTTCGGTGGTGAGGGGTCAAGCCGAGGCTGGCAATGGCCTCCTTGTGGGCCTTAGTGGGATAGCCCTTATTGATTTCCCATCCATAGCCGGGGAATTCATTTGCCAAGCGTCGCATGAGATCGTCTCTATGTGTCTTTGCTAAAATCGAAGCTGCTGCAATCGCCATATATTTTGCATCCCCATGCACCACAGTAGTGTGTGGAATATCCCGGAATGGCTTAAACCGGTTGCCATCCACTATTATATGAGCCGGGGTGACGGAAAGGGCTTGGAGGGCGCGGTGCATCCCTTCGATGGAGGCATTAAGAATATTGATTTGGTCGATTTCTTCCGGTGAGACCATGACCACGGCCCAGGCAAGAGCATTTTCCTCAATAATGGGGCGAAGAGCTTCTCTTTTCTTTTCCGAGAGTTTCTTACTGTCGTCGAGTCCCGGACATTCGAAATCGGGAGGGAGAATGACAGCAGCGCAAGCCACCGGACCGCAGAGGCATCCTCTTCCGGCTTCATCGCAGCCGGCCTCCGCGACATCAGGTTTCAAGCAACGCATCAACATCTCTTCCTTCCCGGGTGCGGGCCTCATTTGTCGCGTGAAATGATATATTCGAAAAGGTCGCGGAAGGTCTCCTTCCATTCCGAGTCGGGATAGGCATCGAGTATCTTATAAGCCCTCTGCTGCATCTCTCTCATTTTGTCGAACGCATATTCGATGCCATGGTATTCTTTAGCGAAATCAATCAGTATTCCGATCTCTTTTTCATTAAGGTCTCCTTTAAGCAGCATTTCCTTGACGCTTTGGGAAATTGGCCCGGGAGCAGTCTGGATAGCGTGGAGCAGGGGAAGGGTCACCTTTCCCTCCCTTAGGTCGTTGCCTGTGGGCTTGCCTATTAGTGGATTGGAAAAATAATCGAAGATATCATCACGGATTTGAAAACACATTCCGAGGAGTTCGGCATATTCAGCCAGGGGCTGATATTCGGCTTCAGGAGTGCCTACAGCCTCGGCCCCCATCTTTACGCATTTGCTGAAAAGGCAGGCTGTTTTCTTTCTGATCATGGAGAAATAGTGGGCCTCGTCGAGATGATGGTCTCTGACGTTGCATATTTGCTCCACTTCGCCCAAAGATAGTTCCTTCCCCAGATCGGAGAGCGAGGATATGATGGAGAGGTTGCCGGTGCTGATGCCGGCTGCCAGAGCGTTGGCCACAAAGAAGTCGCCAACGAGCACCGCGATATGATTCCCCCATTGATTGTTGACTGTGGCATGTCCGCGTCTTAGGGCAGTGTCGTCAACCACATCGTCATGGATCAGAGAGGCGTTATGGAGCATCTCAAGAGCAGCCCCGGCATGAATAACATGGGGATTTACTTCACCGAAAAATTTGGCGCTGAGTATCACCATGATAGGACGTATCTGCTTGCCTTTGGTCTGAAGGTAATTGCCCACCACATTGTCCATCAGGTCGTTGTCTGATGTCAGGAATCGGCGAATCACACTATTCATCCGCTCTAATTCCGGCTTGATGCGTTGTTGGATTTCTGCAAGCCTATCCATATCAATGCAAATATAATAAAAAATCAGACCCTATTCAAAACCTATTCTAACTTTAAGGAGTTTGCCTCAAAGAATAATGACCACCCGGGAGAGCGTGCATAATCATTTTTGGCATTTTCCGGTAGCACAAGACGGCATTGGGAGAGCAATTCACCTTCCAGAGTGTCAATCAAAGGGGAATCGCAATCGAAGGTGGGAGGAGTCTGACTCAGACATATTATTTCGCGAAGGGATGCGCACCCGGTGAAGATAAGTTCTCCAAGCATATTGGAATTTGTAGGCAGCTTGGCACTTTGAAGGTTCTCGCAGCCTGAAAAGGCATAAGATTCGAGTTCTGTCACAGAGTCGGGCACCTCTATCTCCTTAATACTCCGGCAAAAACTGAAGGCGTTAGGCCCGATATGGGTAAGAGATGTCGGAAGGTTGATTTCCTCCAGTGAAGAGCAATATGCGAAGGCATTGCGCGATATGTCGACAACACTCTGCGGCAACTTTACGTAGGACAGATTTTCATCCCAGGCACACATATAAGGGGGCACAACAGTGACTCCCTCCGGAATTGTGAGACTTTTAAGGGATGTGCATTCCCGGAAGGCCCCCTCGCCAATTTCCCGAAGAGTAGAGGGAAGACGGAGAGATTCGAGATTTGTGCACCCCAGAAAAGCGTATTCCCCGATTTTTTCTATTCCTTCCTCTATTTCAACCGAGAGGAGACTCTGGCAATCGGCATATTCGAAGGGCTCTATCTCTGTCTTGCCGTTTTGGCTGCTAATTTTTATACGGGAATTGCGATCCACCACTTCTTGGAGAAGAGAATCGGGGATTTCCACTTTAAAGAGGGGAGTCTGAGCGAAAATGGTCTGACAAAAAAGGACCTGACAGAACAGGGTTAACAAACCCGGCAGAAACCTTGAAAAAGGTGAAAATTTATGTGTCATTTTCTTTTGGGGGCGAATTCTGGAGGGAGGATCTCTTCGGGATTGACTGTATCGGCAGAAGTCACCACAATCTTGCTGGCACCTCTCCAGGGCACAGTGGCATAGTATTTTTTATAGGCCACCCTGACAGGTTTTGCCGAGTTGAGTGCCTTGCGAAGGGTGGCGTATGTCTGTTTGTCGGCCACGGAGAATACGAAGTCCCGGTTGTAGATCCGGGTAGTGTCCATCAATTCTTTATAAGGTATGAGCGTTCCCTCATAGGTCTTGAAAATCATTCCCCGTTTTTCCATTTGCTCCACATATCCGAACTGGGAGGCATCCTCCACATAGGGAGAGAAGAAGCGAATCCAACACCCCACGACAAGGCCCACTACAATGAGCCCGCAAAAAATCCAAATCCATAGGGGCAGTCGGGTGCGGGGTTTAAGATGCTCCCATTCCGACTCCTCTTGTTCCCAATATTCGGGGTCTTCCGGTTTATATTTCGGTTTTTTTTCTTCCTGGAGGGAGGAATCATCGGGTTTATCGTTGTCGAATACGTCTTTATCGTCGTCTAATGCCATAATGAGAAGATTTATGGGTTTATGTTCCGGGAGTTAACTTAAGGGAGAGCGCGTTTATTTGGTCGTGTCTATTTTGAAATCGATGGTTTTGGTAGTCCAACTTTTAATTTTTCATTTTCCACCTTTTTCTTTCCCTTTCCAAGGGAAATATAGGCCATTGTGAAAATTCCGAGTATTATGAGCATTATGGTCTGTCCGCTCCATTGCACCATAGAGAAGGCTGTCCCTTCAGAGTCGGAAATCCCATAGATTGCAAGGGCAAACATGATAGCGACGTTCCATGGGCCCAGCCCTCCATTGGAAGGAACGGCCATGCTAATCGAGCTCAAGACGAAAGCCACCAGACAAGGGGTGAGACCCGCGGCAAGGCCCTTCTCATGACATAGAGAGCGAGTGAAATCGAAGGCATAGAAAGCCACATAGAGCTGCACGAAGTAACATCCCCAGATGCAGAGCGTATAAACCAGGAATGCCCATTTCCCCTTCATGCGGGCAATCACAACTATGCCTTTCCAGACGTTGACCAGCATTTCTTTTAATTTCAGCATCCACGGGTTGTTGCGTAAAAAATAAATAACCACTCCTCCTAAGATAAGAGAGCCTGCAATTGCCGCCCAAAACCAAAATTGGGAAATTAGATGTATGAAATCTTTGCCGATGGGATATTTGTCGAGAAAGACATGAATGGCCGGAGCCGCCACAATCAGAGAGAAGACAAGGAGGAGGGCAACCATTATAGTGTCGGCCACACGGTCGGCGATCATCGATCCCAACACGACCGAAAATGAATTCTTTTTGGAAGAGGCTATATAGGTGCACCTCCATATTTCTCCTAATCTGGGAAAGACGAGATTCAAAGCGTAGCAACCGAAAATGGAGCAACAGAGAGCCAGGAAAGGAGGCCTGACATCGAGGGCGTTTAATTGGAGCTGCCATCGAGCCGCCCTGAAGATATGGGAAAAGATACTGATGCCCATTGCCAGAAGAATCCACCAATAGTCTACCCCCTTACGCAACATGGCCATCATCTCTTCGAAATCCACCTTATGGAAGAGATAGACAAGCAGGAGCACAGTGAAAGCCACCGGCAGAAGATAACGCACGGCAAATCCGAGCCATTTCTTCCAAATGGCCTCCCGACCCGGGGAGAGGGTCTCTTCAAAAGTTTCCTCTAAAAGCCTCTCAGGATTGTTGTCCACGTAATTTCACAAGATATGTTCCACCTCTTTGAAGAAATAGCGTCTTTCATGCCCTTGCCGGGTCTGAAGAGACAAAATGCCATCTCGGTCTACTTTCTTTATCAACGCTTTAAATTCTTCTTTAGTCTTGACATCGCGGAAAAGATGAAAACAGCCGTCATATCTCCATAACCTTTTCAAGAATAGCTCATGAAATGCTCCGGGATCTTTACGAAGTTGTTCAATGGTGATTTCCAAGATGGCAGCAAGCCTCTCCATGCTCTCTTCGATAGAATATTCCCGATCCGTTAACTGTCGCAGCGACACTGGATTTGGTGCGTCGCTCAAAAAATGAGTCTGATTGAGATTTATACCGAAACCTGCTATAGTCCGCGTCACGTTTTTACCCTCAACCACATGCTCAATCAGTATGCCGCAAATTTTCTTGTCGCCCACATATATGTCGTTGGGCCATTTTATCCGGGCTTCCACTCCCATGTCGCTAAGAAACCCGACTATAGCCAGGGCAATTGCCTCCGAGATTGCAAACTGGAGGGAGGCCGGAAAGTCTTCCGGATAGAAAAGAAGAGATGCCGTTATGTTTTTACCCGGTTCACTCTCCCAGGAATTGCCTCTCTGTCCGCGACCGGAGTTTTGGGTGTGGCAATAGACAAGCGCGGGAGATGAAAACTCTCCCGCATGTTCCGCTGCCCACGTATTGGTGGAGTCTGTTGCCTGGAGTCTAACTATTTTCAATGAAGTTGAGGATTTCATCGAGTTGCCTTATGGCAGGTCCGTCGTGGGCCAGAGGAGTGTCGTCCCAACCTTTTCCTTCGATCAGAAGCGTCTGGCACCCGATTTTACGTGCAGGATCGATATCGTTTTTCACACTGTCACCCACCACCAAAACTTCTTCGGCCGGAAGTCTTAAAACCTTCAATCCTAACTCAAAAATAGCGGAATCGGGCTTACGAACCCCCACTTTAGCACTTTCGATTACTCCTTTGAAGCAATCGAATATGCCAAAATCCTTCAACACGCTCTCAATGTTGCCATAGAAATTCGAAACCAGAACGAGCGGATAGGTCTTGGCCAGCTCCTGAAGCACCTCTTTTGATTTGCCCACATTCTCTTTTGCCACCTGATAACAAAAAGCTGCAATCTCCTTAGCTTTGCTTTCCACCTGAGCGGGAGGAAAATTACCTGTTTGGGCCAAGTATTGCAATTCAATTTGCATTTTGATGTCGAGCACGTCGGCAAAGGTATGGTGGGGCAGGATATGTTCTACACGTTCGAGCTCTCGTTCGCCATACACATATGCCTCGCGGAAGAGGGCATCGTTGGCAGCGACGCCGGCATGGTCCCATCCCGCTCGAATCACGTGGCTCCAGTGGTCGCCCCCCGTGTCGAGGGTCCCGCCATAGTCAAATATAATGCCTTTTATCATAGAGTTTTGATTTTTGATTTTGAGGTGGAAGATATAGCTCTTTTTTTCAACGGGAGAAAAAAACTCCACTTCCCACATTTATTTAAGCTTCCAACTCCTTTACGAAATTTCGGCAGATTCTCTCGTGGCGCGCCACCATATAAACCAGGATAATATTAAGCACCACCACTTCGAAGGCAAAATAAAGCCAAGGCATCCGGAAAATCAGAATTGCAGCAAAGAGAGCGAAACTTCTGACATTGAAACTAAGGATGTTGGTGTATTTCATAAGAGGCAGACTCTTCTTGCGGAATGCTTCCCGGAAAGTTGCCGGGATATGATTGCCATATTTTTCTTTGAGAGCCTTGCGAAGTTTCTGCATCCAGGGAGTGCGTTTCTCCTGGCTCGTGGTGTAATTGGCATAAAAGCCCATCACGATTTTAGAGAAGAAATCTTTTTTCCATGATAGGGCATGGAATTTGTCCCAGAGGGGTTGGGCCGTCTCGAGTTCGCTCCCCTCTTCTCCCTTCAGGAAATAGAGGTGAAACTGCCGGTAATAGTCGGCCATAGCTGCCTGAATGCCATGGCAGAATCCTGTGATGGCGGCAAAGACCCAAATTGCCCAGAGGTGGGTCATGAAGAAATGGCTGGTGTGGTTTTCCCTTAGGCAGATGGCTACATAGATTGCAGCAAACCAAATTTCGCCACTAAGTCCGTCGAGAATTCGCCCCAGGCGGGAATATTGCCCTGTCATGCGGGCTAACTGTCCGTCGGCACTGTCGAATGAGTCTGCCCACACAAGAAGGATTACACCCCCGATGTTGATCCAGAGATTATTGAAATAGAAGCAGACACCGGCCCCTATTCCTAAGAAAATCGAGGCAATAGTTATGACATTGGGGGTGATGCCCAGACTCTTGGCCAGGAGAGCCCACATATATCCGATGGGCCGATAGAAAATAAGGTCGAAGGTCTCCTCGGTGTCCATCGATTTCAAGGAGGCTTTAAATCCCGACGTCGTTTTCTCCTTACGGGGTTTTTCCCGGGTGGCCTGCTCTTTATTGTTTTCTGTTGTCACTTGAGATTCCTTTTTTCCAGTCTTTGATAGCCGAAAAGATACATTTGGCAATGAAAGGGGCTGCCTCCTTGCGACAGGGAGCGAAGCTTGGCCAATCGTTGAAGTCGATGATGCGCATTGTGCCATCTTTATCCACTATGCAGTCTCCTCCATAAATCTTAATGTCGAAGACTTCGGCAGTATGGTTACACATGGCCTTGAGGGCCTCAAGATCAAAGGGGAGATGCTGGCTTACTCCGTTGATTTCTTCGTAGCCATATTTGCTGTGGTGGTCGTCGAAAGGATAAAACCAGAAGAAATAGGGCTGCCCAACCACGCCATAGAATTTTATGAGGTCGCCCACGAGATGTCGGTTGATGACAGCCCGGCTGATGCCGCGATAGAAAAATTCATGGAGCACCTCCTGGGCCTCCTCCGGATGGCGGCAATAACTGACGTCTTCCTTATGCATCGAATGATAGTCGCCGCGTTTGATCCAACAGGCAGAAATGCCCCGTTCTTTGAGATCTTCAATCACTTTTTCGTTGGTATTGACAATCAAGCTATCAGGGCAGGGGATATTGTTGCCTAAAAGGATGCGCGTCATCCGTTCGCGAGTGCAGTTTTCGATGCCAAACCCGGAATTGATAACAAGCCGGCCCTCCTCTTCGAGTTTCTGAAGCTTAGCCACCGACTCCGGCTCGCGACACATATCCATAATTATTTGTTGCGAGGGTGTTTCTTTTTGGAATTGTTCCTCGTTTAATATTTCCACCTCGCAGCCCCTCCGGCGCAGTTGGTCGGCAACGGCATTGAATATTGCCGCATCGTTTCCTATATGGTTGGGGGAATAGGCGCCGGCTCGCATAATGCCGGCTATTTTGATTTCTGCCATCTTTATTATTATTGGGCTTCTTTCAAGAAGGCGTTGGCTTTGCGGATATCTTCAATATGGTCGATGTCAAGCACTTTACCCAAGTCGAAAGCATCCAGATTAAGCCCGGCTTCCAAAAGCTTGCGCTGGAAATTCCTCATCCGGTTAAGGCCTGAAGAGATACAATCCTGGAGCACCGGGAATGCGGAAGTCTGGAGGCCATAGATTCCGGCACTGACATATTTCACACCCTGGAAAGGCTCGTCGCGGTAGGCCACTATCCGATGGCGCCCCTCGGTCTCCACGTAGAGGGGCTTTTCGTCGTCGATATATGATGTGACTCCCATGACTCCGTCGATGCCGTGGGGCGCGTTTTCAAAAAACTCCACATATTTTTTGAAATCCTCCTCTCGAAAAATTGTGTCCACAGTGGTGACAACGAATTTGCCGGTGGGTTTCATGAGTTGCAGCAGATGATGGAAGGTATGCATCGACGAGGGCGTTTTTGCCGTAGAAATCCTAAGGGTGCAACCCGATGATGGCACTAACTCTTGTAGATAGTCCCACACTTGGGTCATGTCGGAATTGACGATGACGCTCACAGAATCAGCCCCACATTTTTCCATCATAGATATAAGTCGACCAATCATGGGTTGTCCATCGATGTCAACGAGGGGTTTGGGGAGGGGAGAGCCCTCTTCTTTTATTCTATTGCCGTCGCCGGCTGCTATTATTCCAAAATCCATTTCAACTTCTTCTTTCAACTTTCCATTTTCAACTTTCCACTCTTCACCTTTAGGGGATTTGCTGCCGACTCATCAAAATTTTGTCGTCTTCTGAATATATCGATAGCCATATATATCGCCTCTCTCATAGAGGTTGGGTCTGCCTCCCCTTTCCAGGCTATGTCGAAGGCTGTGCCATGGTCGGGTGAAGTTCGGATAAAAGGGAGGTCGGCGCTGAAATTCACGCCCCCGGAATATGCAATGGTCTTGAAAGGAGCAAGCCCCTGGTCATGATACATCGCCAAGACCCCATCGAATTTTTTATATGTGGCATGTCCGAAGAAGCCGTCGGCAGGGAAGGGCCCCATGGCCAGGATTCCTTTGGCGATAAGGTCGTCAAGAGCCGGTTTTATGATTTCTTCCTCTTCGTTGCCAAGAAGTCCCCCGTCGCCGGCATGAGGATTAAGACTCAAAACGGCCACAGAGGGACGCACTATACCGAAATCCCGTTTCAGGGTGACCACAAATTTTTCCACAGCTTCGGTGATGCTCTCCCGGGTGATATGTTCCGGAATTTTGGAAATAGGTATATGTTTTGTCAGAAGAGCTACACGCAGAGTGTCGTTACACAATATCATCATTGCCGGGCTCCCCTCTCCAAGACGGTCGGAAAGATATTCAGTGTGGCCCGGGAAGGAGAATTTTTCCGACTGGACAGCCTCTTTGGAAATTGGAGCAGTCACAATAACGTCGATGCAACCCTGTTTCAAGGCATCCACCGCTGCTTCAAGAGCCTCTACAGCACTTTCTCCGGCATCTTCACGGACTTCGCCGGGATGCAACTCCGGAGCCGGCCCGGGAAGAGAAACAAGATTGATTTTACCATCCAGAGCATCCTCAGCATTTTTGATTATATTAAGCCTGAGAGTTTCGAGTCCCAATCTTTTCTTAGCCTCATTAGCGATTGCTTCCACTCCAAACACCACCGGAGTGAAGAGATCCGTGATTCCCTCCTCGGCAAGGGTTTTGAAAATCACTTCATAACCTACTCCGTTGACATCTCCATGAGTTATTCCAACCTTCACTTTTTCCATTGTCAACAATCTTTGCCGGCCAGCATTCCACAGGCCGCCATTATATCTTCTCCTCTCGAGGCTCGGATCGTGGAGGTGATGCCATGCGAGTTCAGATAGTTTCTAAACATAATCATACGCTCTTCTGTGGCCGGCTCGAGATCAACCCCCGGGATTTTATGGAAACGAATCAGATTCACTCGACAATGCAGCCCCTGAATCAATGCCACCAGAGCCTTGGCGCTGGCGATATCGTCATTGACTCCTTTCCACATAATGTATTCAAACGAAAGACGTCTCTGGCCACTGAAATCGCATCCCTTCAAGACTTTTATCACCGAAGTGATGGGAAAAGCCTTTTGGGCCGGCATCATCTGCTCGCGTTGATTCTCGTAGGGGAGATGAAGGCTCACTGCCACATGCACTTTCGTTTCGTCGAGAAGTTCTTTGAGCTGAGGAAGTTTGCCCACTGTAGAAACGGTGATTCTCTTAGGGCTCCACGCCAGGCCCCAATCGGCTGTCAAGACTTTGACGGCACGTTTCACCTCCGGGAAATTGTCGAGAGGTTCCCCCATGCCCATGAAGACAATATTCGTGAGATCTTCTTCTTCCTGCGAGGTTTTATGAAGATCAGCTCCCACCGTGAGAATCTGGTTGAGAATTTGGGCGGCTGTGAGATTTCCGAAAAATCCGTTGCGCCCTGTGGCGCAGAAATAGCAATTCATCCTGCACCCTGCTTGGGAAGAGACACATAAGGTGGCCCTCTCCCGGTCGGGAATCATCACTGCCTCAATCCTGCGTCCACGGGCTTTGTTGCCGCTATCCCACGTTTCGCCCGCTTTGAACAGATATTTCACGGTGCCATCGGAGGATTTTATCCTTTCTAATGGTTGCTCTCTGCCGATGATGCAATTCTCTGTCAGCCATTCCCGGCCTTTCTTGGAGATATTATTCATCACAGAGAAGTCTGTGGCCCGTTTCTTATAGATCCATTCGGCAAGTTGTTTGCCTGTAAAAGCAGGCATCCCCCCTGAGATGGCGAGCCTCTTCAATTCCTCGAGGTCCATCCCAAGAAGGACTGCCGGTTTTTCGTTCATCGTTATTTGTAATTCGTTAATCGTTGCTTGTTGATCGTGATTAGTTAAGAGTTGTAGGTGAATCCTTTGGTTTAGGTCGTTACAACTTCAACTTCTCACTTTCAACTTTTAACTTTTAACTTTCCCTTGCATCAGTCTCCCGCTTCGAATTTGTAGATATTGTTTTTGAAGTGTTTGCTGCCCCTCAACATTTCTCCGAAGTTGGGATTGACGAGCTGGAAATATTGCTGCTCATACTGGGAATCGGTATAGGGGAAGTTTTCGGTGTTTTCCGACACAATTTGATAAGCATAGATTCCGGAGTCGCCTTTTACGAGGATCACGTCGCCCGGTTGGCTGCCGGCAATCTGGCCTACTACAGCGGCATCTCTGACTTGAGGATTGCGGGAGAAGCGGAAGGCTGCATTATTACGTGGCTCCACTCCCATAGCTGCTGCCGCGCTTTCGATTGAACCTGTCTGGCTGCTGTATTGTCCCATCATCTCTTCGCCGGCTTTTGACTTGCGAACGCGATCAGAGACTGAGTTCAATACGTCGGAGTTGCTCAATGGAGTGTAATCATCATAGGAGGCCAAGACGGCTGCGGCATAGAGGGCAGGACTCATGGCATCCTTCGATTCATAGACATGGCTTACGGAACCCGGTTTGCCATCCATCATCACCCATCTAACCACTTGGCGGCTATCGGGATAGAAGCTCTGCATGCCGGCCATGCGGGGCACTGCCGGAGTGGATGCGTTGAGATCGATATTTTTTACTGTGTATCCCTCTTTGGGAGCATTTTCTGAAAAGAGTGTTGCGCTTTCGTTAGCTGTCAGGAAGTCTTCAAGTTTGGTGCGGGCCTCGTTGACGGTGGTTACGCTCGGCTTCAATTCATAGTTAACCTCCTCATATTCATAGATGCTCTTAGGAGCGCTCTTTGCGGCTATGTTTGCAAGAACGGCTCCCTGGGGAGAGCTGACAAGCTGAATATATTTTCCGCCTGCATTCATCAACGAGTCGAGTTGCGAAGTCTCCAAAGCGCCGGTAGAACCCTGTGCATTGTAGAGGGCGATCCATTGGTCTTTTTGCACGAAGATGCTATCTGGCGATATGGAAGAAACTGAGTCGATAGAGAGACCGCCGTTGAGGCGTGCCAATGTAGTGGTGGCCAAACCTTCACCGGCCACTTGAATGATATTGAGCTGAACAGAGTCAACCTCTGTGAGATGTTGACCCACTTTCACTACTGTGAATCCCTTGATGTTTTCAGTCACGATCTCCACGGAGTCTTTTTTAGCGGAGGTGACGAAATTTTTGATTGCACCGCTCTTAAGGTCTTTTTCACGCACTTTCTTATGGGTCACTACGATACCCTCCTTACGGAGTTCTTTGTTGGTCGCCGCCTCGCCTGTCTTGAGGGCCTCTGCTGTTTGTTTCGCAAGTTGAGCGGCGGCTTCTTTGTCGGCATCAGAGGGAGCGATAGTCACGGCGATGAAGGCAATTTCCTTAGTGGGTTCTTCCACTTTGTAGGTGCTCTTTATGTTGTTGTATTCCTCGCGGATTTCCTTATCTGTGGGAGCATATTTTTCATCGGAAACATTGCCGAAAGGCTTGTAGGCTATCTGCACGTTGCGAGTCGAGACGTAGTCGTTGTAGAGGGCCTTCTTGTCAAGATTGTTGGCCTTCACGGTGCCTGTCAGCAGTTTCTGATAAGTGTTTCTCTTAATCAGTTGTGAGGTTTCAGCCTCCATAGCAACCCAATATTTCTGCAGGGGAGCCATCTCGGTTTCAGTGAGGCCATAGTTTTTCGGATTGAAAATAATTTCATAAGCCTCTTTGGGGGTTGAGACTCCATGTCCGGCGGCATTCAGTTGCTGCATGATTTCACTGATGCGGGGATTGATGGGTTGGTCGAGTATATAGTAAGCGAGCTGGGAAGAAGAAGTCTGGATTCCCGCTTTGGATGCTCCTTCGTCGATGAGAGCTTCGCCCATCAGCTGGTCGAGGGCCATTTGAGAGAGAGTCTGGGTGTCGAAGTTGTTATACTGAGCCGGATTCTGTCGCCTGGCATTTTCAAGCTGTGAATTAAGCTCCTCTCTTTTCTTAACGTAATCCGTATAGTCGATTTTTGTGCCGCCTACTTTTGCGACGGTGGTTTGATCGCCGAAAAGATTACGGCTGTTGGTGATGGCGTCGCCGATGATGAAGGCCAGGAGGGCCAAACCGATGACCACTATCAATAGCACTGATTTGCTTCTGATTTTCTCTAAGGTTGCCATTTATGCAGGTGTATTTGATTAATCAAAAAAATTACCGGCACACTCGTGTGTGCGCAAATTATCACGCAAAGTTAATATAAAACGTGGAATTAGACAAAAGTTGTGGGTTTTAAGTTGTGGAGTTGGGAATCAACTTTCCGCTTTCTCTATGCCGAAGGCTTTCTTGATATCATCCACCCGGTCGAGTTTTTCCCAGGTAAAAAGTTCAACTTCGCGTTCAACGGGTTTATCGTCATATTTCGAGGTGAAGTTTTTCACCACAGTCCGGGGGCGTCTCCCCATGTGGCCGTAGGCGGCTGTCTCCCGATATATCGGATTGCGCAGCTTTAGGTTCTTCTCTATCTCGCCGGGGCGAAGATCGAAAAGAGAGGCAACTTTTGCAGCGATTTCTTCATCGCTCAAAGGCACTTTAGCCGTGCCATAAGTGTTGACATTGATGCTAATAGGTTCGGCAATACCGATTGCATAGCTCACTTGCAGGAGCACTTCCTTTGCAACTCCGGCAGCCACTAAGTTTTTGGCGATGTGGCGACAGGCATAGGCTGCCGAACGGTCTACTTTCGAGGGGTCTTTCCCGGAAAATGCGCCGCCTCCATGCGCTCCCCTTCCTCCATAGGTGTCCACTATGATTTTGCGGCCGGTGAGACCAGTGTCGGCATGCGGTCCGCCAAGAACGAATTTACCCGTCGGGTTGACATGCACAATCAAATTTTTGTCAAAGAGGGCCTTCACATTCTCCGGAAGTTTTTCTATGACTCTTGGCAACAACACATTTTTGATGTCTTCACGTATTTGCTCAAGCATTTTTTTGTCGGCTGCCTCCTGAGCCTCATGGCTGTCGTCGAGGGGAGCGACAAAGTCATCGTGTTGGGTGGAAATGACGATGGTATGGATGCGTTTCGGCTGCCTGTCGTCGTCATATTCCACAGTCACCTGACTCTTTGCGTCAGGGCGAAGATAGGTTCTCTGTTTGCCTTTCCGGTAGTAGGTCATCTCTTTTCCTTCCCGGCGGATCTTGGAAAGTTCGCTAAGGATAAGATGGGAGAGGTCGAGAGTCAAGGGCATATAGTTTTCAGTTTCATCTACAGCGTAACCGAACATCATGCCCTGGTCTCCGGCTCCCTGTTCTGCTAGTTCGCCACGGTCGACACCTCTTTCGATGTCTTGGCTCTGTTCATGCAGGGCGGAAAGAATGCCCACAGAGTCTCCGTCGAAACGATAGGCCCCTCGGTTATATCCGATTTCCTTTATAAGGTCGCGAATGGAGGTGTGGAGGTCTACATAGGCTTCGGAGGCAACCTCTCCGGCCACGACTACTTGCCCCGTGGTGCAAAGGGTCTCGACAGCAACATGGCTCTCCGGGTCACGGGCAAGGAATTCATCAAGTATGGTGTCGCTTATCTGATCGGCCACTTTATCAGGATGGCCCTCTGAAACTGATTCCGATGTGAAGAGAAACATAATGGGTATTTAGGTTTTTTTTTGTATTTAGTTTTTGTGTATTGTGATCTAATTCTCTCTCCGGATATGGGAGGTGCATGAGGTGGAGTAAATAAAAAAAGCATTGTGATTGGAGTGCAATCACAATGCTATTGATGCTTTTTAGACCCTATTGGGGCCGGTTTGCAAGTTTTAGCATTTTTTTAAGTGGTTGCAAGCAGCCAAATTTATCCACCATAATAATTGTCGGGGTGAGAAGACTCGAACTTCCGACCTCTACGTCCCGAACGTAGCGCGC
>JAFLTU010000030.1:18589-26985 GCA_022509125.1 Muribaculaceae bacterium | reverse complement strand
ATATCAACTAAATTTTTCTTGCATGAAGAACATCTGTTTTCAACTGAACAGGAAGATGTGGACGGCATTAGCCTTGCTGATGCTGGTTGCTCTTCCCGGCTTCGCGCAGAAAATCACCGTCCACGGATACGTGGATGATGACTTGGGCGAGCCCCTGATCGGTGCCACAATCATGGAGAAGGGCACTACCAATGGTACAGCCACCGACATCGATGGTAACTTCACCCTCAATGTGGCCCCCGACGCCACTCTCGTGGTGAGCTACGTAGGTTACGATCCTATGGAAGTGCACGTCAACAACCGCACCGACATCAAGATCACTATGCAGCAAAATGCGCAGATGCTGGCCGAAACCGTCGTAATCGGTTACGGTAGCGTCAAAAAGGCCGACGCAACCGGTTCCGTCGCTGTCGTTAAACCCGACGAAATCGAAGCCGGCCTCTCAACTTCTGCTCAAGACCTCCTCGTGGGTGCAAGCCCCGGTGTGGTTGTAACTCTCGACGGTGGTAATCCTTCCGGCGGTGCAAATATCACAATCCGTGGTGGTGCATCTCTTGCAGCTTCCAACGACCCGCTGATCGTCGTTGACGGTGTCCCCATGAATATGCGTACTGTTGTGGGTGCTTCTAACCCCTTGAGTCTCATTTCTCCCGAAAATGTTGAGAGTATGACCATTCTTAAGGATGCATCCGCAACGGCTATCTACGGTAGCCGTGCATCTAATGGTGTGATCATCATCACAACCAAGAAAGGTCAAAGCGGTCGCCCGCAGGTGAATTTCACCGCCAACTTCTATGTGAACACCCCGAGAAATTATCTCGACATGATGAATGCTTCTACTTTCTCTGATTTCATCACAAGGAGATATGGTCCGGATTCCACACAGGCTGGAGCTTTATATGGTGCTAACACCAATTGGCAGAAAGAAGAGTTGCGCACTACTTTCTCAAGCGACTATTCTCTCAGTATCGGTGGAACTGCTAAATGGCTCCCTTATCGCGTTTCAGCTTCTTATACCAACAACAATGGTATCATGAAACATTCTAAGATGGACCGTGTCACTGCCGGTATCAATCTTACCCCGAAATTCTTCGACGACCTTCTCTCTATCCAGGCAAACGTTAAAGGTTCATACGTTCAGAACCAATATAACGCCGGAACTATGGGAACGGCTATCTCAATGAACCCCACACTACCTGTGAGAGATTATGAAAATGGAGTGCCCGATTTAGGTTATTGGTCTGTTTATGACGGTAGTGGTCGTCCTTTCACCAGAGACACATGGGTTGGCAATGGATTGGACATCAACACCACTACGGCTCCAATGAACCCTATCGCCGCTCTTCTTGAAAACGAATCTAAGGGTACAAGCTGGCAAAGTATCGGTAACCTCCAGATCGACCTCAAGATGCCCTTCCTCCGCGAACTCCGAGCTAACCTTAACCTCGGTTACGATATCGCAAAGGGTAGCTGGTTCGGTTATGACTATGCCTTCTCTCCTATGGCCTGGAGAAACGGTTATTCTGTATTAGGCGATGATGGCAATCCTATGCAGATTCGCGACGGTGGAACTTCCGCAACTAAACAGCACCAATTCCGTAGAAACCTCCTGCTCGATTTCTATCTGAACTATAATAAAGAATTCGAAAAAATTTATTCTCAGCTCGACATCACTGCAGGTTATTCATGGCAACGTTTCCACAACAACGGACATAACCGTTCCTATGTGTATGAAGTGGGTCTCCCGGCCAACGAGATTTACCTCAACACTCAGGCTTATCCCACCTCCTACTATTCCGATAATCTCCAGCTCGTATCTTTCTTCGGTCGTTTGAACTATATCCTCAGAGATAAATATTTGATCACCGCTACAGTGCGTTGGGACGGAACTTCCCGTTTCTCAAAAGACAAACGTTGGGGTACATTCCCCTCAGTCGCTCTTGGTTGGAAACTTCTTGAAGAAAACTTCATGGAAAGAGCAAGAGGTTGGATGACAGAACTTAAGATTCGCGCAGGTTACGGTATCACAGGTCAGCAAGACCTTAACGATGACTTCTTCCCTTATCTTCCTATCTACAGCGTAGGAACTCCGGATTTGAACCATCGTTATCCTTTCGGAACTAACACAGATATTCCTTATGTCACTCCAAGTGCTTACAATGAATCAATAAAATGGGAGGAAACTCATACTTGGAATGCCGGTGTTGACTTCGGGTTCCTTAACAATAGAATCAGCGGTAGCATCGATTTCTATAAGAGAATGACTAAAGACCTTCTAACTAAGGCCAACTATCCTGCCGGTTCTAACCTAACCAACCAAGGTAACATGAATATTGGTGACTTGGAAAACCTTGGTGTGGAATTCACTCTGAGCACTCGGCCCGTTGTAACACAGAATGTAACCTGGACATCGGCCCTAAACGTTGCCTGGAACAAAAACAAGATTACTCGCCTTGCCGAAGGTGCTGACACTCAAACCGGTAGCCTCGGCGGACAAAATGGTAACATCCAGAAACATGATGTAGGACACCCCGCTTATAGTTTCTATGTCTACGAGCAGGTTTATGATGAAAACGGTATCCCAATGGATAATGTATTTGTTGACCGAAACGGCGACGGACAGATCGATGAATCAGATAAATATCTATATCATAGCCGTGACCCGAAAGTCACAATCGCTTGGAACAACAATGTCAGCTTCAAGAACTGGGACTTCGGCATCGTTTTGAGAAGCAATATAGGAAACTACATTTTCAACCAGAACCAAATGAACAACGTATTCGTTGATGGTGCTATTAATTCTTTGCCGTTGAGCAATCTGTTGGCCAACAACCCCATTTACTTCGAGGATAAATCAGTGCCTCAGATGCAAAGCGACTATTTCGTTCAAAATGCATCTTTCTTACGTTGCGATAATATTACCGTTGGTTACACTTGGCCTAATCTTTGCAATGACAACCTCAGAATCAGAATTTATGGCGCTGTGCAGAATCCCTTCGTGATCACCAAGTACAAAGGCCTTGATCCCGAAGTCTTCTCCGGTATAGACAATGCCGTTTATCCGAAGCCTATCACTTTCACTTTAGGTGTCGTGGCAACTTTCTAATACTTTAATAGAAGAAAATATGAAAATAGCTAAATATATTTTATTCTGTGGGGCTTCCTTGATGGTTGGACTCTCTTCTTGTGTGGGCGACCTGGATGTAAAACCCACAAACCCGACTGACAAAACCGAACTTTCTTCTCGGGAGGAATATATCGGTTTGATTATGCGAGCCTATGGTGGTCTTGTTATGGAGGGTGGTATCACTGTTAGTGATGGTGGTGCCGGCGTTTACACCCGTCAGCTCTTCAACCAACAGGAACTCACAACTGATGAATGTGTCATCGCTGGTAACTGGGACGACGTGGGTATCGACGAGCTTGTGTATGCTCAACCAAGCCCCGACAACCATTGGACCTATGAGATGTATTCGCGTATCAATTTTCAGATTGCTTTGTGCAATTCTGTAATCTCTACACTTAATGACGCTCATGAGTTTCTAACAGATGAAGAGATAGCTGAATTCCAAGCCGAATTGAGAATTCTTCGCGACCTCTCTTATTATCACATGATCGACATCTTTGGCAAAGGCCCTTGGACCGACGAAAACAGTGTAGTGGGTGAAATTCCTCCGACATATTCAAGAACTGAATTGTTTAACGCTGTGGTGGAAGATCTTACTGATGCCATTGAGAAAGTGGTCCCCGCTGCTCAACAGGAATACGGTCGACTCAGCAAGGAAGCAGGTTTGGCTCTTTTAGCTAAGCTTTATCTCAATGCTGAAGTTTACACCGGCACCCCTATGTGGCAACAATGTGCTGATATTTGTACTCAGATAACCCAGACTATTCCTAACCTGGCGCCTACTTATAAATATCTCTTCTGTGCTGACAATCATCAGTATGTAGCTTCCCAGACTTATGGCACACAATATGGTGAAATCCTTTGGACAGTTCCCCAGAATGAAACCACTATGCAGACCTATGGAGGAACCACTTATTTGAGTGGTGGCGCTTATTCAACTGAGTCTCCTTACAACGTATATGGCCTTCAAACCGCTCCTTGGCAAGGACCTCACATGCGTCCGGAAACTGTTACAAGATTTGATGACAACGACCAAAGAGCTCTTTTCTATGCCGGTGAATTTGAACTTGATCTTAATGATATTTCCGCTTGGGGAGAACCAGGTAGTTCCGGTTATCAATGCATCAAGTTTGTGTATACAACTTCAGAACAATATGATCTTCCCGAAGATGTTGCCAAAAAGGATGATCAAGGTAATTTCATCAATCCATTGTCTAAATATTTAGCAAAGGATATCTTTAACTCCGCTGACTTACCTTTATTCCGCCTTGGCGACATTTATCTAATGCTTGCTGAATGTCAGTTAAAAGGTGTTAGTTGTGACGGTTTGAATTTCTATAATAAAGTTAGAATTCGTGCAGGTCTGCCCGCCGTAGGTAATTATTCTGAGCAAGACCTCCTCAATGAAAGAAACAAAGAGCTTTATTGGGAATCTCACCGCAGAAGCGACCTTATTCGCTTTAACCAGTACACCGGGTCTACTTATAACTGGCAATGGAAAGGAGCCGTTCAACAAGGCACTTCCATTGAGAGCTATCGTAATCTCATGCCTATTCCAACTCAGTTCACTCCTACACTGGGGCAGAATCCGGGCTATTGATTTTCTACAACTTGAAATTTCTAATTGAGTTATGAAGAAATTATCATATATTTTAGCTGTTTCGGCTCTTGCTATTACAGGCCTGTCGAGCTGTAATCCTGACAAGGACCCCAAAATCGACACAGCGACCGATTTCGAATTCGTCTTGAACACTCCTCAACTTGCCTCGCAATTTATTGACCTGGCTACTAATGGTAAAATCGAGTTTACAGTGTCTCAACCTAACTACGGTGTAACCGTGGTTCCTACCTATGGAATTGAAATCTCATTGAAACCAGATTTCACTCCTGTAACTGACCAACCGATCACCGATGAGGAAGGTGAAGAGCACATTGTGCCGGGTCTTTTTACCTTAAATCTCGAAAGCCAGCTTAAAGGTATTCTCGTGGCACAAATGTCTGATATAGCCTCTGGTATTAATGAACTCAACGGTGTGTATGACGAAAGTTCTTATACAGGAGATTATGTGGGCCCTCTATATGTTAGAGCTACTGCCTATTTAGGATCCGGAACATCAGCAGAGACAACTGCCACTGTGTCTAATGTTATAATGCTTTCTCAAGTGCAAGGATATGCCTCATTCCCCGCTAACGACATTATGACACTCTCTGTCCCCGGTGGCGCTAACGGGTGGAACCATCTGCCGCAACTTGCATACTTTGAAAACGAAAGTTCCGACACTCAAATGGTATTCTGGGGATTCGCAGTTATTAATGGCGAATTCAAAATCACAGATGGCGATTGGGAAGGTTCCGGCAACTGGGGTGCACCCGACACAGGGCTTGTGGCTAATGCCGACGGAACTTATACCGGTAAACTTATTCAAAACAGCCAATCTAATTTCAATGGTGATGGCGCGCTTGCCGATGGCCTTTATTTCATTGCCGCGAACGTGACAGGTTACTCCAGCAATAACGACAATGAAGAAGTAGGGGAAATAAAACTGACTCCTATTAACGCCATTTATCTGCCCGGTGACTATAATGGCTGGGATGCCGCCGGAAATCCGATGAGCAAAGATGGTGAAGACTTCTTGTGGTCGGCTTCTAGCAGTGTTACTTCTGCCGGTTGGAAGTTTGCCATGAATGGTGATTGGACTATTAACCTTGGTGGTGATCCCGAAAGACTTTGGTTTAATGGTGATAATTTAACCCTTGAAGGTTCCACAATCACTCTCAATCTTGAGCAATATCCTTGGACATGCACTGTTCAATAACCTAAAACCCTCAGAAAATGAAATTTAGATATCTATATGCACTTCCGATCCTCGCCACAGCTTTTATTAGCTGTGACGAGATCGAGATGAGTGATGCTAAACCGGTGGAAAATCCTCAACTGCCGGCAATCACTCAAAATGATTTCAATGTGACTCCGGCTGCAGCTCTTACGCAGGGGTTAAATCTTGAAGAATTATCTTCAATGACTGATGATCCCACTACCTATATGGTGGATCTTTATACCATCAATGTCATAACAGATAACCTTCCCGCAAGTGCTGTTGTGTCAGGTGGTATCCAGCTCGCAGTGTCTGATGATTTCGAAAATCCTTTTAATCTTTCGGATCTTCAAATAGTTGAAAATGTAGTGAGTGTGCCTCTAAGCAGTCTTATCTATACACGTAGCACAATGTTCGGTAATGATCCAAGACCATACCCTGTTTACTATAGAATTCCTCTTTTCGTAGATTTAAATGGTGGACAGTATAAACTTGGCGAGAAAGACTTTTATTATAATGACGGTGACTCCTTTACTCAAGAAGGTGTGAATCCGGGTTATACTGTTGAAGAAACCTACTACTTGTTAGGACCCGACGGAACAACTTTAGATTCTGCTATTGAATTTGACCATTCCGGCTATAATATTTACGACGATACAATCTTTACCGTTACGGCTAAATTCACGACTGGCAATAATTCTTGGCTCGTTGTTCCTCTAAGCGCTTATGAAGCAGCTCAAAACGGCACGCTTGACCTTTCTAAATGTTACGGTCCCGAAGATGCCGCTTCTCTTGAGGGCACTCTTGAATTGGGTGGAAAGGCCGGTAATCTTAACGACGACACCAAATACTCATTCAGTATTAACTTGTCGACCCTGGAATATACAATTCATGAGATTGCAGATTTTGATTACCTCTATACTCCGGGTGATTCAAATAACTGGAATCAATTGGATTCCCAGATGCTGTTCACTAATAACAACGAGAATTATACCGGCTTCGCTTATCTTTCGGGTGGATTCAAGTTTACTTCTGCTCCTGACTGGGATGGACAAAATTTCGGAATGGGTGATAAAGAAGGCACATTGTCAACATCCGGCGATAACATAAATGTTTCGGATCCTGCTCTCTATTGGTGTGATGTTAATATCGATGCATTAACCTATAAACTCACGGAAGTTACCTCAATTTCTATTATAGGTAGTTTCAATGACTGGAATGGTGACGTCGAATTAACTTCGGAAGACTATCTTACATGGACCGGAACTTTGACTTTAGATGAGGCGAGTGAGTGGAAATTCCGTATGAATAACGATTGGGTTATCAATCTCGGAGGTGCTGAAGACAATCTTGTTCCTAATGGAGATAATATTAATTCAGCTGCTGGGACCTATACCGTGACTCTGGATTTGAGCAAACTTCCTTACTCTTGTACAGTAGTGGCCAAATAACAAACGACAAAGTTTTCCTCTAATATTAAAGCCCGACGGATCGCCCGCCGGGCTTTTTGCTTTTCCCCGAAATTTGTCTTATCTTTGTAAAAATAAATACTACAATGCCTTCCTTTTCAAAATCAGACCTCAGTAGAGAGAAAATCATTAGGATCGATCCTTTTACCGACACCGGTTTTAAAAATCTGTTTGGGAAAGAGGGAGAGTCCGAACCTTTGCTCATGGATTTCCTCAACGATATATTCGAGGGAATTACCGGTTTTGAAAATATTAAAGAAATCAGCTATCGTCCAAAGGAAAAGATAAGGGACTTCACAGATGATAGAGGTATCATATACGATGTGAATTGCGAAACCAAAAGCGGCCATAAGTTCATAGTAGAGATGCAAAGGGTCCGTCAAGACTTTTTTCTTAAGAGAGCCATATACTATGTATCCTCCGCAATAAGTGAGCAAGGCCACAAGGGGGTCGGAGAGAATGACTGGGAATTTGACTTCAAACCCGTGGCAGGTGTCTTTATCTGTAATTTCAATCTTAAACATTTGCCTCAAAAACTTATAACCCATGTGCAATTGGCCGACCTAGAAGATGGTAAGGGTGTAGGGAATTATATGCACTATGTTTTTATCCAGCCTAAACTTTTTAACAAAACGGAAGAGCAATGTAAGACCGGGTTTGATATTTGGATGTATATTCTTAAAAATCTGAAGACTATGCAAGAGATACCATTCAAGACAAGAAAAGAGGCCGTATATGACAGGCTAGACCGACTTAGCAGGTATTCGATGCTCACTAAGGAGGAACAATATCAATATAATGCCGACCTTAAATGGGCCCGGGATTATAATGCCACCCTCAACACGGCTCGCAGAGAAGGTCATGCAGAGGGTCGTGCCGAAGGTCGCGCCGAAGGTCGTGCCGAAGGTCGCGCAGAGGGTCGCGCCGAAGGTCGCGCCGAGGGTCGCGCCGAGGGTCGCGCCGAGGGTCGCGCCGAGGGTCGCG
>JAFLTU010000030.1:0-18489 GCA_022509125.1 Muribaculaceae bacterium | reverse complement strand
GTCGCGCCGAGGGTCGCGCCGAGGGTCGCGCCGAGGGTCGCGCCGAGGGTCGCGCTGAAGGTCGCGCTGAAGGTCGCGCTGAAGGTCGTGCCGAAGGAATCACCGAAGGCAAATGGGAGGATGCCCGAAATTTCTTTAAGCTCGGGGTTTCCTTAGAAATCATTTCAACTGCCACTGAAATCCCCCTCGAAGAGCTCAGAGCCCGACTAACCAATCTCTAAAATGAAAAGAGATAATATTGTTTCAACAGCAAGCATAACAATCAAAAAAATTGCTCCTTTCGCCAATATAATTTTATATGGTTCGGAAGCTCGGGGAGAGGCTCGTCCTGACTCGGATATTGATTTGCTCATCCTGATTCCAAATCAATACAAAAATGAATATAATAATTTAAGAGCGGCCATTGCAGATAAATTATTCGAAATAGAATTGGAAACCTCAGTCTTAATTTCTCCTCTGGTGCTACTTCAGGAAATGTGGGAAAATAAAATAACTCCTTTTACTCTAAATGTAAAAAAAGACGGCATAGCTCTATGAATTCCAACCTCGATTCCGTTTCCCGCAACAACCCCATAAATTACCATCTGTTTGGAATAAGCTAGGGATTGGATTTTATAAAATAAAGGGGCCGCTTTCTACGTTTATGGAGTGATGGAAAATATGCAAAAACAGGAGCAAACCGGCAAGATTCCTAAAATTGTCTTCGCCACCAACAATCCCCATAAGCTTGAAGAGGCCAGGGCAATACTCAAAGGATGCGTCGACGTGCTGTCACTATCCGATATAAATTGCCATGACGACATCCCGGAGACGGCTCCAACCATAGAGGGAAACGCCCTTATCAAAGCCCGTTGGGTCAAAGAAAAATATGGTTTCGACTCTTTCGCCGACGACACCGGGCTTTTTGTCGAGGCTCTCGACGGTGCTCCAGGTGTCTATAGTGCTCGTTTCGCAGGCCCACATTGCTCCCCTGCAGACAACATCGCCCTTCTTCTCGAAAAACTCCACGGGGAGGACAACCGCAATGCAAAATTTGCCACAGTCGTTGCCCTTGTCATCGGTTCCAAGGAATTCATCTTCAAAGGAGAGGTGGAGGGTCGAATAGCCCATGAATATCATGGCAAGGCCGGGTTCGGCTATGACCCCGTTTTCTTCCCTGAAAACTCTTCCCTCTCTTTCGCTGAAATGGCTCCCGATGACAAAAACGCAATATCACATCGGGGAAGAGCCATGAGGAAACTCTCCCATTTCTTATCATCCGGGCTCTAAGACTAATGGGGCCGACCTTCCTTAACTCAATAACAACTGATTGATGAAAAAAATATCATTCCTAATCCTATCCCTGCTTTTGCTCTCACTGAGCCCCCAAAGCAAAGCCGATATTGCCAACTGGCGGCTCCATCCTACTTTTGACCAAGAGGTGGGCCATGTGGTCGACACGCCTGACTATGTCTATTTCACTTCCAAACCCTTGAAAGTGTCGGGTGATATGGAGTCTTACTCCTATCTTTTCAGGTATGACAAGAAAGGAGAGGAACTTTTACCACTCTCCACCAACAATATGCTGAGTTCAACCAGTATAAGAGACATGGTCTACAACCCATCGAAGGGGTATCTATGTGTGTTGTATAAAGACTTTACCATTGATCTTATCTTCAACAACGGCACTGTGGTCTCAATCCCATATTACGAACAGAGCAACCTCAATTTCCCCAAAAATGTGGCCTCTATCAACATAGATCCCGACCACGACCGTATTTATATGGCTACAGATTTCGGCTACATCGCCATTAACGATAAAAAACATGAGATTGCCGAGAGCCGCATCTATGGCGAACCCCTAAAAGCCTACTGCCGGATGGGGGATTTTTTCCTCGCTATCCGCGATGGAGAAATCCTTAAAGCCCCGGCCGAATCCCATCGTCTATCGCTCGATCAATATGAAACTATCGGAAATTTCTATGGGGCTGCATCTTTACATCCCATCAACGATAGCAAAGTTATTCTTTTAATTAAAAATGACGACGGCACAAACAGCGTGAAGAAACTCACCATTACCGATTCAGGGCTCGAGGAGGAAGATGTCTATCAAGGGAAAATACACAGCATAGAAAACACTCCTTCGGGCATCTTGATGGCATCCGGCGGCACTATTTGGCTTTTCAAACCCAACGGCGACTCCGACGGCTTGGGACGTTTAGAGGGATACACCAACTCGGCTGTGGGGGGCTCAAATCTTTCCGAACTATGGTTCGGTGCCGGTCGAAAAGGCCTCAGCAGCATTAAGAAATCGGGCGGAGAATGGAAGGTGACACGAGACTGGATGGCTCCTAACGCTCCGGCCACCTTCGCCTCTACTTCTTACTACAATCATCCCTCACTCGGATTTTTGATGCTTAATTTCGGATACGTCCCGGCAACTTCAGCACTCAATACCCAGAACACTTTACAACTCAGCGGAGTTAAGCAGGGAAGATGGACCAACTATGCCCCGGCCTATACTAATTCCCCTTTTGCAAATGTCATGTATGCCTCCAATGGTATGGCAATCGATCCCGACAACTCTAACTACGTCTACATCTCTTCATATCACAACGGCATCTTGAGGCTTAACCTCAAAGACCCCAAAGACCTCATCCACATGGGAAGATCCGAGCTTTGGGATGCCGACCAAGATATATTCGCTGTTCTCGGGCCAGAACAAAACAATATAAAAGGCTACTGGAACATAACGGCTCCGATGTTTGATCCCAAGGGAAACCTCTGGATGTATTTTTCCAATTACGACGATACGGACGACCCCAATCCCCATTATTATTGCTGGACAGCAGAAGACCGCCGGGCCACTACAACCGCTAAGGATGTGAGACTCCCCAAGATTGTGGAATTCAACACTTATTTCCCGCAATCAAACCAAACTCAAATCTTGGTGTTGAAACACACCGGAAACGGTTGGATTGTCCATACAGGCTCTCAGTATGAAGAGATGATGGCAATATTCGACACCAACGGGACACCCGAAGACACTTCCGATGACCATATCTACCGTTTCCCGGAATTCATCGACAGCGACGGAAATAAAGTCGACGTCTCTTTAACCCGCTACCTATGGGAAGATCCTGCAACAGGTTATGTGTGGGTATGCCATCGTAACGGTGTGTTCTATTTTGTCCCTTCTCAAGTGAAGCAAGGGAATTATCAGATTTATAGAGTTAAAGTGGCAAGAAACGACGGCACCAACCTTGCCGATTACCTCCTCGACGGTGTCTCCGTAAATCACGTCGCCGCTGACTCGGAGGGCCGTAAATGGTTTGCCACAGCGGGCGGAGGAATCGTTTGCACCAGCAGCGACGGTCGTGAAATTCTCGAGGAATTCACAACAGCCAATTCCCCCCTCCCCGACGACGTGGTCTATGGAATAGGATATAACTCGGAAACAAATTCGCTGATGTTTTCAACGGCCCAGGGTTATGCAGAATATTTGCTCCCCGTGAGCTCTAATTCTTCCACAAAAGAGGATGTCAGGGCATATCCAAATCCTGTCCGCCCCGATTATTCAGGCTATGTCACCATCACCGACATCCCGACGGGTTCATTTGTTAAAATCGCCGACGCAGGGGGAAATCTCGTAAAGGAACTCGGAATAATGTCGGGATTTGATATCCTCTGGGATCTCTCCGATGCAAATTTCAACAGAGTCAAAAGCGGTGTCTACTACATCCTGATATCTCCCAGCGATGAATACAGCAAATATTCCACCGTGGGAAAAATCCTTGTAATCTCTTAATCCACCACCTAATACTCTTTAACAATCGGCAGCTCAATCCGGAAGGTAGTGCCCGAGCCGATCTCAGATTCCTTCACAAAGATTTTGCCACCGTGATATTCCTCTATGATACGTTTCACGAGGGTGAGGCCCAGACCCCATCCTCGTTTTTTTGTGGTGTATCCCGGTGAGAAGACTCTCTTGAAATTCTTTTTGGCTATGCCTTTCCCTGTGTCTTTCACCTCAATCCAGGCTTTCCCCTTTTCCATACCAGTCGTTATGGTGATTTCCCCTTCCCCTTCCATAGCGTCTACGGCATTCTTCGTCAGATTTTCCATCACCCATTCAAACAGTGGGATCGACACCATCACAGCGATATCATCTTCGGGAAAATTCAAATGAAGCTTCACCCTGTCGGAAATCCTCGAAGACATGTAGCCCAAGGATTTCTCCACTGTAGTGTTAAGATATTCCAAGTGTAATTCCGGTTTCGAACCGATTTTGGAAAACCTGTCGGCGATAACTGAGAGGCGGTTGATATCCTTATTCATTTCGCCTGTGATTTCGGGAGAAGTGCCGGTAGAACTCAAATATTCGTTCCATGCCATCAAAGAGGAGATAGGTGTGCCTAACTGGTGGGCTGTCTCTTTTGAAAGGCCGGCCCATAGTCGGTTGCGCTCTGCATTCTTGGTATAAACAAGTGCGCTATAGATTATGAGCGCCAACACGACCATAACAATCAGCTGCACATAGGGATACCAGCTCAATCGCTTCAAAAGGATCGAGTCTTCATAGTAGATATATTGCGGATAATTGTAATAGACCTCCACCCTAATAAAATGAGGATTGGTCTGTGCCACCTTTTCGAGAGGATGATTGCCCGCAGCCTGACGCAATCGGTTAGTCAGGAAATCTCGGTTTACCTCCGACAACTCCTCAAAACCGGGACTCTCCTCCTCGGACTTTTCAGGAAGGCTGAAATTGCGGAAATCAAGGATATTGAAGGCCGAGTCGGCCACCATAACCGGGATGGAATTGTTTTGACTGATAATGGAGAGAAGAAAATCAATGTCGGCATCCACATCGGCTTGCGCTAAACGCTGGGTGGCCTGAGCCCAGATATCCATCCTTTCCCGTTCCTGTTGTGAAAGCTGACGCACCAAACGGTTGCTGGCTATAAGAAAAAACACCAAAGCCGCCACCGTGGCTGCAAGAAACACATATCTGACTGTGTTATTTAGAGCCAGGTTTCTTAACCTCTGTCCATTCTGCATCTGAAATCTGGCTTTCGTGGTAATAGGTCTCTGTGTGAGCCCTTTTTTCCCTCAATTCAGTTTCGGAATAATCTTTTGTCTCTACGAATTCCACATCTTCCGCATATTCCTTTGGGATTAGAGGCTCCGCTCCATATCTATCCTGCCCGAAGGGGTTGCGCCGCTGCCTTCCCTCCCGGGAGAAGGTTTCATCCTCCTGAGATTTTCTGCGGCTCTTTTTATCGCGTGGAGGCATCCCCATTTGCGCACGCATATAATCCTCGGCCCGCTCAATCGCTTTGCGCTTGAGCCAGCGTGCTATATATGGCCAAACAATCCATATAAAGAGCACTACAAGGATAAGAATACCTAGGCCGGTCATTTGTGAGATGTGGGTTGAGAGTTATGGAATCTGTTGTCAAAGGTTAATGTTATCAACCTTCAACTCTGGATTTAGGGCGATAAGCTATCGACAGCAAAACATAGAATAGGATTAGCCAGAAAAGCCCCCCGACTCCAAGAGTGAAACAGAAGAGGCCCGCAGCCAAAGCCAACAGATAGCGCGGCAAATTTTCCTTTATACCAAAATTCTTAAATTTTAATGAATACATCGGAATTTCGGAATTCATCAGCCAGCACTCCACCACGAGAAAACATAGGAAAACATACCATATCGACAGGAATTGGACACCCTGCCACATCAGCGCGGCATAACCCACCCAGAAGATTGCGTTAGCCGGAACGGGCAAACCTATGAAAGTGGTGGTCTGGCGAGTGTCGAGGTTAAATCTCGCCAAACGGAAGGCGGCACAGAGAGGGATCAACAAGGTAGTCCAGCTGAGCCAGCGATCCACTCCGATATCCTGCATCAGGAAAAAGAGCGTCAAGGCAGGAGCCACTCCGAAGGTCACTAAATCGCAAAGCGAATCGAGTTCTTTCCCCAAATCGGAATAAGCCTTCAAGAGACGGGCTGCAAAGCCGTCGAGAAAATCTGCCAAAGCCCCCATTGCCATGAAGATGAATGCCCATTGGAATCCGAGAAGGCCCCAAAATTCTCCGATTCCCTTCGAGGCTGCTATAAGGGCAAGACACCCCGCGCCCAGATTGAGCGATGTGATGAAATTGGGTATATTTTTAATTAGCTTATTCATTGTCTGTTTTTTCCCGAAGGTCTAATTTTCTCGGAGACGGGCCACCGGAGTCACCCCTCCCTTCACATGTTGATCTATCTTTACAAGTATTTCCGCGGTGAGGGGAAGATAAAGGTCTACCCTCGAACCGAATTTTATGAATCCCAAATGACCGTCGATTGTGCTCCTCATTCCTTTGCGAGCATAGGTGACGATGCGGCGTGCCATGGCTCCGGCTACTTGCCGAAGAGTCAGACGAATGCCCGTGTCGGTCACTATCCCCACCGTGCTCCGTTCGTTTTCTTCACTGGCCTTTGGAAGATAGGCCGCCAGAAAACGCCCACGATGGTGGCGAACATATTCTACAGTGCCATCGACCGGATACCAGTTAGCATGCACATTAAAAGGTGACATAAAGACCGAAAGCATGATGGCATCCCCTTTAAGATATTCCCTCTCTGTGACCTTTTCAATAGCCACAACCTTTCCATCAACCGAACTGACCACCATGTTTTTTCTCTCTCCCTGATATTTCCTTTTTGGGCTCCGGAAGAAATTAAACACAAATATATAGGCCACTCCCGATATCGAAGTGAAAATTATAGGCAAGGTGTAAGGGGGCAAAAAGAGCCATATCGGGACATTGACAGCTCCGAGAACAAGGAAAAGAAGGATGAGTATATTGGTGCCTTCCCGGTGGATTTTCACTATTCTCACAATATGCAAATTTAGCTGATTTTACCCTCTTTCGCAAATTTTAAGTATCTTTACACTCCCAAAGAAAACGGGAGCTATCACAAAGAGATGACAAAGCATGCGCTATTGATAATCAATCCCATCTCCGGGACCCGGTCGAAAAATGGCCTCGAGGCAATAGTGGCCGAGAGGCTTGGTCTCCAAGGATTTAATCTTGAAACCAAGACCACCGGTAAACCGGGTGATGCATTCAACTGGGCGCGTGAAGCCGTGGAGGAGGGAGTGGATATCGTGGTCTCCGCCGGTGGCGACGGCACTGTCAACGAAATAGCAAATGCCCTTGCTTTTTCATCCACTGCTCTCGGTATTCTTCCTTTCGGGTCGGGTAACGGACTGGCACGCTCGGTGGGTATTCCTCAAGACCCTCTAGCTGCCCTCAAGCTGATCGAAGCGGGACATATAATCACGGCCGACCGCGGAATTGTAAACGATAAACCCTTCTATTGCACTTTCGGCGTGGGATTCGATGCCGCTGTAAGCGAAAAATTCGCAGCTATGAAAAAGAGGGGCCGTATCACCTATATTCGAAGCGCAATCCGAGAATTCTTCAACTATCAGAGTCAACCCTACGCAATAGTGATCGACGGCAAAGTCATCACTGAAAAGGCTCTCTTGATAGCCGTCTGCAATGCCCCTCAATATGGCAACAACGCCTATATCGGACCCAAAGCAAAACTCACCGACGGGCTCCTCGACATTACTGTGGTGCATGCCGACAATCCGTTCCATACTCTCCTTATGAGCATGGACATGCTAACCGGGATGCTCGACAAAAACCGAAGTATCGGAACTTTCAAAGCGGCCCAACTCACTATTGTAAGGACACACGAGGGACCGGTGCATCTCGACGGTGAACCTATGCACATGGGCAAACACCTCAATATTTTGTGTCAGAAAGCCGCTGTCAAAGTCTTCGCCCCGGAAAAACAGCATGATTTCACTCCATTCATCTCTCCCCTCAGGGCTGTGCTCGACGATCTGAGATATGACGTCATGGATAAATTCCGTAATCTCCGATGAAATCATTCCGGCGAAAATTAGCTGTAATCCTTTTTTTGGTGGTGGTGACCTTTCCGGGCGCCTGGGCTCAGCTCGTCCCGGTCCCTCATCAGAGAGAATTCACCGACTCCCTGAAAAAAGAATTGGACTACGGACCCTTCTTCGGCCTTTATAAAGACACTTATTTCATCGTGGGCACAAAAGTGCCGGGAATTCCAACCCAATATAATTCCGATGTGAAATTCCAGATTTCTTTTGCTATAAGGCTCACGAAGAATGTGCTTCCCTGGCACACCTTCCTCTTTCTGGCCTATACGCAGAAGACATTCTGGAACGTATTCCAAGAGTCGCTCCCAATGGGCGATATAAATTTCAATCCTGCCCTCGGCATATCCAAGCCATTTTTCAATCAGGGACGATACGTCGGTAAACTCTCCTTAATAGTTGAGCATGAAAGCAACGGCCGAGACGGTCCCGATTCCAGAAGCTGGAACAGGGTCTCGCTCTCCGGAATGGCCATGATCGACGAATGGCTAATGGTGCATGCAAAGATTTGGGTCCCAATTGTAGATGGCGAAAACAATCGCGACATCACAAAATATTGCGGAATATATCAGAGCGGAGTGGTCTTAACCACTCCCAACCGGCGTTGGACCTTCGGTTTCACATGGGTGAAACGGGCCGGATTTAACCTCAATTTCAACACTATTCTTGAGGCTTCCTGGAATGTGCATAAAAGAACGAATCTAAACCTCTTCGCGCAGTATTATAATGGATATGGCGAAGACCTCTTGCACTACAACCAATTCCGCACAATGCTAAGGGTCGGACTCGTTTTCAAACCTCGTTTCTTCTCCGAATTTTGATAAAGAAATTTATCTCTTCACCTCCACCTTTCTTGAGGGAGGCAACTTCCGGTTTCTATCTTCACATTGTTCCACGATGCCATCGGCAAGCAGTCCGAATGCCAAAGCCTCGGCGTTGCATGTAGACTTGTCGCCGGTCAAAGAATCGGCCACAAGCCGAGAGGAAGAGGGGCGACCATTATCCACATCCTCGCAAATTCCTGCCACCAGCGGGATCTCCGCCAAAAGTTTGACATCAAGTTGGCGCGCCAGTTCGCTCCCTCCCCCTTTGCCGAATAGATAATATTTCTCTTCGGGATGGGCGTCGGGGGTAAACCATGCCATGTTTTCAACAATACCAAGCACCGGAACATTGATTTTTTCATCCTTAAACATCGATATCCCTTTGCGGGCATCGGCCAGCGCAACCTCCTGAGGCGTCGTAACGATCACCACTCCTGTGATCGGCAGTGTTTGCACAAGAGTCAGATGAATGTCGCTCGTACCCGGGGGCATGTCGATGATGAAATAATCCAGATCGCCCCACCAAGCATCCGTGATAAGTTGACGTAAGGCGTTGCTTGCCATCGTCCCCCTCCACACTGCCGCGTTGTTTTTGTCAACAAGAAAACCTATGCTGAGCATCTTGACTCCATATTTCTCTATAGGCTCAATCCAGTCGCGACCCTCGCGATTGATCATATATAGAGGGGAATCTTCCACTCCAAACATCTTCGGCATCGATGGCCCGAAGATGTCTGCATCAAGAAGCCCGACCTTAAAACCTTTGGCTGCCAAGGCTATTGCCACATTGGCTGCCACTGTGGATTTCCCCACTCCACCTTTGCCGGAGAAAATTCCTATTATATTTTTTACTCCCGGCAACACCTCCACGGGAGTTTTTTCAGCCTCGGAGGGTCCTTGGAGCGCCTCTACCTTCACATTCCCTTTTACTTTGACACCCGGGAATGCGACCTCTGTGGCCGTCTCGGCCATCCTGACAACACTCTTTATGAATGGATCCGTGGATTTCGGGAACACAAGGGTGAAATAGACATCATCGCCCTCCACTCTTATATCCTTCACCATATCATTCTCTACCAGGGATTGTTTGTTGCCCGGATATCTAACTCCGGAAAGCGCCTTTATAATATCTTGTTGCGTCATGAGGGCTTATCTTTTAGTCAACAGTTTTCCAGTTTTCCAGTTTTCTAGTTTGCAGTTTATATTTTCAACTTCCCAAAAGTCTTTCGTCGCGGGTGAATCCTTTCCCCTTAGGCGAAGTCTTTCGTCGCAGGTGAAACCTTTTCACTTTTGAAAGCTCTGTAATCGTCTTTGGGGATGTCGTCGGCCTCAGGTTCCTCTAACTCCATTCCCGGCTTTAGCCGGAATGATATAAGTTTTATGGCCTTCCCACGCGAGAGCCATTGGGTTTCATAAAAAGTTTTTATGGAACTAACAGGGTCGGCTTTCCCTGAGCCATAGAGGTCGTCGGTGATTTCCACTACTTCAAGTCCATTTTTCTCTACAAGCCTTCGGGTGTATTCATATAGAAAAGGGGAATCTGTCTTTAAATGAATGATGCCGTCAGGCTTCAACATCCCCCCATAAAGCTTAAGAAAACGGGTGGAAGTGAGCCGCTTTCGTGACTTTTGCATCTGTGGATCGGGGAAAGTGATCCAAATCTCGTCGATTTCTCCCGGAGCAAAAAACCTGTCGATATTTTCTATCTCCGTACGCAAAAATCGTGCATTGGGGAGGCCCATTTCAGCCACTTGACGTGCTCCCGTCCATATCCTCGCCCCTTTGATATCAATGCCTATAAAATTCTTCCCCGGTTCCTTCTGAGCCAGGCCCACGGTATATTCCCCCTTTCCGCATCCCAGTTCCAAAACTATCGGACTGAGATTATTGAACACTTCGCCATGCCATTTTCCGGAAAATGGGAAACCTTCGGCCAGCAGACGTTCGCGAGGATACTGAAGCACACAATCGAGCCTCTCTATCTCCGCAAATTTCTTAAGCTTATTTTTCCCCATTCTATCTCAAAATAAGCATCGCGTCGCCATAAGCGCCAAACTGATATTTTTCTTTGACGGCTACCTCATAAGCCTTCATAACATTGTCGTAGCCACCGAAAGCCGCCACCATCATCAGCATCGTGCTCAGAGGAAGATGGAAATTCGATACCATAGCGTTACACACGGTGAAATCATAGGGCGGGAAGATGAATTTGTTGGTCCATCCCTCATAGGTCATTATATGTCCGTTCATACATACGGCCGTGGCTATGGCCCGAAGCACGCTCGTGCCTACGGCACACACATTCTTGTCGTGGTCTTTGGCCGAATTGACCATGTCCACAAGCTCCTCGCCAACATACATTTCCTCCGAATCCATTCGATGTTTGGTAAGGTCTTCCACATCGATATCCTTAAAATTCCCTTGGCCGCTGTGCAAAGTCAGAAAACCTCTCTCGATTCCCTTGATTTCCATTCTTTTCATCAGCTCGCGACTGAAGTGAAGGCCGGCTGCCGGGGCCATCACTGCTCCCTCGTTTTTGGCAAAGATACATTGGTAGCGCTCTGCATCCCATTCCTCCACAGCCCGTGTGATATATTCCGGCAGTGGGGTCTCGCCCAAGGAATAAAGTTCGGCCTTGAATTCATCATGGGGCCCGTCGTAGAGAAACCTCAATGTTCGTCCCCGGGCCGTCGTGTTGTCGATGACCTCGGCCACCATCGAATCGTCGTCGCCGAAATAGAGCTTGTTGCCAATGCGGATTTTGCGAGCAGGCTCCACAAGTACATCCCAGAACTTGTTTTCAATATTTAGCTCGCGAAGCAGAAACACTTCGATTCGGGCTCCCGTCTTCTCCTTGTTGCCGTAAAGACGGGCAGGAAACACTTTGGTGTCGTTGAAGATCATGACATCGCCCTCGTCAAAATAGTCGATAATCTCTTTAAAGATGCGATGGGTGATCTCTCCTGTTTTGCTGTCAAGAACCATCAGACGACATTCGTCGCGGTTTTCTGATGGATACTGCGCGATGAGGTTTTCAGGCAGTTTGAATTTGAATTGCGATAATTTCATCTTTTTATTTTATGTTAAGGCTCCCGCAGCAAAATTGAACCTCACCGAGGTCCGGGAGCTAATCCTTTTAATCTGTCTCTTTCTGTTCCTTTTGAGTTGACACTTCCCCTATGGATTTATCGCCCACATACCAGTCGGGGAATGTGAGTGGGGCTTTGGATATGAGGTCTACGGCCTCATCAATGGCTAAACAATCTTCTATCCTATGGGAGCCTACTTGAGTGCGCCGCAATCCGGTCAGATGGGCCCCGCTGTCAAGCGCTCTCCCTAAATCTCGTGCCAAGGCCCGGATATAGGTGCCTTTGCTGCACTTCACCCGGAATTCTATCTCATCACCCTCAAATTTCAACAATTGGATTTCTTTGATTTCTATCGGCTTTGCCTTCAGTTCAAGGTCGTCGCCCCTGCGAGCATACTTATAGGCTCTTTTGCCATCTACCTTCACTGCAGAATAAACCGGTGGCACCTGCATAATCTCTCCCCGGAAACTCTCTAAAGCCCTCCTGACTCTCTCCTCATTAATATGGGTCACAGGATAGGTGGCATCTATCTCGGTTTCCAGATCAAAGCTTGGTGTTGTAGCCCCCAATTTCACAGTGGCCACATACTCCTTCTCTCCGCTTTGCAATTCCTCAATGCGGCGAGTCGCTCTCCCGGTGCAAACAAGCAAAACTCCCGAAGCCAAGGGATCAAGGGTGCCGGCATGGCCCACTTTAAACCTCCTGACCTTTAACCTTCTTTGCACTGCTCCCCTCAGTCGCTTCACTGCGTCAAAAGATGTCCAGCCCAAAGGTTTGTCGATTGCTATTATTTCTCCGCTTACTAAATCCAATTTCGTGTTTCGTTTGTCGATGATCGTTTTTCGTTTTTCTAATAGTTCTTAACAGATTGTCCTTCGGCACTCGGCACTTATTCGTGTTTCGTTTGTCGTTGATCGTTTTTCGTTTTTCGTTTTTCTAATAGTTTTTAACAGATTGTCACTCGGTACTCGGCACTTGGCACTCGGCACTATTCTAAAAACTGTGCACTGTGCTCTATGCTCTATGCACTCAACTCGGCACTCCTTATCTCCAAAGGATGCAGACAATGCCCATTATTACACAATAGATCGCGAACCAAACTAATTTTCCCCTCCTGACAAGATCTATCATCCATTTGCAGGCGCAGCAACCCACCACAAAGGAGGCAAAAAATCCGATCAGCAGGCATTCCACGCCCACGCTTGTGTCTCCCTGTTGCGTAGGATCATTCACAAGTTTGAAAAGATCAAGCAATGCCTCCCCAAGGATCGGGATGATAACCATCAGAAAAGAAAAATAGGCCACTTTGGAACGCTTGTCGCCAAGAACAATCCCGGTGGCTATCGTGGTGCCCGAGCGGCTAAGGCCCGGCAATACTGCAAAGGCTTGCGCGCAGCCGATGATAAAGGCATCAATCCAAGTGATGTCTCTGCCCGCTTCAGCCGGCTCCATCACTTCCTTTGATTCTATGCGCCCATCGCGTTTCACAAGGATTTTCTCCCGGTCTGTGAAATGGGCAAAAGCAAGCAAAAATGCTGTAACCAACAGACACACTCCTACAAGCAACAGGCTACCTCCGAAAAATTCCTCAATATAATCTTTGAGGGCAAACCCCACAAAAGCGATCGGCACACATGAAAGCAAGATTTTCCAGACCATATAATAGTCGGAATCGCGCCTAAAGGTAAAAAACGAAATCAAAAGTTTTTTGAAAATATGCCAAAGCACCACAATAGTGGAACATACTGTGGCCGCATGAAGAATTATATCAAACTGGAGAATCTTGTCTCCCGGAATGTCTATGCCCAAGATTTCACGGAAAATTTCAAGATGACCGCTGGAACTCACCGGCAGATATTCAGCGAGACCCTGCACAATTCCTAATATCAACGCGTGATACCACTCCATAAGTTTGTCTAAGATAAGAACTTGAAATTCGAGGTCAAAGTTGTGAGTTGCAAGTTTTTGTTAGTCAATAGTATTATTTCAACTTTTCTTAAAACCTTTCCAATCCGGAGGGCATATTATTGCGAAAGCCATGAGAAGAAATCCCAGGAAGGAAAGCAACGGGCCAACCACTATGCGTCTCGTGCTGAAAATTTCGGGATTAAAGCCGTCGGGTTCGGTGCTCCCTCCCCCGCTCATAAAGAGATAACCCAAGAGAATGAGCACTAAGCATCCACCCATCATCCAAAAATTAAGACGCGAAAAAGGACGTTCTTTCCCTTGGGTCTTGCGGAGGCTCATGGGCTCCGGTTTCTTGCTCTCCTGTAATTTCGATGCCATATATTATAAAAGTCTGCAAACAAATTAATTTTTTTAAGACCTGACAAGGTCGTCGTAGTCTTTGCCCAGATATCTGGAGGTGGCAATGGCGGCTGCCACACAACAAATCAGCGGGCCTGCGATGATCATGCCCCCGGCCACGCAGGCGAAAAGTCCCCAACTGATGTAATGGGCCACGTCGTTCCATCCCATGTGAGGAGCGGCTCCTAACGATATCGCCAATATACCGCTTGCCACGAGGGAGGCCATCAAACCTGCCAAAAGGTTATTGACTATGAAGGGACGGCGGATAAAGCCGTCGGTAGCTCCTACAAGTTGCATCGTGTGAATAGTGAAACGTCGGGCATAGATGCTGAGATGCACCGTGTTATTGATCAAAACGAAAGAGACTATCACCATCACCAAGGCTACTATCCCCAGGATTATGGCAAGACTCTGGATATTGCTATTCATTGCCTCAACCATTTCCGAGTCAGGCATCACTACTTCTTCCACACCGGGCATCACCTTAAGCTCATTTTCTATAACCCTTAGTGAATCAGGAGAAGAATAATCGGCCTTTACTCTGAAATAGACCTCCGGAGAGAGGGGATTTACTCCGAAAAGGGTTTCAAGATCCTCGCCAGTCTCCTCTTGCCAATCTTTTAGAGCCTGGGCTTTCCCTATATAACCTGCCTCAAGGGCATAGGGCCGGCTGCTCAATAGACTCGACAATCTCTCTGCACTCGCATCGCTGACTGTGTCGCCCATCACCACGCTTACTTCCAATCGTTCCCGTATTGTGCGTGTCTCCTTCTCGGAACTTAGGGTAATGAAGGTGATTATGCCAAGAAGCAGCAAAACAAGGGTGACACTAACCGTTGTGGTCAGATGTGCAGCCCAATAGGATATTCTGGCATCGCCCTTTTCCTTCATTCTTGCAAAGTTAATAATTCAAGACCCCCCTTGTCAAGTATTTTTATATTATTTCTCGCAAAGCCATGAAAATTCTTCCGGCCTTTCATATGTTGGATCCAGTTTCACCGGCACTACCGAGACAATACCGTGGGCCAGACACCATTCGTCGGTATTCTCTTTGTCGGGCTCCTCATTGATGAAATTTCCGGCAAGCCAATAAAAGGGTCGTCCAGCCGGATCACGGTATTCATCATAGCGGTCGTTCCATCTTCCCCGGCAACCTCTCACAACCCTTATTTCTTTGTATTCATCCACATGGGCCGGCATGTTGACATTCAGGCAAATTCCGGCCGGTAGGCCATGCTCCATGACTTCCTTCACAATTTTTTCCACAACCGGCAGACATGCCTTGAAATCGGCATCCTCCGAATGGCTCGTCAGTGAGAAACCCACTGAAGGAATCCCATAGGCACATCCCTCGAAGGCTCCCCCCATAGTCCCCGAATAGACAACGTTGATGGCCGCGTTCGACCCATGGTTAATTCCGGTCACAACTATATCGGGGCGACGTGGCAACAGATTGTCGACGGCGATCTTGATACAGTCTACAGGGGTGCCGTCTACTCTATACATTTGTGCCCCGTGATAATCCGGTAGCCTTTTAACTGTCAATGGACGATTTACAGTCAAGGCCATCGACATACCCGACTGAGGTTGAACCGGGCATACACACACCACATCCCCAAGTGTCCTAAGAGTCCTGACAAGCTCATGCACTCCCTTTGCCTCTATGCTGTCGTCGTTGCTGACCAATATCAATTTTTCCATATATTTCCCTCTTTTATGATTATTAGCCCATTTGGCTATTTGATTTAAAATCCTCTCTCCTAAGCTTTTTGCCTTTTACAACCTTTCCCTCTATCTTTTCTTATTTAATATATAACGATCCCAGACGATATTTCGTCTTGAAAGAAAAGACTTGGCGTTTTGAGGTTCCTCCATCCCTTGGTAGGCCTGTTTCATCTTTCTGAAATCGCGGTGAGCCTTCAGGATGGCTCCGGCATTTTTGAAATCTAATTTTGCCGAATACATCAAAAATGCAAGCGTATCCATCATCCTCCGTCTTATCAAAAATCCCTCTCTCCCCTTATGAGGCAGGTTCTTATAAAGGAGAAGCAGGTTGTTGCGGAAATTTAGATACGTCTTTTTTGGATTTCCCTTATTCAGGGAGGCTCCTCCAACATGAAACACCACAGAATCCGTCACCACGCAGACTCTATGCCCTGAGGCAATGATTCTGCAGCATAAGTCGATTTCCTCCATGTGGGCAAAGAAAAGGGGGTCGAGCCCTCCTAAAGCGAGATAAAGCTCCGTTTTGACTCCTAAGGCAGCCCCGGAGGCCCACGTCACATCTTGGGGACTGTCATCATATTGACCCCGGTCTTGCTCTATTCGGTCGAAAAGCCGGCCTCGGCAATAGGGATAGCCCCATTTGTCGAGAAAACCGCCGGCCGCTCCCGCATATTCAAAATATTCAGGATTGCGATAGCTCCTGATTTTTGGCTGAACAGCTCCTACCTCCGGCCTTGTCTCCAAAAATTCCAACAACGGACGCCACCATCCCTCTGTCACCTTCACGTCGCTATTGAGTAACACTGTGTAGGGATAACGGGTCTGTGAGATGGCCCGGTTGTAGCCCTCGGCGAAACCATAGTTCTTATCGAATTTTATAAGCCCCACTTCAGGATAATTCCTCTCTATCCATTCCGGAGAACCGTCGCTTGAACCGTTGTCGGCCACAATCAGGTCTACTTCCTCTCCTCGGGTATGGGTCACGGCAGAGGGCAGAAACTCCTTTAAAAGTTCCAGGCCGTTCCAATTTAATATGATAACTGCAAGTTTCTTCATGATTCATATAAGCCGGGCGCAAGCTATTTCCTTTTCCCCATCCTTGAGCCCGGTGATTTCCACTTCCGTCACCTCATTAAGGTTCTCCGGCTTCAAAGGTGCCTCCACTCGTATATAGTTGTCGGTGAGACCCTGCATTCGGTCCGATCCCGCGCGACTCTCCCACAATACTTTTCTTCTGCTCCCGACGTTACGGATTATAAATTCCCGGGTTTTCTCTTCCGAGAGCCGGTTGAGGAGTGCCACTCTTCTATATCGCTCTCCCTTCTCTACGGCCTCCCCCAGAAGAAGGGCTTTGGTTCCCTCTCTCTCGGAATAGGGGAAGGCATGGTATTTGGCCACATCAAGAGCCTTGACAAAGCTATAGCTATCTTCCCATTCTTGAGGCGTCTCTCCTCTTGCACCCCCGATAATATCCACGCCGATGAAGGCTTCCGGAATCAGACTCCGGATCTTCTCCACCCTCGAGGCGAAAAGAGAAGTGGTGTAGCGCCTGTTCATTAAACGTAGCACTTTGTCGGATCCTGATTGCAAAGGAAGATGGAAATGGGGCATGAAGGCTCGCGATTCTCCGGCAATCCAATCCAGGATATCGTCGGTCAGCAAATTGGGTTCTATCGAGGAAATTCTGAATCTCTCAATCCCTTCTACTCGGTCGAGTGCCCTTATCAGCGAAAAGAAATCCTCTCCATGGTCTTTGCCGAAAGTGCCCACATTGACTCCGGTGATGACAATTTCTTTACCCCCTTTTCTTGCTGCCTCTTCCGCCATTGCCGTGAGGGTCTCAATGTCTCCTGACCTTGATGTCCCCCTGGCGTATGGGATGGTGCAGTAGGTGCAGAAATAATCGCAACCATCCTGCACTTTGAGAAAGTATCGGGTCCGCTCCCCCCTCTCGCAGGAAGGCATAAAAGTTTTATATTGAAGGGCCGGAGATGTCGCAACGATCGGAGAGCGGGTTTGAAGCCACGTGTCGATATATTGCGACAAAAGAAGTTTCTCGTTTGATCCCACCACTATCTCCACATTTGGAAGGGCTGCAACCTCTTGAGGCTTTAGCTGAGCATAACAACCGGTCACCACTATTGCAGCCTCCGGATATTTGGTTGCCAGGCTGCGGATTAGCTGGCGTCCCTTTTTGTCGGCGTTAGAGGTGACTGAACAAGTGTTTACAACACACAAGTCTGGCTTTTCCCCCTCCTTTATAGCATGGATGCCCTTTTGTTCAAGCATGGAGGCCACCGTAGCGGTCTCAGAAAAATTTAGCTTACAACCTAATGTGTGGTATGAGGCTTTCATTCTTTGCAGGCGCTCTATTTTTCTATCCCTCTGAATTTTGGATTTGCATTATGCTAGCCAAACTTGCTTAAGCATTAAAAATTTATGCAAAATTAACCCGATTTTTTTTGAATCTGAGAAAAAATTTGTAATTTTGCTCCATATTATGCCCCAAAGGTATAATAATCTTCTCATAAGACCATTTAATCGTTTCATTGATAATTTTATTGTTGCATTAGTAAAGTTATGGATTAATAG
>JAFLTU010000003.1 GCA_022509125.1 Muribaculaceae bacterium | reverse complement strand
AAACAATTTTCAACTAACCAAACATCATGAATTTCTTTTCTTATATCTTTATAACAAGAGGCGGGAATAATGGTTCATGATGAAAAATTTTTAAAGCGTTAAACTATCTTAAAAGGGAGCGGTCTTATTATTAGTTTTGAGATTTTGTTATGATAGGTCTTTCGATGAAGAAGAAATAAGAGCGATGAAACCGGAAGAAGAATTAATAAATAAATATGGGAAGGATTCGGGGATGAGGGTTCCTGAAGGCTATTTCCCTGAGCTTGAGCGTCGGATAATGGAGCAATTGCCCCCATATGTCAAGGCTGAGACCCCCCGGATCTTCTCACGCTGGCAGAGGGTTAAGCCATACGTCTATCTGGCGGCCATGTTCTGTGGCATATGGCTAATGATGAAGGTGTTTCATACCGCCACTCAGCCTGTCTCCCTGAGTCTTGACAATCCGCCGCAGGCCCTTGTGGAGCTCCTTGATGGTGGAATGGATTATGATGTTAACTATCTTCCCCTTTATATGGGAGACTTCGATGCCGACGACGAAGAGTTTTATATGAGCTACGACAACATTGAAGAGTTTGAAAAGGATTTTAGCAACCTCTAAATCCGGAAAAACAGATATCAAACGCCGTTAAATCAGAATTTCGCATTAAAAAATACTGCCAAAGTGAAAAGGTTTTTGCTAATAATAGGTTTATTGATTGCGGGCATTGGAGCGACATTTGCCCAGCAAGACACAATTTCCAAGCGCGATAAAATGTTTCGGGAGGTTCAAGAGTTCAAAATGAAATTCCTGGCTCAAGAGATGCAACTCAATGAGAGTCAGAAGAAACAGTTTTACGAGCTTTATGAGGAGATGAGCCAAAGCAAGAAGGAATGTTACGCTGAAGCCGTCAAAATGGATCATCAACTCAAGCATGAAAAGGATGCAAGCGAAGAGAGCTATCAGCAGGTCACAGCCGCATTCGCCAAAGCAAATTCCGAATGGGCCGAAAAGGAAAAGCAATTCAATGAAAAATTCGCCGAGTTCCTGACCCAGAAGCAAATCTATAAGATGCGCGAGGCTGAAAACAGTTTCAAAGCCCGCATAGACCAAATGAAACGCACGCGCAACCGTGACCATCACAAGAAACCCATAGAACGGAAATGAACAAGTATAAAAAACTCAACATCGTCGGAATGTTTTTAAGGAGCCTTCCGGCGTTTGTTTTTATATTTTTCTCGGCTGTAAAAGCCGTGGCAGCCCCTGACTACAAAATGCCTGATTTCGCTTTTCCACAAACGGTAGTGGAACAAAGCGATTCTCTGATTCTAAATTCGTTAAGGGAGCATCATCCTGTTGAGGCAATCAGAGGCTTTATGAATCTGAGTGTGGCCCGTGGTTTGCTGAGCGACTCCAATAATGTGGGCCCTTTACTTGAAAAGGCTGATTCCTTGGCTGATAAACTTGGAGGAGACTATAAAAACATCTGTTATCTCCTGGAAGGTGAAATTCTTGCCAAGACCTATCTCGACAATCGTTACGTCTTTGATCAACGAAATCTTCCTATTGAAGGAGAATTCCCCCTTGACACCGAGGAATGGAGTGGAGGAATGTTCAAAGAAAGGGTGTGGCAATTAATGAATAAGATCAACGATTCCTTTGAAAATAATTTCAGAGGCAACTCTGTGGCACAAAAACAGACGATTTCCGAAATAGCGCTATTGATCGACGATTACGCCACGGCAGAAAAAATAGGGTTAACCATAGAGCAGTTCATTACATTTAAGGCTGTTGATATCTTAAAGAAATTTTCCGGACCCTATAACGAATCGGTCATCCCATTCTATCCATCTGAAACGCCGGCCACTCCGGAAAGAAAATGTCTTGATCTTGCTCTAAAGATGTTGGGGGAATTAGGATGTCAATTTGCAGATGGCAATAGTGTGGTAAGGTCTCTTGCAGTGTTTGAGACTCTCTCTCTTCTCCCCGATTATGAAGTGAGGGCCCGACTTGACGAAGCCCTTGAAAATTTGAATGGCCAGGAAGGAGAAGGCCTTCTCCTATATGAATATTGGAGCCGATATTTCCGAGGTAACTCAGAATCGGAAACCGCCGTTATTTATGAAAGGATAGGAAGGTGGCTTTCCCAATGGCCCGATGGTTTCTATTTTGCCAACTTGTCCTATGCCCGCGACATGATGGCCAGGCAAAATATCGAGGTAAGTTTCCCCAAGACGACTCTTCCGGCAACTCCGATAAAGGGGAGGGCGACAGTGGAAAACCTTAATAAGGCCTATCTTCATATAATCAAACTCGCGGAAAACCAGGTGACCCAATATGACGAAGCGATTTTGAAGAAAATCGGTTCGCCAAGCCCTTTCACGACAATTGAAATAGGAGGGGAGGGGAACGTGCCTTTCCAATATTCTCAAGATATTGAGATTGAAGGTCTGAAACCGGGGATTTATTTATGTGTGCCATCGGCGACCCCTACATTGCCTAAGAATTGGAATAAGACTACCTCAAACGCCTCCTATTCAACAATAAGGGTGACTGATATCACTCTAATGACTACCTTCGATTCAAATCAACAGGGTTCGGGGAGGGTCTATGTGGTCAACGGACATGATCAGCAGCCGGTAGCCGGTGCCGTTGTCACCTACTTTAAGGGAAACGGCAGGAAGGCCGAAGGAAAAGCAGTCACCAACTCGCAGGGATGGGTCAGCATTCCGGAAGGATATTTCCGAATCGAGGCTAAGAAGGGGAATAGCCTGGCTAAAAGAGATGCCGGATTCAGCTATTATCCGGTAAGGAGTAACAAAAGTGCCCATGCCTCTATCCTGACCGACCTGGCGATCTATCGACCCGGCGACACTGTCAGATTTGCGGTAGTTGGTTGGCAGCAGGAGAATAAGGTTAATTCTTTGATGCCTGGCCAAAAGGTGGAATTGACTATGAGGGATGCCAATTATTCCAATGTGGGGACTCTTTCTTTGACATTAGACCAATCTGCCCGCGCTTCAGGGGAAATGGTAATCCCGAAGGGGAGACTCTTGGGAACCTATCAATTGACTGCCTCCTTCTCCGGAATCCAGGGGGGAGGGTCAACCTCCTTTCAAGTTGAGGAATACAAATTGCCTGCATTTTTAGTAACCTTGAAGCAAGAGGAATCTCTTTCTCCCGACTCGATAAGTTTTAGGGGAATGGCCGCCACATATTCAGGAATGCCTGTTACAGATGCAGAAATTGAATATGAAGTTCACTATCTTCCATGGCGATGGGGAGGAGTTGCCACCGGAGCACGATATAATGTGAGAGGTATCACAGATACCCGGGGGGAGTTTACCTTGACCTTGCCATTGACCGGCCTCAAGGGGACGCCATATGCTCAAGGCCGATATAGTCTGACAGCCAATGTCACTTCTACGGCAGGTGAGACTGAGAGTTCCCAACCACTTATGTTTTATCTTGGACGGGGTATCGATATCCGGCCTCAAATTGGCGATAAGACAGAAATTACGGGCGATAGCGTTATTTTTTCTATCCCCGTCTATGATATGGCCGGATTGCCTGTGACTGAAAAGATTGATTATCGGCTAATCAATCAAACCACCGGTGACACTATTTCAGGTTCATTTATCAGCCCCTCATTGATAATGGCGGCAAATACTCTTGCCTCCGGCAAATATCGCATGGAATTCCGGTCGATTGACGATGATGATATGTCTGGATATGGCAACCTTTATGGGTATAGAGGAAGTATTGAACCATCCCAAGGGGAGATGGGATACGAAACGGTTACTGAAACTGTAGTTTGGCGTCCCTCCGAAACAAAGGCACCCTTCCCGACTCCCCTCTGGGTCCCTCAGAGGGAAATAACCTTCCGGGAGGATGAGAAATTCGTGGATGTGGTCTTCGGCAGCTATTGGAATGATTGGATACTTTATACTTTGAGTGACGGTGAGAGTGTGTTGGAATGTAAATGGCTGGAGCCGAAAGAAGATAACGCTCTTCTCAGAGAAAGGATTTGCCTGCCGGAAGGAGTCTCTAAACTCTTTGTAAATCTTTGCGGCATGCACGACTTTCAGCCTGTAGAGGCTCAGATCACCCTCTCTTCGGAAAAGAGTCTTGAGAAGATGGAACTAATCTCTGAAAGTTTCCGCGATCAGTTGACCGCCGGTGACCTGGAGAAATGGACATTCAAAATCAAGATAGGAGAGAGTCCCGCTTCTAATTCCAACGTTTTTGCCGTGATGAGCGACAAGGCTTTGAATTCCCTAAAAGATTTCAAATGGAACATGAATATCTGGACTCCCTCAATCTACAACTGGTTTAGGATAAGTCCCGTTTTCCCGGGCCGTTCAATTTCCTTCAGGAACTTTTCTTTGCCGACAGATAAAAACTTCGTGAGCGTAAATTCGGCTATTCCGTCCTGGCAGACCTATGGCTTCCCCCTCTCCGGAGGTCTTTCAATCCATGGCCCTGTCTATCTTTACAGTGCAAAAGCTGCGAGCCGGACCATGATGACTGATTCGGCTGCGGATTTAATGGAGGCAGAGACATCAGAAGAAGCTGTTGAGAGTCCTATGATGGCTGCCGGCCAGTTAAATATGAAGCAAGAGGAGAGGAGTCGATCTTCTCAAGAAGAATTCCGGCCTGTGGAAATGCCATTGGCATTTTTCCGTCCTGACCTTAGTGCCGACGCCAATGGTGAGGTGGAGTTGAATTTCATAGTGCCGAATTTCAACACCACTTGGCAACTCCAATTGGCAGCCTACAACGATGAATTAAAAAACGCTACATTGTTGCTTGATGCCGTAGCCTCTAAACCGGTTATGGTGAAGAGCAACCTTCCTCAATATGTGCGCACCGGCGACAAGGCGGAACTTTCTGCCACGCTATTTAATAACACCGAGCAGACTCAATCAATCGGCGGAAGTCTTGAAATAATAGATGCTACGACAGGAATGCCCTTGAAAGCTGAAGAGTTTTCACCCCTGGTCGTGGAGCCTTCGGGGAATCGAGTTGTCAGCATGCGCTTTGAGGTGCCATCCAATCTATCCGGTTTAATAGTCAGAGCAGTTGCTTCAGGTGAGAACCATCGAGACGGGGAACAGGGGATAATACCGGTGCTCCCTTCAAGCGCCCCCTTGATCGAGGCTACCACTTTCTATGCAAATGCCGAAACCGAAGTCATAGAGATTAAAGTTCCCAGGCTTTCCAAAGATGCCAACCTGACACTTAAATATTGTGACAATCCCCTCTGGGAAGTGCTCCTCTCTTTGCCGGGTCTCACGGATAAAAAGACTCAAAGTTCCCTAGCAATCGCGGAATGGCTCTACGGAACCCTCCTGGCTCGCGACATCATTGGGTCAAGTCCTGAAATTGCCGATGGACTTCAACGCATTCTCAATTCTCCTGACTCTTCGTTGAGCATGTCGAACCTTCAGAAAGATGAAAACTTGAAAATCACCCGGCTTGAAGCCTCTCCCTGGCTAAATTCCGCTTCAGCAGAGACTTCTCGCATCCGAAGCCTTGGAAAATATTTCGATACCGCAGGCATCGATAATGAAGTGACAGGTAAAATTCAGAAGCTATCCGCTCTTCAACGTCCCGACGGCGGCTGGACATGGTTTGAGGGCATGCAGTCGTCGCCATATATCACCCTTCGCGTATTGAATATCCTTGGATATCTTAATTCAAAAGGATTGCTGAATGCCTCCCTCCAAAAGATGGCTCAAAAAGGAATAAATTATTATGATTCTTGGCTCCTCGAATCAGTAAAGAATAACCGGACTCCGGGGATAACCTCCCTTCTCGATTATTTCTATGTCAGGAAACTCATAGGATCGGGAGTGGCAAACGAATCGGGCAAAAGTCTTAAACAGATTTATTCCTCCACTCTCGACAGCCTCTCCAAGGATTGGCGCCATTTTAGCGTCGGAGAGAAAGCAAAGGTTGCCCTCCTTTTCTTTGGAGAACCGGCATACCAAGGGGAAGGGGAGACCATAACCAGATCTTTGACGCAATTTACTGATAAACGTTTGTCGATGGGGGAATCCTCTCTCTTGTTGAGCCTTTTCAACTTGTCTTCTGAATATTCTGAAAGCGTGGATAAGCTAAGAGAAAAACTTCTTCTCAGGAAGGAGACGCAGGCGTGGGGTGATGAAAGTGATTCGCCGGCTCTAATATATTCTCTGATGGAAGGTGAAAAGCAAAACATTGGGGAAAGGAGTCTTCCTGAGATCTATGTGGATGGACGTAAAATCACCTTGCCTGAGCAACAGGCCCTGACCGGAAATTTCACAATCAGTCTTGACGCTAAGGAGGTTTCAGGGAAAAAGATTGAGATTGTTCGCCAAGGTGGCCTTCCGGCATGGGGTGGAGTAATATCCCAATCTGTTTCCCCGGTGAAGTCCGTGAAGAGCGTGAGGGTTGAAAATTTAGCTATCGAAAAGAAAATCTATAAGGTCGTTACAGATGGTGGCCGCGAGACTTTGAAGGAAGTCTCCAAGCTTAATAAAGGCGACAAGGCGAAGATAGTGATGACTCTGACATGCGGTAAAGATATGGACTACGTGGTTGTAGCCGACTCCGGCTCCGCAGCCTTGAGAAATGATGACCCGCTCTCGGGGATTGTCTTCATCGACGGGATGATGGCCTATCGAGAAAACAGGACTGACCGCCTTTCCTTCTTTATAGAGCGCCTTCAGGCGGGAAAACATGTGATAACCTACGATTGCCATGTTGAAAGGGAAGGCTCCTACTGTCTGGGCATCGCAGAGGTCCAGTGCCTATATTCGCCGGCACAGGTGGCCCATTCAGCGGGGCGGACAATCGAGGTCGATCCTTAACCCCTCGTTGTTGAGAATGACGTTTGGAAAAACCTCCTGCGCCTCCTTGAGGAAAAGCGAGTCGTCGGTGTAGCGTGATGAATAGTGGCCGGTGAGGAGGCATTTGGCACCGGCATCGCGTGCCACGGTGGCGGCCTGACGAGCCGTGGAGTGGCCTCTTGCGATGGCATCGGCCTCTCGGTCGTCAAGATATGTGGTCTCGTGGAATAAAAGGTCTACGGGACCGATTTTTTCTGCCAATCCCGGCATGTATCCCGTATCGCTTATATGTGCATAAGATAGGGAGGGGGAGGGGTCGGTGGTAAGTAATCGGTTGGCAATAATTGTCCCATCGGGTTTCACAAAGTCTTCGCCCTCCTTTATTCTTTTCATCCAGGCAACAGGCACCTCGTGAAACTTAGTCATCTCCGGATTTATGTGGCGAGGCTTTGGTTTCTCCTCAAACACATAACCCACCGTCGGCAATCTATGATCCAGAGGAATAGTTCTGACCGTCAGGCTTTTTGTATCTAAAACCTTTGCCTCCTCCGGCTTGATGGCATGATAATTGATTCGGAAGGGTGTGTCGTGGCTGAAATAGTCTATCATTCCCTTTAGTTTAGCGATACCCTCAGGGAATGTATAGATATTTAGTTCACCGCCGTTGCCCGTCAAGGCCATTGTGCTGACAAGGCCCGGAAGCCCCAAGACATGGTCTCCATGAAGGTGAGTGATAAAGATATGGCGCAGTTTGGCGAATGAAAGGCGCTGCTTCATAAAGGAGAGCTGGGCCCCCTCTCCGCAGTCAATCATATAAAGCGACCCTCGATGTTCAAGAACTGTGCAGGCGGGAAGATGGCGTAGTGAAGGCTTGGCAGAACCGCACCCCAGAGTATGAATGGTGAAATCTCCCATCACATCACGTGCTCCACCTGGAAATCTCTTGCGAGACCTCCGATTCCTGTCTCTTTATAAAGAGATGGAAGGTCGTGGCCGGTCTCCTTCATCACTTGCACCAGTTTGTCGAAGCTGACACGGTGTTTGCCGTCGGAGAAGGTGGAATATATATTGGCGTCGAGAGCGCGGGCCGCAGCATAGGCGTTGCGTTCGATGCATGGGATCTGCACCAGACCGCAGACCGGGTCGCAGGTCATCCCTAAATGGTGTTCGAGACCCATTTCCGCGGCATATTCAATCTGGGCCGGAGTTCCCCCGAATAGCTGGCACGCGGCTCCCGCTGCCATAGCACAAGCCACACCCACTTCTCCCTGGCATCCTACGTCGGCTCCCGAGATGCTGGCATTGTGTTTCACGACGTTTCCGATCAATGCGGCCGTCGCCAAGGCATGATACATCTCCTCGTCAGAGAAATTACGGCTTTTCCAAAGATGATAGAGCACAGCGGGCACCACTCCGCAACTGCCGCAAGTCGGGGCCGTCACGATCACACCGCCGGCAGCATTTTCCTCGCTGACAGCCAAGGCGTAGGAGAAAACGAGTCCGCGTGAGCGAAGGTTATCTCTGAAACCTCCGGCCCTCATATAATATGACCTGGCTTTGCGCCTTAGGTTGAGCGGTCCGGGCAATCGGCCGTCGGTCACAAGACCTTTCTCCACTGCCGCCTTCATCGTCTCCCAGACTTCGGCCAGGAATTTATTGATGTCTCGGCCTTCGATTTGTTCCACATATTCCCAATAGCAACGCCCGCTCTTCTCGCAATAGTCCATAATTTCCGTCATGGTGTTGCGGTCGTAGATTTCCGGGCTTCCCTGTTTGGCCGTGCCCGCCTCCTCGATGGCTCCTCCGCCTACGCTGTAGACTGTCCATTCGTCGGAGGGGAGTCCGGCATCGTTAAGGCTCCGGAAGGTCATCCCGTTAGGATGATAGGGGAGGAAAACGTCGGGTTTCCAGATTATATTGACGGGCATATCCGTTTTTTCAAGCACGTCGATAATTGCTGCGTCGGTCATGTGGCCTTTGCCGGTTGCTGCCAGGCTGCCGTAGAGCACCACTTCGTAGCCAGCGGCAGATTTATGGCCATCCAAAAATATTTCGGCCGCCTTGCGCGGTCCCATTGTGTGGCTTGACGACGGACCTGTCCCGATACGGTATAATTCCCTTATTGATTTCATTTCCTAATGATGTTTATACTACAAAAATAATTCACTTTTTCCATATAAATTGCATAGGTGAGTCTAAAAATGTAGTTTTGCATGATGAAACGTTGGTTCCTATCCATATTGTTGAGCCTTTCAGTCTGTGTATCAGCCTTTTCGTCTGAGAGAATGCCGGAGGATTCGGTGTTTGTCACCCTCAATGAAATCAATATCACAGCCCTAAAGCAATCGGGAAGACTTGATGAGGAACCTCAAGCCTCCACTGTTTTGTCGGGGCGCGAGGTAGAGCAGCTCGGGATTGTCTCGATGAGAGGTGTTTCCGATGTAGTCCCAAATTTCTTTATGCCCGACTATGGGTCGCGCATCACATCCACAATCTATGTCCGCGGCATCGGAGCACGCATGGATCAGCCCTCCGTGGGCCTGAATGTCGACAATGTGCCCTATCTCAATAAAGATGCCTACGATTTCGACATAAGCGACATCGCCTCCGTGGTGATGTTGCGTGGACCGCAGTCCACCCTCTACGGACGCAACACCATGGCCGGAGTGATTAATATCACAACCCTCTCCCCTCTGGCATTTCAGGGATGGCGGGCTTTCCTCGAAGCCGGAAACGGTGGCAGGGTGAGGGCTAACGTCGGTTGGTATCACAAATTTACTTCAAAAACCGGTCTTTCGATTTCCGGAGACTACGGCCACCTGGAGGGATTCTACCGGAATGAATACAACAACGCCAAGACCGATAAAGAAAACAGCTTTTCTCTGCGGACAAAGTTTCTCTATGAACCTCGCGTCAACCTTCAAATCCAGAATGTGGCCGGCGCCAACATCCTGAGGCAGGGAGGCTATCCTTACGAATATGTAGGAACAGGGAGGATAGAATATAACGACACATGTTTCTATCGGCGTTTTACCTTCACCGACGGTTTGACCGTGGGCTATCGTAATAAAGATTTCACCCTGACTTCGATCACAAGTGTGCAGCATATCGACGACAACATGACTCTCGACCAGGATTTCCTCCCGGAGAGTTATTTCACTCTCACGCAAAAGAAGCGGGAGACTTCACTGACCGAAGAGCTTGTGTTTCGCGGCTCGGCCGTCGACAGCCGTTATTCATGGCTTGCGGGGGCAATGGGTTTCTATAAGCATCTCAACATGAATGCGCCGGTGACCTTTAAAGACGTCGGCATCCGTGAGCTCATCGAATCCCACCGCAACGAAAACAACCTATCCTATCCCATAGCCTGGGACACTCGGCAATTCGTCCTCAACAGCAAGTTTACCATTCCCACCTACGGCTTCGCCATATATCATGAGTCGGATTTCACTCTCGACAACTGGAATTTCGAAGGCTCGCTCCGACTGGACTATGAACGCTCCGACCTGAATTACCACAGTTTCTGCAACACGGGCTATCAGATCTATCAAGCCACAGCCGATGGGTATGAACCCTATCGCCACGTAGATATAGATATCAACGACCGGGGACATCTGAAGAAGGATTTCCTGACGCTGCTCCCCAAAGTGGCCGTGACCTACCGTTTCAGCTCCGGACTTGGGAACGTCTACATCAACATCGCAAAGGGCTACAAGGCCGGAGGGTTCAACACCCAGATGTTTAGCGACGTGCTTCAACAGCGGCTGATGAAAATCATGGGGGTGGGCTCCCAATATGATGTGGAAGACGTCGTGGCCTATAAGCCTGAGAAGAGCTGGAATTATGAAATCGGAAGCCATCTTCATTTCCCCTCCCGGAGGCTCGATCTTGAAATATCGGCCTTCTATATAGATTGCCGCGACCAGCAGCTGACAATGTTTCCCGACGGCACAACCACCGGACGCATCATGGCCAATGCCGGCAAGACTCGCAGTTTCGGCGCTGAACTGTCAGCTTCCCTGCAGGCCTCCTCCTCTCTCTTCTTCAACCTCAGCTATGGCTATACTAACGCCAAATTCCGCGAATTTTTCAACGGCATAAAAGATTACAAAGGGAAATGGCTTCCTTACGTCCCCTCCAACACTCTCTTCCTTCAGGGGCTGTATGAATTGCCTTTAGGAAAGAACCCGCGGGTGTCCAATAAGCTGGTTTTCGATCTCAATATGAGAGGGACAGGCCCGATTTATTGGAACGAGGAGAATACTTTGCGACAGAACTTCTATGCCCAGTTGGGGGCATCGGTCTCCTGGCAATGGCGCGACTGGGAATTCAAGGCATGGGGCCGCAACCTCACCAATACTCAATTCCACACATTCTATTTCCTTTCCATGGGAAATGAATTTTTGCAACGCGGAAGGGGGATAGAGGGCGGAATATCAGTGCGTTGGTCGTTAAGGCAATAACCGTTAGCCCGTTACGTTAATTTAATGGTGTAATTTTTTAATTGAAGTAATTCTCGCCCCTCCTTGCAAGAGGATGGTGACGGGATGCGGGATTGAATCAAATAAAACAAACAAACAAAAACATAAATGAAAAAACATCTATTTTTAGGTTCTCTCGGAGCTTTGCTGGCACTTGCCTCCTGCTCCAACGACTACACAAACACCTGGCCTGCAAACTACACTGTCTTTAATCTTATCACCGACAGTGACGGCACTTCTACGCTTACCCCCGGCAACTACATGATAAGCCGCACAGTGACCCACGAAAGCAACACCGGCTACATTGAAGTAAGCAACCTTCAGATAAATCCGGATGCTCCCCTCTCGTTCTCTACTGTGGAGCAAAGCTACACTACCGATAGTTACAATCTCTTCTCTTATTTTAAGAACGTGAAGAGCAATACTGTCAATCTTAACAATGCCAATTTCCTTGCAACCAAATATTTCTATTGGCCGCAAAACACTCAGTATGTCCTTCCCCTTAATTATGAGATGCTTATAGCTCAATATAATATCGGAGACAACTACAATGTCAAGACCTTCGCTCCCTTGACCTATTTCATGGGAACCACCAACACTTCCTTCCCATATCAGGGAGAAATGATGACCAACACCACCGATAAGATCGGTTATTTCCTCGCAATCGGTTATAATGAAGACAAAGAGGCCACGGCTACTCTGACCATGTATAACGCGAAATTCTCAGGCGTTGAGGCCGAGCCCACCAAGGATGTGATTCTGGAGGATCTGAAGGTGACATGCTCAGCCGGTAAAATTATCGTGAGCGGAGAGTCTATTGTGCCTTCGATGATCGAGGGGGGCTCTTTGACTCCAGTACCGCAATACACCTTCAAAACAATTGAGTTTACAACCACCAATGCAGATCTGACCCAATGTCAAATCGATTACACGATTGCTGCATCGCAGATGGGCATGGAGGTGGAATATAAGGGAAGCTTCACAGGCTCATACATAGCCGATCTTGGCGGTGAATAAAGGAATAATAGAGGAGGCTTGGGCCTCCTCTAATTTTGTATAAAAAGCAATGGAGGCTCAAGCCTCCATTGTTTTTTATCATCCGAATTTCGATATTTTCCTAAGCTGGGGTTCGTTGAGGATCTTTATCCTTCGTCCGTCAACCAATATCAGCTTTTCTGCCACAAACGAAGTCAATGTCCTGATGGCATTCGAGGTGGTCATATTGGAGAGGTTGGCGAGATCTTCGCGGCTCATATAGATTTTGAGGGTTGCGTCGTCGTCCTCAAGCCCGTAGTTGTCTTCAAGGAGGAGCAACGCGTCTGCCAAGCGGCCGCGGATATGCTTCTGGGTCAGATTGACTATCTTGGTGTCTGAGCCTCCCAGATTTCTCGCAAGTTCATGGATGAAAAACATCGCGAGGTCGTTGTTTCCACGTATAATTTTTTCCACGATTTGCATGGGGACACTCCCGATTGAGGATGGCTCGAGGGCCGCGCACGATGATACATAGTTTTCACCGGCGAAATATGCCCGATATCCGAAATACTGCACCGGCCGGTAGAGTCTCAGAATTTGTTCGCGGTCGCCGACCCCGCTCTTGTACATCTTTACCTTACCCTTTATCAGACACCAAAGGTTTTCCGGTTCCTCATGTTCGGCATAGATAATCTGGCCCTTCTTATATTGTTGGACGGTGAAATTATCAGTGATAAGCCTTTTTTCATCAGGTTTTAAGACCTCCCAGATGTCAGCCATCTCTTCGCTGACCACCTGTTCGAGCGTGCTTTTCTTTATCATCGGCTTTATTTGTTAAGCAGCCATCAGGCAATGTGTATTTTTATTGACTTTATGCCTGCTTTAGGGGCATTTTATGTTTCAAAACACAAATTTACAACAAATCCGAGAAATTATGAAAAAAATAATGAGTTAAGTTAAGCGTTAATCGTTTTTCGTTGATCGTTTATAACGAGAGCATAGAGCATGGTGCATAGAGCACAGTTTTTTGAAATGTGCCGAGTGCCGAGTGTTGAGTGCCAAGTGCAAATAACAGTAAACTGCAACCAAAACTGTAAACTGTAAACTGTAAACTATAAACTGTAAACTCTAAACTGTAAACTCTAAACTCTCAACTTTAAACTCTCAACTCTCAACTATTCACTAATCACTAATCACTAATCACTAATCAAAACTTTCTGTAGGTTTCGTTTTTCAGTTCTTTGATTAGGCGTGCATTGGAAGGTTTGGTCAAGAGATTTACCACCTGTTGCGGTGTCAGAGTGATTTCCGGTTTACAATCCTTCGATGCCATATATTCCTTCACCGATTGTAGCAGCCATCTTCCTTCGGGATATTCCGAGGCCTTCTCCAAATCGCTGCTTATAATCATCAGCTTACCCTTCCCCACATTACATTCCAACATCAATGCAAGACGGAAATTCCTCTCAACATTATCCACCACCTCCACCACCGGGTCTACATCCGCCGGCAAACGGTCGATTATGAGGGGTCGTGAATTGGCCACAATTTCATACCATTGCCAATCCGTGTGGCTTTCGGTCGGGAATTTCGCAAGGGCAGGATGCTCCTTGTCAATGTATAGACCCAATGTCCCCGGGGATGGCGGCAGATGCATCTCGTCGCAGATCGTGCGATACATCCTATAGTTCCAGAAATCGGGAGTAAACAAGGGTTCCAGCGAAGCTTGGGCAACAGTCGATGAATCCGGCATAAGAATTACCCTACCGCCTTTCTCCAGAGCCTTCAGTGCCTCTTGAAGATTTGTCGTAACCAAAACATTGTCTACCTTCGGCAGTTTCTTGGGATAAACCCAATAATCATATTTATTTTTTATCATCCCCTCCTTATCGCGGAGGATAAGAGTTTCTTTACGGGGGACTGCCACGTCAGGCATCGTGAGGGTTATATAGGATTGATCACCTCCAAGAATAGGAATTTCTACCGTTTCTCCGGAGTTGAAAGTGAATTTGGGAAAGAGAGCGAGTATCGGAGACCCTGTGAAATTTTGTCGCCAATCCCGAGGATCCGCTAGTCCCTTTGAGTCCATGAATGGGTCAAGGATACCCACTAAAGCCGTGCCCTGGCCGGGATAATCCTGCAGTCCGAAAATTTCGATGCCTCCGACACCCTGAGAACGCATCGCAGCCTCGATCTCGGCCCTATAAAGTTGCGCGGCCCATTTGCCGGTAGCCTCGGCGAAAGCCCGGTTTTTGCGCAATGTCCCAGCAACTTCGGCTCGGTCTCGGAATTCTATTAAGTTGTCGGGCTGCAGGTTCCCCTGATATTTATCTATTTCCGAGAAGTCGGGATACATCTGGTATTGTCCGGCCTCGTGGATGATAAGAGGCACTGAGAGCGGGGATGTTGACCGGTCGTAATTAAAATTGCTCGAAGGATAGGATGAATTAAGGATTCCCCCCTTGGGGTCGTCGGCAAAACTGAGGCTGCCTCTCACGGCCGAAGAGGGACCATCGCCCGTTTTAGCCGCCACGATGAAGTCTTCGCCACCGATTTCCCCGTTCATTCCGAGATAGACATTGCTGCCGTAGGTGGTCAAAACCCGGGGATTGAGTAGCCGGGCCTCCTCCATATATTCCCGCATAAGCGAGATGTCGCCGAAGAGTTCGTTGCCCGGTGAGAGCATCACGAATGAGGGATGGTGGGCATAGGCCTCCATGATTCCCTTCAGTTCCTCTTTTAGAAAACGGTTATGGAAATTGAGATCTCGGTCGAGTTCTCCCCATATCGGGAGCTCTGTCAGAATATAGATGCCGAGTTGGTCGGCGGCTGCAAATGCTGCCTCCGGAGGGGTCCAGGAATGGAATCTGACGTGGTTGAATCCATAAGACTTGATTATTGAAAAATAGTCGATCCAACTCTCGAGATCCGGCGGAGCGTGGGTTGTTTCCGGGAAAACGGCGGCATTCACAGTCCCCAAGAGAAAAACGGGCTCTCCGTTGATTGTGAATTTAGTGCCGGAGGGGGCGAAATCTCGGAATCCGGTTGTAACTGAGTAAGAATCCACTTCCCGGCCTCTGGTGTCAGTTAGTTTGAATGTAAAGTCATAGAGATTAGGATTTTCTGCGCTCCAAAGCATATCCGGGGAGAGTGAAATTGGGATAATGGCTGCGGTGTCCCCGGGATTAATGGTTAGGGGCGAAACCATTCCTGTTTCCGGCTTGCTTTTCGGAAGTCGGGAGACTTCCGCTCCTAATCTTATTTTCAGGGGTGCCGGTCGGGAGAATTCTATTTTTATCTCTTCCTTTTTATCGTCGATTTTGATGCCGCGGATATGAAATGGATTTCTTGCCTCGAGACTGATTCCACCGAGTATTCCATTCCAATTGGTCTGGGTTGATTCCGACACTGCATGCGAACTTCGTGCCACAATCGGAGGGATAGAATCGGCGTTGTTCACAGTCACTTCAATACGATGAGACCCGGGCGAAAGAAATTCCGTAAGATTATAATGTTGCGCAGAAGAAATTCGAGAGTTTGAGCCTACAGGTTTACCGTCGACGCTCACTCTGGTGGGTTTTGTGCTCTCCAAGGTCAGGAAAATCTCTTTCCCCTTCCAGTTGGGAGGGATGTCTACCGGACGTGAATAAGAAGCCTCTCCAACGAAGGAAAAGACCCTTCTGAGCTCATCGGTTTTTAGTTGGGAGGCGACAGGGGGGTGGGGTATTGATTTCCTGGCATTGTCGAGGGTGTTGGGAAGATTGATATAACCCTCCCCCGGGATCGATGGGGGCGCACCCGGGAGAGAATAATGCCATTGTCCGGAGAGGTCGATGCGGTCGGCAGCATTGATCTTTACGGCCCACAATAAAAGGAGGACAAGGATAATCCTGATCCCGGTCCTCCTCAAATAGTATTGTGAATTTATTCTCTTAATAATCCAAATGTGTTAATCAGTTTTCCGGAGCGGGAATTTTTTCGATTGCCCGGCGGATGCGAGTTATCACTTCCTCCTTCGGCATCAGTTCGGTGATGTCGAACATATGGGGACCACGGCAAGCACCGACCACAGCGAGACGGAATGCATTCATGACATTTCCGAGATGATAGCCCTTTTCGGCAATCCAGTCGAGCACAATCTTCTCGGCATTTGCGCTTGTCATGTCGTCGATACCTTCTAGCACTCCGATTAGCTCCTCCATTATGCGCGGAGTGTCGGCGCTCCAGCGTTTCTTTACATCCTTTTCGGCATACTCCTGCGGAGCTTTGAAGAAGAAATCTCCCTGAGTCCAAAGGTCGGGCACGAGATCGGCGCGGCCCTTAACGAGTTCTATGGCTTTTGCCACATATTCCGGAGAGTAGCGATTATCCTTACCGGAGGCACCCTCCTCCACTTTCACTCCGTTGGCTTCAAGAGTCGGCTCAAGCAGCTTAGCCAATCTTTCGTTGTCAGCTTTGCCGATATATTCATGGTTAAACCAGATGCCCTTCTTGTAGTCGAATTTGGCCCCCGATTTTGAGCAATGTTCAAAAGAGAATTTCCTGATGAGATCTTCGATGCTCATCATTTCTGTGTCGTCGCCGGGATTCCATCCGAGCAGGGCGAGGAAATTCACCACAGCCTCAGGCAGATAACCCTTTTCCCTATAACCTGAGGATATTTCTCCGGTCTTTGGGTCTTTCCATTCCAGGAGGAAAACAGGGAAGCCGAGTTTGTCGCCGTCACGTTTAGAGAGCTTTCCGTTGCCAACGGGTTTGAGGAGTAGTGGCAGATGCACGAACCTGGGCATCGTGTCTTTCCATCCGAAGGCCTCGTAAAGGAGCACATGCAGAGGTGCGGAAGGGAGCCATTCCTCGCCGCGTATCACGTGGGTAATCTCCATCAGATGGTCGTCAACTATATTGGCCAGATGGTAGGTGGGAAGTGCGTCGGCACTCTTGTAAAGCACTTTGTCGTCAAGGATATTGGAATTAACCTTCACTTCTCCACGGATAAGGTCGTCAACCACCACCTCACGGTCGGGCTCCACTTTGAATCTGACAACGTATTGGGCTCCGTCGGCTATAAGTTTGTCCACATCCTCCTTCGGCATCGTGAGAGAATTGCGCATCGTGCCTCTGGTCTTGGAGTCATACTGGAAATTCGGGATATTCTGGCGAGCAGCCTCGAGTTCCTCCGGAGTGTCGAAGGCGATGTAAGCCTTTCCGGCCTCGAGCAGACGATCTACATATTCCCGATAAATTCCGCGGCGTTCGCTCTGTCGGTAGGGTCCGTATTTGCCACCCTCCTTCACTCCTTCATCGAAGGATATTCCGAGCCATTTCAACGCCTGGTTGATATATTCTTCGGCTCCAGGCACAAACCGATTGGAGTCGGTGTCTTCGATGCGGAGGATGATATCGCCACCCTGTTGCTTCGCAAAAATATAATTATAGAGAGCTGTCCTGACGCCTCCGATATGAAGAGGGCCGGTGGGGGAGGGAGCGAATCTGACTCTTGTTTTCCTTTCCATCAGAGTTTAAGTCTTTATCGAATAAACAGGAATTCTCTTTTCGATTAGAGAACAATGTTTTTATCAACACGAGCCCAAGAAAGTATTGCCATTTCCACTGCTATGTCGTTTTCCTGCGGCTCGTCAGGTGCTTCAGGGTCGAATGGACGAGGCAGACCGTTGAGGGAAGTGACACTTAGTTTGTAAATGTTATTGCGAACAACTCCGAATTGCATAGGTTTCACAATACCTACTTCCTGGGTCTTATCGTAGTTATGACGGAAGAAATACCAATATGTTATTTCGAATGACGTTATCATATCAGGATTTTCTTCATCCTCTTTGAGAGCCTTTACATAGACAGTATCCTCTCCTATAGTTAGTGCGTAATAACCCGGGAAGGTTGCAGATGCATCCACTAGTTTCCCGTTTACAATCTCGAAAATTGGTTCAGGATCTGTGAATTCAATGCCCGGTGTTTTTTCGGCCTCTTTTTTGTCATTTTCCCATGTATCATGTGCCTGTTTAAATTCTGTCAATTTTTGGTTGTATGCATCACCTGTAAGGAATAATGTGGAAGCATCGTCGCCGGTGAAATAGTCGCCATTGGCCTTGCTAAGACGCATGCGGAAAGCTACTCCGGTAGAATTTTTCATCCTCATCCTCTCCACGGAATTATGGGTATTCTCACCCATATATCTCCAAGGGATAAAACCATCAACGGCATTTCTTTTATCTAATTCTTCTATAGAAATCCTACCAAAATTAGTTGTTAGGTCAGAGAAAATGACTTTATCTCCTTGCCTATAGGATGTTGGCACACTGACTCCTAACAAAACTTCTCCCGGATTATTGGCAATTTTGGAATTCCATCCTCCATCGATAACCCAATTATAAGAATTTTCTATGGTTGGTTCATCTTCCTCAGTAGGACCCGGGATTATGATGTCTCCTCCATTTTCAATACCAAAAAGACTTATATTTTTACGTTGAAGATAATCATCATAGCCATTCACATAAGCTTTTTCGTTATTTCCCTTGCAAGTCTGCCTATAGAGTAAAGTCTTGAAATGATTATTGAAAAGCTGAAGGGATTCAAGAGATGCATAAAGGTTATTGATTGTGCCTACTTGATAAAAATTTAACTTATCAGTCCTTTTACCTTTAGCCTGTTTGTAGTCCACACGTGCAAGGCTTCTTTCAAGCTTCAGAATTTTACTTCCCTCTGAAAGATTGTGTTCTTTCTTCGGGGCATTATTTATGAATGCAAGAATTTTGGTGACAAATTGCTCGTCGGTTTCTGCAGGGTTATATTTCAAGTCGGTGAAATTTGCCTTGAATTCTTCGGCATTTGACATAAATACGGTCTTACCGTTATCATCCGTTCCGAAGTCCAGGAAATCTTTTTCATAAAGCCATAATGTAAGAGATCGGGGATCGTATTCATAATGATTCCCCGCCATGTTATTGCCATTGGTCGTCGGTGTGATATCGCCTAAGTTTGTTGCAATAAAGACATACACTTCTCCGCCTGCAAGCTGTTTCATTGCATCGATATCGACTTTTGCCGACAGAGTGTAGGAAGTGGCTGAATTATTGCGCACTATCTCCGCTTTCATTGGGGAGCCTACTAATTTGAGGTCGTTTCCGTAAGCTAAAAGGTAGGCGGCTTTGTCTTCGTCGGATATATTTTCCTGTTCCTCTTGGGTGAGTTGCCGATAGAAATAAATGGTTGCGTCATTGATTTGGTTTTCATTTCTGCGTCCATCCTCGGTGTCAGGAATAGCATCAGATGTCCCATCCTCTTCTGTTATACTACGGGTTGCATTCTCAGAAGGTAAAGATATGTTAAGCAAAATGCTAACGTATGGTAATTCATCAAGAGGAGTTGGCTCTATTGGTTGTTCCATCAAAGCATCATCCTTACATCCCGCAAAGGCGAAAGCCAATGGAATAGCAAGGAACGGCAATATATTTCGAAATTTCAATTTCATCTATCTTGATTTTGTTTGGAGTTGTTGATTATTAACTTTCAACTCTGAACTTTAAACTTTAAACTTTAATACAAAGTAATATCGTCGTCGTAGCGGACACCCCAGGGGAGTACTTTGACGTTGACTTTGAGTTTCACTTTAGCATCTTCCACGGGGTCTCCCGGTATTTCCGGATCGGGGTCATCGCCCGGGTCGTCAGGATAACCAAGGTCGAAGATCTTTCCAATGGAGAGTTTATAGACGTAGTTTCTTACGATAGCGAACTCCATGGGGCCCATCATCATATCGTTGGAATTGTCTCTATGGCGAATCCAATAATAATAGTAGCAATAGTAGTGATAATCGGGCTGTGCTTTTGTCCCTACATTTGTTGCTTGATATGTTCTCAGACCGGCTTCCTTGGCAGCCTTGCGGAAGAGTTCGGCGTCATAGAAAGTAAGTCTCAAATTCCCATCCTCATCAAATTTTGAGTTGTCGTTGAGATCATCTGCAAGTCGACTGAGATTGGATATCTCGGCATTGGTTTCAGATATAAAATTCACAACTTCTTGATCTTCCAATGTCTGATCGATATATTCCGAGCCGATTAACTCTCTGTATCTATTCTTATTTCTATTTATGATATTTTCGTTGTTAGTTTTTTCCTTACGGTTATTTTCTTGATCCTCAGGAGACAATTCCTCGTAAACTGCATCAAGTTCGGCATTTTCAGCTCTTAGCCGTGCTATTTCCGGAATCATTTGTTCGATTTCTCTAATCTGGCTCTCAAGAGTTGCTATCTGAGTTCGAAGGGCCGACACCCTGTCATTATAGTTGGAGGCTTTCACCAAAGCCACGTATCTATCCCAGGTTGTTCCGAAAAGCACATTGATATTTTTGCCTTTGTTTACGAGGTTTCCTTCCGAATCCTCTTCAAGTGCTGCAGACCGGAATTGGTCGAAGTTGCCATAGATATCGTTTCCATAGGCGAATACATCTTTACCCTCTCTTTCAGCTTGCTCTATAAGAGCATTGTCACCGATCATCGCCCTGTAGATCACTGCCGTGGTATTGTTTTTCTGTTGCTTGTTTTTCAAGTGGATGCTGTTGGGCAAAGTGTAATGCCATGCCACGTATGTTTCGTTGCCGGGAACTTCAAGGTCACCCTCGAAATAATCGTTCCAGTGTTCATTTTCATCGAGTCCTCCCCAGTGAGTGTCGGCGGTGGCGAAATCTTTAAGATTGGTGAAATAAAAGTCGGAATGTTTCTTGTTAGATTTTCCCGAATTTTTATCCACAGCCAAATCATTCATCCCCTGGTAAAAATAGTCGATACCAAAGGAAGAGGCTTTGGTAACGCCTTTCGGGTCACGGGCATAATCGAAATTATTGCCATTATTAGATTCGGTAAAATTCCCGAAGATACGCCATTCTCCGTCTTCATCTTTTGAGGGATTATCATTAAAATATCCGCTTTCATTGAATAATTTATAGTCGCGGCTAATGTTAGCAAGGGCCACTCCGTCGATAGTCAATGAATATTTCACATTTGCAGGATTTTCTATATCCTCATACTCATAAATTCCAAAACCTTTACGGTCAATACGAGTGGACTCACCGGTTTCAGCATCTATGGCGAATTTCATCCTCTGCCAGTCGAGGTCGATACGGGCAACCATACGATGTATCTCGAGGGGACCCTTATTACCTGTGTTACGACTATTGAGGTCTAAGGCTGTGGCCGGAGTATAATGTTGACGATGCAACTCATCAAGCGACAATCTTATGGGATAAGCAGCTTTGCTTGTCATCAGGAAATAACCGTCAGACTCCTTTACGAGCCTCTTCTTAATTAAGGAATTGAGGTCGGACTCCGATTCATGGATTTCACTCTGAATGTTACGGGTCACAACAGGACGGCTCACCTGCAGATTGTCTTTTGAATTGGCGATGGCGAAAATATAGAAATCATGGTCGTTGGAAGCATCGCCGCCATAAAACTTTGCGAAGTCGCTCTCTTCAGCTTTGGCAGTGAGGGTAAAGGTGCCATCGTTGTTGTCTTCGATTTGAGTGGAATAGGCTTCTGCGAATGCGAGCACCCGAAAGGTCTCATCGTAACCGAAATTTGAATAATGATAATCGCCGATACCGTTACGTTTGCCGTTTGCATCTACGGATGGAATAAGGTCGGAGAGGATAACGATTACATTGTCTACCTTGGCCTCGTTGATCATTGATGTTTCAGAACCGGCTTCGAAACGGGTGCCTTCAGCTGCAGCTTCCCCGATTTTGAGCTTGAAATATATGGGTTGCTCGAGTGTAGCGTCTGTCCCGGTGACTTGTTGAGAGTCGTCAACAGAAAGGAGGTCGTCGGAACAAGAAGCCAGCAGAAAAGAGGCGCCAAGCAGTAGGGCAGCTTGAGAGAGAAGGTAGCCCCTATGTCCGTGCTTGCTTTTCCCGCTGTCAGGGTTTTTGCAAAAACTTCTTAATATATTTTGAATCAATCTCATGATGTCTTGGTTTCTAAAACTCCCGGATCATTGTTTCAAAATTAAAACTTACCGGATTATGGAAAATTTATTGTTTTGTAAATTTAACAAAAATCATTAATTTTGCCTCAGCAAATCGAAGATAGGTATGAGAATACCTCAAATTTTCCTCTCTTTTTGAGGCCTAAACCCGGTATCCTACGCCGGGTTTTTGGTTTTACTTTTTCAGTAATTCCAAAGTTCCCCGTTACCAACGGGAGAAAGGAGGTGTTTTTATGCCTATTTATCGATTTGCTAATGGTCAGCTTTATAAGCTTGTTTTTTGCAGGATTACAAAGATCAACGGAAAGGCTGTCAATCCCGATAAGGAAACAGTCATTAAGATGTGGATCCCTGTTGAAAGTAGGGAATAAAGCATAGACCGGGAAGGAAGCTTGTAGGAGGCTTCCTTCTTTTATTTTTTTAATGTCCCGGTTTTTCTTCATTCTATTACTTTTTCAGTGATCTTAAAAAAACCTGTTTTATGACCCTTGATTCTCGGCACTTGGCACTCGGCACTTGGCACTCGGCACTTTTTGTTAATGTCCCAGGCCGATATTTGAGTTGACCACTACGTTCCAGTCACACACTTCGAAAGTGAGTTTGATATAGGGATCGAGAGGTTCGTCGTCTTCGAGAGGCGTCGGTGGTTCGGGATCCACATCCACATCCGGATTAAGGAACGGATGGCCGATATGCCTTATTTCAGTGACGCTGACCTGATAGATATTGTTTCGAACTACTCCGAACTCCATGGGGCCCATCACGTCCATTTGTTTGTTGTTGTTATGGCGAATCCAACCGTAGTAATAGCACATATATTCAGCGGCGCCATTGTTTTGCGGGTCGGACGGTGTATAGATAGCAAACTTATTGGCAAGCAATTCTGTAGCAAGTTCACGGGAGGGAAGAGTATTGAAGACCTCAAACCTCCGGTTTTTTCTCACTTGGTTTGAAACGCCGTCTTTAGTCTTAGGAAGCCAGTCTAACCAATCTTGATTTAATTCACCTTCCGGAGTGCCGTCAACAATCTGGTAAGGCTCAGGTTCAGAGAAAGCCCAATCTGTGAAGTTTGTAAAATCTGCCCACACAGGTTTTTTCACGCCCTCTTCAGTTTCCCAAAGATCAACCCATCCCTCATAGGTGGTAGGTGAGGAAATAGTTTTGCCGGTATTGGATTTGTAGGCTTCGATTGCAGCCTTGTAAGCTTCACTGATAGCCCTTTCACGGGCATCTTTGGGGTTGTTGACAACCTTCTGGAGCTCGCGGTTGGTGCCTACAGGAGTGCCGCTCCAGAAATAGGTAGGCGTCGGGTCGTAGACGTTGTATGTTGTTTCGCCATGATAATTATGGGCATAATTCCTAAGAGTGCCTTCAGAGTCACCACCCATACCTCCGGAGAAATTCATCTTGCCTACGAATATCACACCGGTGGAGATAGAAACTTTCTGGTTCTCCGGTTCGTGTATGGTATTGGGTGTCACGTAAGTCCAGATACGGTAGCCATCTTTTTCAATTCCCAGACTTCCATTATAAAGGAAGAAGACATTTTCATAATCCTCTTCATCGTAGGTGTCAAAACTTTCATCACGGAAAGTATCAGGATCGAAGAGATAACTGCGATATAAGGATTGGCTTGTTGCGCCACTGCTTAAGTTTCTTGTTTTTGCTGCGTATTCGGGGTCTCTTACGAATCTTGCGTTATCACCGGTTGCAGGCATTTCCGACCCGAAATAAGTCCAATCGTAGTTGTTGTCGTTATATGAGGAAGATGTACCGGTTTTGGGCCCGGTCTGTTTGAATAGGTAGAAATTCTTGTTTACATTTACGATACCCACAAATTCGAGCACCACGGAAGTTGTCCAGGGTCCGGTGTAACCATTTTTGGTATCCCCTACGAATTCTCCGTCACGACTGAAGTAATAAGTGGTGTTGTTAATGGCCATGTCGATACGGGCCAGGGCACGTTGCACGTTTATCTTCACACGGTCGGTTTCGTTATCATCAGCCACACTCTCACTGGTCTTGGGGGTAATGTTGTAGGGATTTTCCTTGGTGGTGTGCGGTATGGCGTTTTTGAAGTTGAAATTGAAAACGTATTGGGTAGGAGAGCTTCCATCATATAGATAGTCGCCGTTAGTCATCAGAAATTTGCCATTCTTCTTGCCATATTTATCGATATCGGCAAGAGAGGCTATTTTCATCACTTCTGAGGGTGAGGAGGGTGCTTCGCCTTCGTAGTTGCAGACCACAAAAAGCTTCACCGGCAACACATCGCCTGTGGCATTATCTTTCATTGCCTTGAACTGAGGTACGGTCATATCCACTTCGCCCACTCCCTTATATGTCTTCTTTTCTGTAATAGCCTCCGTTTCCAGAGGAATTGTCATGTATGGTTCATCAGTATCAGGGTTGGCGAGGATTACGGCCATATTTATTATCTCATTCTCATAATCCTCTCCGGGCTTTTCCATTTTGTTCGGATAGTTGGTAGAGGTGTCGTCCTCCGAAAGACGGGTTTTTGCCGTCGGGTTGATGTTAAGTGAGATATAGAATTTTTCAGCTGATGTGCCGGCGCCGTTAGTTCCCTCATTTCCGTTTGTCAGTACTTCGTCGGAGCAGGAGGCCAACAGGAGGGAGGCTCCCAGCAGAATGGCGGCGTTGGAAAGTAGGTTCCTACCATTCCCGAGGCTTACCTCTCTGCGGTCAGGGTTTGTGCGAAATCTTCTGAATATATTTTGAATCAATTTCATGATCTACAGTTTGCTTTTTTATTGGGGCCTGAAGAATCCGCAAGGTTTCTTCAGACAATTTTTTCTATCTTTTTATTCTATTTCGTTAAACAGAGGCACCTATTACTCAAAGAGATCCGTTACTGGTCTAACCCTTTTTATTTATATGCCCCCATTAACCAAAATGTCACGTCAGAATTCGAAGGAATTCTTGCGTACTGTCCAGGGGAGCACATTGACATCGACGCGAAGGAAAAAAGTGCGCGGATCCTGAGGCAAAGGCAGGCCATTTACACCGGCAACCCTCATCTGATATGTGTTGTTTCTAACCACACCATAATACATCGGCGGGAAGACAGCATTTTCCGCGAAGGGATTAAATGATCCATCTTTGGGGACATTGTGAGTGATGCATGCTATATAATACAGATAGTATTTCCCATCCTCCTCATCGGGGAACACTTCTACCCATTTATCGTTGTTGTCAGTGATAATAATGGCGTGCTCGGTATAATGTTCATCGGAGTTAGTTATACCCTTTGGGTAATGTTTATAACCTGGGAGTTCAACTACATCATCTCTTGTGGCAACTTCTTCTCCATTACCTAATGACCAACCATCCTCATCATCCCAATCCCAATCATCTCCACCTCCGGGTAGTAAATCAGATATATCCAAATCATCAAACCAAACTTCCTTATTCTGCTCGGGATAATCAAATGATAATTCACTGTTTTTTATCCATGACAAGGGTTCTTGTTCTTTATAATCATAAATAAGGAACTTAAAGAGAACTCCTGTGGCATATTTTGTCACTAAAGCTTCGGTTGTCAATTCCCCGTCGACCTCTGTCTCAAGATAGTCTTGCATCATAGCAGCGGTAGGCAACGTATTCTCGCTCACGTAGCACCAAGGATGGAACCCGTCATCACTGCCGTTGGTTCTTGCTTCAAAAGCGTCAATTTTTGCGGTGGTGCTTAGGTCCAATATACCTTTAGTTCCGGTAAGTTTATAAGAAGTCTTAGTCTCTTCAAGAGGATTCAGGAAATTTGTTATATTTTTGCCCCACTTGCCATCGGTTGCCGTCCAATCCGGAGTAGCAACCCATGAATATCCATTCCCACTGTTCTCAACACCAAGGATTTCAGCTTCGGAATCGGCAAAAACACCTGCATTATTACCCTTTGAAGCATGACGGAATAAATAGGATTCGTCATTTATATTGAAAACCTGCATGCTGGTTAAAACAATCTTAATATTAAAGGAATGCTCATGGTCTCCAATTCCAGGAATATAATATCCATATTTATTAAAGGGCAAATCCCCGTAGGCCTCAGGTGTATGCTTTTCTGGGCGACCGTCGATATCTTTGAATTCGATACGGGCCACGCCCCTTTCAAGATAGAGGATTTTGCTGTCGTTGACATTGTCTTCTACGTCCCACCAATTAATAGTGGCGGTTGGACGGTCAAAGAGTGCTTTAATCACGTCCATGGGTGCTTGTCCGGTGGCAGCGTCATCGATTTCCACTTCGAAGGGCTTTGCATTCATCAATGGCATCAGATGACCATTAGTGCCGAAGTCGCCGATGGGATCCCCGTCTATATCATCGATGGAGAATTTGGCCTCTGAGAGGTCATCATCAATATCAGTGCCGGAAGGTTGAAACAAAGTGGCTGACGCACCGGTCTTGACATTGCCTACCACATATATCTGCACTGTATTACCTACGAGGGCTTCCATTTCTAAGGGAAGAGTCTCACCGAATTCCACACGGAGTTGGGCGTTTCCCTGTGAGTCGGTTCCGGATACATAATCAGCATTAACGGAATAGACCACTTTATTGTCAATGCAAAAATAAACCGTGGCGCTCACCATCGAGTTCTCGATATCGGTACCTGCAAGTTCTCCGTCGCTGCTGCTTCCGTCGTTTTCTGTCTCCCCTCGGGTGACAGCATCCGAAGGCATCACAACGTTCAGAATCATTGAATAGCCCGAGGAGGGAGAACCTGAAATCCCGGGGTCGATTGACGGATCCTGAGAGAGTGTGTCATCGGAGCAGGAGGCCAACAGGAGGGCGGTTAAAGTGCCGAGCGCCAGATGGCGTGCCCTGAGGCCGGAGGTGAGGATCGATTTTATATTTGTGATCAAATTCATGATGTCTTTTTTCGGTTTTGGAGCCTGCAGAAACCGCAAGGTTTCTGTCAGGCAGTTTTTTCTTTTTTAAGGACTGATGGGAAAAGTCCCCTCCCTTTTATTATCTGGGAATATATTCGTAGACGCGTTTACCCCATCCGAGGATCGAGCAGCCGATCTGGTACCATTCAAGAGTATTGGCGTCGCTCATCTTGATATCCACGGTGAAGTTGTATTCGCGGTCGAGGAATTCCTGGTCGTCGTAGTAGGTGTTGAAATAGTCGGCAAGCCACTGGGCGAAATTGTCGATTTCGATCAATACCTCGTTGGTTTCGGCGTCGCGCACCTGGAGTTTACTTTCGTCGACGGTCTGCAGACGTGAGATACCGAAGGTAGCCTGGATGGCATAATCGGGGTCGTCGGCGCGGGTGCCCATCGTTTGTTGGCCGAGTCGGTCTACTCCCGGGTCTTCGTAGGTGGCCCCGTTGTTCTTCTTGGTGTATTTCACCACTCCCTTTCTCAACGCGCGGTAGAAGAGCTCGCGGTTGGGGAAGGTCTGGCCGGTGAAGCCGATCGTACCGTTACCCTTCGGGAAGTCGATGAGGATATTGAAGCGGTTTACGTCGGTCTCCGGAGTGAAGGAGTCGTGGAGAAGGTTGACAGTGATGGAGTTGGTGATACGCATCATCGGCATAAGCACCTCGTAATAGTAGACGGGGTATTCCTCCACCTGGGGTTTCAGCTCGATATATGGGATGGCCACGTCCTGGATCTCGTTGGGCTTGGTGCTCCAGAGGGTGTCGAGCATCTCCTTGTTGTTGCCGTAGGCGTCGGTGTAGTCCACCACTCCTATGTCGGCCCACGAGTCGGAGTCGCGGTCGAGCATGATACGGTAGTCGGAGATTTTGGAGACTCCGGGCACCATCTGGTATTGCAGAGGGATCTGAAAACCGGGGGTGGCGATAGTGCTCCATTCGTAACCGGAATGGTTACCCTGAGCCATAGCCACGAGGAGGTATTTCATGCCGGTCTTGATGTAGGTGGTGTCGAAAGTCATTGAGAAATCGACAGTTGGCCCTGTCATATCGTTGCGTGAGACAGCGCGGTCGAAGAGGAACACTGAGTCTTTGTCGAACACGTAGAGGTGGGCCGTTCCGGCGTGAGAGTCGAAGAGGTCTTCGCGCAGCATGTTGTAGTCGTAAACGAAGTTTACTGTCAGGTAGGTGTTGGGATAAGTTGCGCAAGGAGGCATATCTTCGTTGACCATGTCGCAAGAGGTCAGGGCGCCGAAGGTTATGGAAGAGAGTATTACGCCAAGAGTGAAATGCTTGGCATTCAACCGTTTTAGGATAGGAAATATTTTCATTGTTTTGAGAGCTTCTCAGGGTGCCGCAGGGCCCGAGGGGCCGGCGACATGTGTTAGTTGTTTTTAAAATAGTATACTATTTTGCAAATTTACAACAAAATTTTCTAAAAAACAAAGAATGCCCTTTGGATAGTGAAGAGGGAAAAGTTAATAGTGGAGAGAGAATAGAGAATAGAGGATAGTTAATAGTTAATAGTGAATAGTGAATAGTGGATAGAGAATAGATAAACTCTAATCTCTAACCTCTGATCTCTAAACTCTGCCTCGGAGAGGCCGTGCAGCCTGGGGAGATAGAACCACCTCTATCCTCCGGCCTCGGAGAGGCCGAACATCCCGCATATAAGAAGTGCATAGAACCCAGAGCACATAGCATAGCTTTTTGAATAGTGCCGAGTGCCAAGTTCCGAGTGCTGATCGGCAAGAACTATTGAAAAACGATAAACGAGACTCGATAAACGAAAAACGAACTATGCTCGCTGCTAACGATTGAGACGGGATTGGAGTTCCTCGATAGGGATTTTGGTGACGCTTGAGATGATTTCGAGGCTCACTCCGGCCTTGTAGAAACCTTCGGCATCCCTCCAGGCTTGTTCCGCCTCTCCTTTGGCTCGTCCTTCGGCTCGACCTTCGGCCATGCCTTTCTCGATGGCACGTTCCAAGAAAAGTCGGTCGTCGTTAGTTACCTTTAGCCACTGGTGGTATTCATGCAGTTCGTCCTGGGTCAGGGTGGCCGTCTGACTCATCTTCTCAATTCTGTCGTAGAAATCCCCTTGACTTGTAGAAAAAGATTCCACTTTGTTAGCTAAAATTCCTTCCATATTGTCCATGCTGAAAACAATCCTTTCCAAATCAGTTTTACAATCTTCTCTGTGTATCGGGAAAAGAGGGATCTGCACCAGACAAAGCCCAACATGTTCACTCAACATCCTTCCCGTCTCAAGGTTTATAAGCCCGAAATAATTAACCTCCTTCCGATCCAATTCCGGGTCCACGAAATTGCACAACATAATTACCAATACCGGTGGGAAATCATAATTCCAGGGTTTCCCAGATTCCGCTCTGTTGTCTTGCTCGGTGACTGCCTGGCAAAGATAGAAAATTAGTCTCAAAGTCGGGCCACCCCTTTAGCAGAGCATTCAAAAAGAAAATGAGATTTTCTTTGGATTTAGGCTTGCCAAAGAGATTTTTGAAACCGAAATCTGAGAAAGGAGGGATAAAATCGTTGAGGCCCATGGCTAAAATTTCTATTATCACAAATTTAACATAAAAAAACCAAAAAGCAAAATCGGGGAAATAGAGGATAGGGAACAGTGAATAGTTAAAAGAGAATAGAGAAGAGAGAATAGTGAATAGATCCCAGCTTAGTGCATAGAGCATGGTGCACAGTGCACAGTTCTTAAATAGTTCCGAGTACCGAGTGCTGATGTAAGTGTATGGAGCATGGTGCTTAGAGACGGCCTCGGAGAGGCCGAAGTTGTCGCAACCCCAGGCAAACTGCCTCGGAGAGGCCGTGCAGCCTGGGGAGATGGAACCACCTCTATCCACCGGCCTCGGAGAGGCCGAACATCCCGCTTATAAGGAGAGCAAAGATCACATAGCAAGTGCCGAGTACCGAGTTCCGAGTTCCGAGTGCTGATGTAAGTGCATAGAGCATGGTGCACAGAGCCGGCCTCGGAGAGGTCGAAGTTGTCGCAACCCCAGGCAAACTGCCTCGGAGAGACCGTGCAGCCTGGGGAGATGGAACCACCGCTATCCACCGGCCTCGGAGAGGCCGAACATCCCGCTTATAAGTAGAGCATAGTGCACAGGGCACAGAGCGGGTCTCGGAGACAAAGGAATATGAAATTTTAAAGAAAAAATTATTTTCATCAATAATTTTCCTGAGAAATCATTAATTTTGTTTCTATCAGTCGAGAAAAAACTTAAATCATATATTCATGACTCAAATTGTTGCCACCTTAACTTTAGATGAAAATGCAAATCCTTCATTAATTCAAGAACTTTTAGAAAATATGAAGGGCGTGATTGAGGTGACATTAAATAAACCGACTCACGTTTCTGATTTAAAAAAAGAAGAAACAGAAGAATGGATTAGCAAACTACACAAACTACAAAAAGAGATAGACAGGTCCGTGATCGATATGGATGACGAACGGACCCGTTATATAATGAGATAAGGGTTATATCGTTTATCGGTTATCTGACTTTCAGCTAAGGCTCAGGAGGGGTTAGCGAGTGGCACCATATTTATCCATATATTTCGTAAATTTAAGCCCGAGATAGTGAGGCACTATTAAATAGGAGAAGGCGGGGTTATAGGTCGAGGAACGGCGAAGGAGCCGGTTGAGTTTGAGGAAATTCTCAAGCTCTAGTTCAGAAAAATCCTCGATATCTTTTTCCACTTCCGATCCATGACGGTCTAAAAACATAAAATATTTCCTTAAGATACCCACAACGTAGTCGCTCACTTGTATCATAGCCTCCTCATTCGATTTTACGAATTTGAAATTCTTTAGAATTTGGCCTTTAAATTCATAAGTTACGTTATTCAACATTGATTCCACTTGATTCTCCTCATCGAAAACCAGTAGTTTATTGGGATAATTGAAAATTTGCTGTTGATAAAACTGAATGAAGTGTTTAACCCATGTATGCGTTTCCTCATCCTGAATGAAAATTAAATTTTGTTGCCTTCTTGCCTTGTCGATAAATTGTTTCATTATCATTAGATTTGGATAAACCCGACCTTTTGAAATATCCTCTTCTATGCAGTCGTCTATGATTTCAAGCAAACCATTAATAAACTCTTCCTTATCCCGGTTTTTGATGTTTGGGTATTTATATTTTTTTAATAAAGCCACCATTTTGTCAAACCGTCTTCTAACCACGAGATAAAACTCTGCTTTAAAAATTGGCTCCCCGGCAATGCCCTTAATAGAGTCGGGAATGTCAACAATCCCATAATAGAGAGTATGGACGGCGGTGAAATGGATATGCCAGCCTTTGGTTTCAATTAGATTAAGAATTTTGGAGACGTTGCCTTTGCGTAAAGTGTCTTTAAACGAGCGGCCGAAATTGGTTGAGGCTTTTCTTTCATCTGTCGACTCCCGGCCCATAAAGGCATTGTAATCCTCTTGAGAAATGGGATTTTCGGCTTGCACACCTCCGAGCACAAAAATTTCATCAGGCGATAGATTTAATTTACCCTCCTTGATATGCAGATATTTATTGTTGCCAGACTCATCATAATAAAGGCATTCCGGTTTCTCAATCTTTTCAATGGGTATGCCCAATGCTTTAGCCATTTCTAAATAATTTTCATGAATTTCATTTATTTCCATAAAATTTGCTTTTAAATGATATTTTTATTTTTGACTATTACCTGAGGGAGCAGCAAATGTTTATTTTGAAACTAAGCTCCCCCTATTACAAGTATACGATATTTATTGGAACCCCAAAATTTAATAAAAAAATCAACCCCTCCTATTGAGGAGGGGAGGTGGGCTAGCTTTACCGCCAGCTTCGCAGGCGGTTAAAACAGTCACGGTTCCACCGAGACGAAGCCCCACCGGGGCTTGACATCGAAAATCATTTTATAATTTATTAGTGGGAATTGGCTATAAGGGAAAGAATATTCTGGAAATAAGTGGCTATGTCGCCGCTTATTTGTTCCGCCTCACGTTTGGAGGGGAATTGTCCGGCCGCATGCATGAAAATGTTACGTTTATCCACCACGTCTGTTTGGATCCTAGTGATAAAGTTGCCGTTTAATTTTGGATAGCAACCGGTTTTCCCGTTTTTCAAGATATTCAGATATCCGCGGAGCGAGCGCGATGTTAGAGGAGTGCCGAAATGTTCAAGGATTGTTTTCAGACCCGTGTCAAATCCCCGGGTTGCATGGAGCACTTTGTTTAGCGACACTTGGTCTTGATTTGAGATAAAGTTGGCAACCTTGCTTGCACGTTCGAATTCCTTCCTTACCGTTTCCACATTCCCCTCAGCCAGGGGGTCGCCTTGGCAGATTGCGTTAAGTTGAAGTATAAGGGAGGAAAACTGTTTATGATTCTTGCTCTTCATTAGAGATTAGAAATAATGGTTTGCATCCATAAAAACTAGGAATTCTTTTTCATAGGCCTGAAGGTGGAAGTTTTCGGGTAATAAGCCCGGCACAAAGCCCATGAAAGCCAAAGAATTGAAATGAAGGGGATTTTCTAATAATTTAAATATATTCTCCACATTTAGGAACCTGAATTGATATTTAGCCTCTTTATTTTCCCGGAGGTTGCCGTCGTCCCAATGGAATTCATAGAGTAGAGTGTTGGTGAATAATGGCTCATAGTAAGAACGGAAGGAGGATTTTGAGGCCCGTTTTGAGGCGAGGAGCATATTTCCCTCTTTAGAGAAGGAATTTTGTTGGATAAGATGGTTTGGATTGCTCCAACTTTGGCACCGTATTTTATTTCCCTCTTTAAAATTGAAGAAAGGGGCGGAAGTCTGGGAATACTTTCCGAAGAAATCCGTGATACCCCAAAATCTTTTAAACCTCAGATGTTTCAGTTTGTTGTCGATAATATTTCGAGCTTTGATTTTATCTTTAGAAAAGGCCTCTAAGTCTGAAAATTTTTCGAGATACATATTTGCATCAAAAGAGCGGACCACCCAATGATTTTCCAACAAAGGAGCTTGCGCCACATTTATTGCCACCAGGATAGCTTTCAATTCGTTGCAATGGATGAATTTTGAAACGTAAAGACGGCGGAGCAAGATGTCAGGCTTTTGGAGTTCTTGAGCAGAGGGGATAAAAAGGGCTACGAGGTTAGAGCCGGAAAAGAAGAGGCAGTCGGGATTGTCAATTGAGAAAGGATTTACGGGATTGACAATTGTGCCCGGGATTTTATCGGTTAGATACCTGAAAAGATCTTTAGAGATCTCCCCTTTCATAGCAATTTATTAAGGATTATTATTAGTAAATAAGGGAGGCTGCAAGCCTCCCTTATTCGATATTGAGGGGTTGGATTATCTAGGAATGTAGTTACTTTCACGGACAGCCCAATTGAGGATATTCATTTCCACAATGGCGTTATATTTGGTAGGATCTTCTTTATCAACAGGATCGTCCGGTGTCGGAGGAATTGTCGGTGTGCCAAATCCAAATACAGCCTTGATATTCATAACATATGAGTTGTTGCGAAGGATACCATATCGACCTGTCTGATTCTCATTATAATTATTATCAGTAGTGTTCAATGCTGAAAGGTCGGCTTTTTGTCCATCTGTCAAAGGAGTTTCGTCATCATTGAAGTGACGTACGTATGCTACATAATAAGTTTCAAAGCTCGGATAGAATAGCACTTCCTGAGTATAGTTACCCATGGCAAGGGCGGAACGATATTTTTCTAATGTTTCGTTATCGTCGTCAGTTTTGATAAGGTCCTGAAGAGCATATTTTTGGCCTGCAGGAGTTAGCCCTTCCTTAAGGTCATTTGTCTCCACTGGATATGCTTTATCGTTGTAAACAGCAAAACCAGAATAAGTATTCAAGTCAGGAGCTTCACCATTAATGTTATAAGTAGCTTTGAAAATAACACGGGTTACGTTGCTCTTAAGCATGTTGTCGTACTTGGTAGTATTTTCTAATAAGTACGCAGAAGTTGTTTCCTCGGGATCATTTTCAACCAATTCAGTTGTTGTAATCTTATTGAGGTTATCTTCGTAACTTGTACCTGAACCGGTTTGATATTTTGAATAGTTCGGGTCAATTCCCCACCAGATATGGTCGATTAAACCTTGAGAGCCTTTTTGTGCAATGAAATAATTGTCATCAGCGGCTTCACCAATTCCAAACCATGAAGAAGTATAGTCGTCTACATTCTGCACATAGAATTCTGCTTCATTTGTAAGGTCCAGAGCCCATGCTGTAATGTCAACAGTATCATCTGTTACATCTGTAGTTAATGGTCCATCTTTTACTTGTATTCCTTCAAAGCCATCTTCGCCTTCTGCCTTAATTGTTAATTTAGCTACACCACGTTGTACATAGAATTGAGCTGCAGCAGCAGTAGCTAACTTCGGTGAAGTTGCAAACTTAGACACATCAAGTTTAACAAGGATTGAAGCAGTTTCATCATCAGCCTGAGGAGCATTACTCATAAAGAAGTAACCATTGGTAATCATAACGTCTGTAGCATCAGAACCTGTAGAAGCGCTTACAATAGGAGTTTTGTTCCAATCTGCAAAAGTTCCTGTAGAAGGAGCGGTGAAATTAGTCGGTTTGTTTACTACGAGAAGTCCATAGTAATCTTTACCATTTACTGTTTCAAGACCTTCGTCACCAGCTTGAAGTTTGATACTTGAGATTTGGAAAGTCGCTTTGTAAGTTTCAGTAATGTCAGATTTTTCGGGGGCGTCTTCGTCAAGCGAATAACCGAGATCTGCTGTGTCAAAATAAGTGGCATTTTTTTCAGGAGTGCCGGTTCCGTCCCATTCGAAAACATAAAGAGTAATGTCATTAATTGCATACTCATTAGTTGTTCCCGGATCATAATCTCCAAGAGAAGGAGCTTTTGTGCCTGCTGAAGTAGGAAGGCCTACATTTACAGAAAGGAACATAGCGTCACCTTCAACTTCAGGAGCCTGTTCACCGCCAGCAGGGGCGTCAATGTTGTTGTCGGAGCAGCTTGCGAGGAGCGCGAGGGCTGCGAACGGCAAACAATACTTGAAAAGTTTCATGTTGTTTGAATTTAAGTTAAAAAATTGTTTGTTTTTATTGTTTTTTATTCTGGTTTGGTCAGGGCCGGGGCCCTGCAGGGTTTCTTTTTCTGGCGGCGTTTCCTTCGGGAAAAGTCCTCTTCCTTTGTTGGCTTACAGAGGGTTAGGCACCTACGGATGTTCACATACGGAGGCATGTGGGGAAAAAGATTCACAAAGGTATATCATAAATGGAAACAAACCAAATTTTTTTGAAAAAAAGTTATATAGGGTTAAATTTAATTTGGGATAGGGGGTTTGGGTATATAGGGATATGGGTTTAGGTTCAAGTTTAGGAAGTTAGAATTTGAAGGACCCTTGGGGTTTTCGCGGGTATGAAATTTAACAAACAAGATTTAGGTTGTGCAAAATTAAGACTAATTCTTGGAATATGCAATAGGGTTCGTTTTTCGATTGTCGTAGGTCGTTTATCGATTTAGTTGAGAGCATAGAGCAAGGTTCGTTTATCGTGTGTCGTAACTCGTTTATCGATTTAGTTGAGAGCATAGTGCACGGTACATGGAGCACAGTTTTGAAGATAGTTTTATTCGGGAGAACCAATTCCAATCTGTGGACTGTGCTCTATGCTCTATGCACTCAGCTCGGCACTTGGCACTTTACAATCTGCGGATGTTGAGGGCTAAAGGGGGGATGTCGGGTCCGTCGTAGACCACTCGGGCCTCCTTGACGCGATCGCCGAGCAAGCCTTTCAAATGCTTAAGATTAGAGGCGAAGGCTTTATTGAAGGTGGCAGACGATTTGATCTCGTAAATATCAATTGCAGAGGGAGTCGCCAGGAGCAGGTCTACCTCCCGTCCGTTTCTTTCGCGGTAGAAGTAAAGATCGAAATGTCCTTGAGTGTTGAATTTTTCCTTCAGTTTCTCCACAATGGCCATGTTTTCGAATACGGCTCCGCGGGCCGGATGGGTTTGCAGCTGAGAGGCCTCGTAGATTCCCAGGAGGTTACACAGAAGGCCTGTGTCGTAGAAATAGACCTTCGGGGTTTTGGTAAGCCTTTTCTCGATATTGAAATGGAAGGGAGTCAGAGTGAAGGCTATGTAGGAAGTTTTCAGGATACCGAGCCATTTGCGGATTGTGGGGCCGCTCACCCCGATTTCGGAGCTAAGGGAATTGGCGTTGAATTCCGTGGCAGTTCTGCCGGCCAACACACGTATGAAGAGGCGGAAGAGATCGAGATTTTCAATTGTGGAGATTTGGCGCGCGTCTCTTTCCACGTAAGTGGAGTAATAATTGGAATAGAAAAGATCCGGGGAGATCCCGTTAACTATTACACCGGGATAGAGGCCTCGCCAGAGGAGGGGGTCTGTGGGCTCACTGTCAACGTATTCTTGCGTTTCCTTGAAGGAAAAGGGCAGGAGGGTGAAGAGAGCGGCACGGCCGGCGAGGGATTGGGTTATTTTTTCCATGAGCTGGAAATCACTGCTACCGGTGATTACGAAACGCCGGGAGGGATCTTCGTCGACACATACCTGGATATATGAAAAAAGTTGGGGAAGGCGTTGAATTTCATCGATTATCATGAGTTTCTCACCCTCCATAATGAATGCGGCGGGGTCGGACTCTACTGCTTGGCGGGTGAGGGGAGACTCGAGGTTATAGTATTTATGTTGAGGGAAGAGATGTTTTGCGAGAGTGGTTTTACCGGTCTGCCGAGGCCCTGTTATGACGATAACGGGGAAGAACGAGGCACTTTCCAGGATTCGGGGGGATATGCTGCGGGGGATATATGTGGTCGAAATCATGCTAATTGAAAATTGATTTTAAATTAGCACAAATTTATATATAAAAAATGAGAGTGGAAAGCGTTTATCGTTTGTCGTGATTCGTTTATCGATTTTTTAATAGTTTTTGCGGATTAATGCTATCTTCAAACTGTGGACTGTGCTCTATGCTCTATGCACTCAGCCGGCACTCAGCCGGCACTTGGCACTTGGCACTCTGCACTTAGCTCGGCACTTGGCACTTGGCACTCGGCACTTGGCACTCCTTTAAGTAAGGGGCAGGAAACTTCCAATAGGGTTGAAATCAGGGGGATAGAGGAGAGGAGGAGGGGGAATTAAGTAAATAAAAAAAACTTACTTTTTTTGAGTTTTCAATTTATGGGGCCTACGGGGAGTCGGGAGACTTCATCTTACTAATTTTATATTTTTATAGTTTTTTCACAATTGATAGTCAATGCCTTAACTATAATTTGCTATTACCTGCCATGTTTATACTCATTATTATATAGAAGAATTTGATAAATTTGCGGTGGAGTCTCGAAGACCGGTGGCCGTCAGCAACCGGGCATCGGGACGGATGCAGATGGAGAACCGGACCGCGCGGCGGTCTTTGGGAAGCTAAAAATAATCAATTAACCAAACATATCTGACACATGAAAAAACTCAGTAATCTGAAACTTGCCTTGTGTGGGTTGTTGCTGTCAGCTGGCAGTCTGTCGGCTTTTGCCGATATCATTGCCACGGGAACAGTGCTTGACGACACGGGCGACTATCTCGTGGGTGCCACAGTGGCTGTAAAAGGTCAGGCAGGAGTAGGCACCGCCACAGATGTAGACGGTAACTTTACTCTTAAAGTGCCTGACAATTCTACCCTAACAATTTCTTACATCGGTTACGTAACCCGCGAGCTGCCGGCATCGGCCTCGATGGGCGAGATCGTCCTTCAACCCGACGACAACAGCCTCGACGAGGTGATCGTCATCGGTTACGGTACGGTGAAACGTAAAGACCTTACAACCGCCGTGTCGACAGTGGGCGAAGAGGCCTTGGCCAACCGCCCCATCATTTCCGCAGCTCAGGCCATCCAGGGTAAGGCTCCGGGTGTGGCAGTGCAGATGCCTACCGGTGCCCCGGGTTCGGGAATGACAGTGCGTGTGCGTGGTACCTCCTCCTTCAACGGCAGCAACGAGCCTCTCTATGTGGTTGACGGAGTTCCCGTGGACAACATCAACTTCCTTTCACCGAGTGACATCGAAAACATGCAGATCCTCAAGGATGCCTCCTCAGCCGCTATCTACGGTTCGAGAGGTGCCAACGGTGTCGTGATCATCACCACCAAGCAGGGTAAATCCAAGAACGCGAAGGTGTCTGTAGGCATCCAGGCCGGTTGGACCCAGGTGGCCAAGAAGATGGACGTGCTCAACACAGCAGAATATTATGAACTTCTTTCCGACCTGAAGGCCAACGGCGGTAACGCAGTGACCCTCCCGGCAGGGCTCACCGACCAGACCGACTGGTTTAACGAGACCTACCGCACGGGTAACACCCAGACCTATGAGGTTTCACTCTCGCAGAGCACCGACAAGATGAGCTATTACCTATCGGGCGGTTATCAGAGAGAAAACGGTATCTTGAAGTCTTCCTTCTTCCAGAGATTTAACTTCCGCGCCAATGTGGAGGGCCAGATCCGCAGCTGGCTGAAGGCCAAGGCCAATATCCTTTATTCAGACTATTCGAGCAATGGCGGCGGCGCCATGGGTACGGTGGGTAACCGCGGCGGTGTGATCCTCGCAGTGATCAACACCCCGACCTACGCGCCGATCTGGGATCCCGAGAACCCCGAACGCTACTACAACAACTTCTACGGCCTCAACATGCAGAGCCCGCTTGAAAACGAGGCGAGAGCCGCAGCCAACAGGAGCCGCGAGAACAGAATCCTTGCATCCGGAGAACTCTTCTTCGACATCATCAAGGGATTGACCTTCTCCTCAAAATTCACTATGGACCGTCGCAACGGCTGGGACACCTCCTTCCTTGACCCGGAGACCACAACCTACGGCCGCGAACAGGGGGGAACCGGCTACGACGGCAGAAACCAGAACACCGTATTGACCTGGGATAACGTAGCCAACTACAACTTCGAGGTTAAGAAGAGCAGCTGGGGCATCATGGCCGGTTCATCCTGGACCGACTCCAACTACTGCAACAGCTGGATCAACGGACAATATTACCGCAACGGCAGCATCCAGACCCTCAACGCCGCCAACATGATCAGCTGGACCGGCACAGGCACCGGCGGATCAACCTGGGGCATCATGTCGGTCTTCGGACGTATCACCTATAATTATGACTCCCGTTATCTCGTGACAGCCAACATCCGTTACGACGGCAGCTCCAAGCTTCACCCCGACCACCGCTGGAAAGCCTTCCCCTCAATCTCCGCTGCATGGCGCATCAGCCAGGAGAAATGGTTTGAGGATTCTTCATGGCTCAGCGACCTCAAGTTGAGAGCAGGATGGGGTAAGACCGGTAACCAGGACGGTATCGGCGACTACGCTTATCTCCAGAGATACAACATCAACAGAGTGCCCTGGTTTGAAGATGGCAACTCAACGGCTGTGCCGACCATCTCACAGGCCAACCTGAGAACCAAAGACCTCACTTGGGAAACCACTACACAATGGGGTATCGGTGTGGACTTCGGAGTATTGAACAACCGTATCGAGCTTCAGGCCGACTGGTATTATAAAAAGACCTCCGACATGCTTATGTGGGTGAGCCTTCCTTCCGGCGCTGCAGCCGCTTCCTCAATCCAGAGAAACGAGGGCGAGATGGTCAACAAAGGTTTCGAATTCGGTATCACGAGCCAGAACTTTGTGGGCGAATTCACCTGGACCACCAACCTCAACATGAGTTTCAACCGCAACAAGCTGACCAAGCTTGAGCTCCAGAAAGTGTATCTCGACGCCGTTACGTCGGAGAACGTAAACGAGGCAGTAGTAAGAAACGAGCCGGGCCGTTCGATGTCGAACTTCTATGGCTATGTGGCCCAGGGTATCGATCCGGAGACCGGTCTTATGATCTATAAAGACCTCAACGGCGACGGCAAGATCAATGCATCCGACCGCACATTCATCGGCGACCCGAACCCCGACTTCACATTCGGTTTCACCAACGACTTCAGCTGGAAGGGCTTCACTTTGACCATCTTCTTCCAGGGCTCGAGCGGCAACGACATCTTCAACGCTTCGAGAATGGAGACCGAGGGTATGTATGACTCCAAGAACCAGAGTGCCAAGGTGCTCAACCGTTGGAGAATCCCCGGCCAGATCACCGACATGCCGCGTGCCAACTGGAACATGAGAAACTCCACATATTTCGTGGAGGATGGTTCTTACATCCGTCTTAAAGACGTCACGCTTGCTTACGACTTCACTTTCCCCTGCCTGAAGAAGATTGGCATCACAAGATTGCAGCCATACTTCACAGCCTCCAACCTCGTGACATTCACCCACTACAGCGGTATGGACCCGGAGGTTAACCAATGGGGCGGCAGCGGAGCCGTGCAGGGTATCGACTGGGGCACATATCCCCACTGCAAGAGCTATGTGTTTGGCGTGAATATTGATTTCTAAGCTGAGTGCATAGTGCATGGTGCATGGTGCACAGTTTTTGAAATAGTCATTCTAAGTACATAGAGCATGGTGCACAGTGCACAGTTTTTGAAATAGTAAGAACTATTAAAACGGTAAACGATAAACGATAAACGATAAACGTAAAGAAAAAAGTTATGAAATTTAAATATATAATCGGATGCACAGTGGCGGGTCTCCTGGGATTCAGTTCTTGCGGGCTCAACTATGAGCCGGTGAGCGACTATTCGGATGTGACCGAAGGGATCGAAGACACCAATCCGGATGCCACCGAGGATGAAATGACCGTCTATGCGACAAGAGCGGATGCCGAGAGCGCCCTGACCGCCCTCTATGAGGATATCCGCGGCAACCAGAACGAGCTTCAGCTCGACTTCCTTCTTATCGGCGACGTCCACAGTGACAACGCCTACGCCGGCACAACCGGTAGCGAGGTTGTAGACCCCGCCACAAACGACCTTAACAGTACGACCCTCTGTATGAACCGTGACTGGACCTATCTCTTCAACCAGGCTGCTCGCTGCACGAAATTCATCGTGGGTATCGAACATGTGGCCGATAACTCCATCCCCCAATCGGAGGTATTGGAAATGAAGGCCCAGGCCCAGGTGTTCAGAGCCCTGATTTGGTATCGCGCGGCTCGTATGTGGGGCAACATTCCTTTGGTGACCACCATTCCGCCCGACATCACCTCCGAGAACATCGAAGAGGCATACGAGAGCTACTTCCCGAAACAGAACACCGAGGCCGAGGCTTATGAATATATCCTCAACGACCTCTTCGACGCCTATCAGTATGCCCCGAAGGGCAACGGCGACAAGACCCTCTTCAGCCACGACGTAGCCACCGCCCTCCTGGCAAAGGTTTACGCCGAAAAGGCAGTGAGAGACTACGACAAAGTGATCCAATATGTAGACGAGCTGACAGCCAACGGCTATGCACTGAACGCCACCTACGGGATGCTCTTCGACGTGGACATGACTCCGTCGAGCGGTCAGAACGTAGTGGGAACCCCTCTTTACGAAAACACCCCCGAATCAATTCTTGAGGTGCATTATCCTGTGGGTTCCGGCAACTGGGCGTCCTGGATGTATGGCCACGACGTGCAAGACTGGAACAGCAGTTTCTCATGGGCAAAATGGATCACTCCGAGCCGCGACCTCGTGGCAGCCTTCGACGAATTGGGCGACACCCAGAGAAAGGAGCAGACAGTGGTCTATCAGGAGTGCACCTGGAGCAACTATTATCCTTCCGACAACTACGCCTTCATGTATAAGGTGCGTTCCGGTTCGAGCGTTGTTTACTTCCTCCGCTACGACGACCTTTTGCTTCTGAAGGCCGAGGCTCTTTTGAGCAAGGGCGACCTTCCGGGAGCAGCCGCTATCATCAACCAGATCAGGACAAGAGCCGGAGTTAAAAATCTTACTGCAACTGAGGCAGGCAATAAAGACACACTTTTCTGGTTATATGTTAATGAGAGGCGTCTTGAATTGGCCTGCGAAGGTGAAAGATGGTATGACCTCGTGCGCCTCGACATCGTAGAAGAGGTGATGATGGAGGCTCAAAGAACCGACCCGGGACGTCTGCCGCTGGCTTATCCTTACACGGAATACTCATATCTCTTCCCGATCCCGCAGGACGTGCTCGACACGAATCCTTATGTGGTCCAGAACCCGGGATATTGATTTAACTAATCCTAATATTTACATATAATGACAGACAAGAAAGTGATTTTATCAGTAATCTTAGCCGCTACGATGGCCTTGACCTCTTGTGGCGATAAAAATAACGAACCGTCCAATCCCGGTGGCAACACCGGGACCGGGACGGAGAACCCGGGCACTCCGGGCGGAGATGACAACGGCGGCGGCTCCGGCGACGCCAACACGAAGACCGTCTGGGTGATGACCACCACCAACACGAAGAGCTTCGACCTGACCGAATCGACCATCACAGCCCAGCCGGGCCAGAGCATGGCCACCAAGACCATGAAGCTTAATCCGGGCGACCAGTTCCAGGAGATCGACGGTTTCGGCAGCGCCATCACAGAATCAGCAGCCAAAAATCTTCTGAAGATGAACCAGACCGATCGCACTAAGTTCCTTCAGCAGACCTTCTCTGAGAATGGCGGCTACGGCTACAGCTATATCCGAGTGCCGATCGGTTGCTCCGACTTCTCAGAAACCGAATATACTCTCAACGACAAAGAGGGTATCGAGAACTTCGGACTCACCAAAATCGAGACCGAATATCTCATACCGGTGATCAAGGAAATCCTTGCCATCAATCCCAACGTGAAGGTGATGGGCAGCCCTTGGACAGCTCCGAGATGGATGAAGGTGGATAATCTCGACAATATGGCGCCGACCTCATCCTGGCGTAACGGCCATCTGAATCCGAAATATTATGAGGACTACGGCACCTATTTCGTGAAATGGATTCAAGCCTTCGAGGGTTATGGAATTCCCATCTATGCAGTGACTCCGCAGAACGAGCCTTTGAACCCGAATAACTCGGCAGGTATGCTGATGTATTGGGACGAAGAGAGAGACTTCATCAAGACCGGACTTGGCCCGAAGATCACAGAGGCCGGCCTTGGCACGAAGATCTATTGCTTCGACCATAACTACAACTACGACAATATGGGCGACCAATATCAGTATCCGCTCAAGATTTACCAGGATCCCGAGGCTGCGAAATATATTGCCGGAGCTGCTTACCACAATTACGGCGGCAACGTCAGCGAACTCGCCAACATCCACAAGGCAAACCCCTCGAAGGAGTTGGTATTCACCGAATCGACCGATGGCACATGGACACCGGGCGACGTTACCGAGAATGTGCAGCTACATCTTATGAACCACATGGAAAACATCTCCCTGGGTACTACCAACAACTGGAGCCGTGGTGTGATCCTCTGGAACCTTATGCTTGACGAGAACCATGGCCCGTTTAGTCCGGCCGATGGCAGCTGCAAGACCGGCTATGGCACAGTTGACCTTCTCAACAACGGGACTATCCGTAAGAATGCTTTCTATTATGTGCTGGCCCACATGTCGAGCGTGGCAAAACCGGGAGCCTATAGAATCGGGACCACCGGAGCTCAGAACAATGTGATCAGCAGCGCATTTGTGAATCCCGACGGCACCTACGGCCTCGTGCTTCTCAACAAGAACGCCGATGAGGTAAACTTCACGGTGGCCGACGGCGAATATAAGTTTGCGGTGACCTTGCCGGGCAACTCAGTGACTTCGTTGCGCTGGTAATGAAAATTAATATTCTGATTAATCGGGATGAGGATCGATTAAGCGGGATGAATCTCGATAAAGCTCGATGAAACTCAATGGATCTCGATAAAGCTCGATGGATCTCGATTAATCAGAAAACAATAACGAACAAAACGAAAAATTCCCACTATGAAATATTTAAAATCAATAGCCATGATACTCGCCTTGGGGGGCCTGATGGTCTCCTGTAAGGACGACGACGTGAAAAATCCGGGCAATCCGGTGATGGATATCACCGGGTATGCCGGCTCCGCCTATTTCGGCGACATCCTCCATCTAGACGTAAAGGCCTCCGACAGCAGCGTGCCTTTGTCGACTATCCACGCCGAGCTCTATTTCGACTCTGAGCTGGTGGGCGAACAGGTGATCCGCACTAAAGAGAGCGGAGCAACCTATCCTGTGGACATCGAGATCCCCTATATCGCCAATATTCCGGACGGGCAGGCCACCTTGCGTCTTACCCTCCAGAATATCAATTTCACAATCACGGAGGAGATCTTAGGAGTGGACGTTTCCCACGCCGACTATCCTTATCTGACCCTCGTGGCTGACGACGGAAATGAATACAGGATGGAGAGAGTCTCCATGTACAACTATGAAGTGACCGAGAGTTTCCCGGGCCAGATGCCGGCCATGATTGTGGCCCCGGCAGCCGAGGGAGCAACCCGGGAAGTGACCTGGGGTTACGAAGGGGGTGAAATTACAGTAAACGGCCAGAAGTCTATACCATTCACCAATGGTTCGGCCGGCACTTACACCATCTCCTTCAACACTTTCACCATGGAGGGAGCTCCCTTCACTGAGCTGACCATCAACGACATGTTGCTCAGCCAAGTTGATGACAATATATTCGAGGTAGACATCCCGAGTCTTGCCAAGGGCGACGCCCTCAACTTCAGCGGTTTCCCGAATTTCGACCAATGGTGGCTAAATCCCGACTTCTTCCAGGATAACAATGACGGCACATATTCCTTCATGGCTTATGACGGCGACTACCGTTTCATCGCTGACACCGGCAAGCAGTATATCAAGGTAGTGAAACTCGTGGGTGGCGTTCCCGGCACATTGAGCCAAGATGGCACCGGTCTTCCCTGGATTCTTGGCGACGGCATCGGCTATCCCAAACTCTCTAACGCTCCCGGATGGAATCCCGGCGCAGGTATCCCGATGGCTCCTCAGTCTGATTATGTATATCAGGTGACAGTGGTGGGAGGTCTCAACATAGACGTGAAATCCATCAACTTCAAGTTTTTCGGTCAGGATGGCTGGGGCACCGAGTTAACCGGCACTATGCTTACTTCCGAGACCAACTTAATCGGAGTGGGCGACGGTGACACACACGACAACGGTAACCTCTACCTGAATGATGGAGTGGAACTGGAAGCCAACACAATTTATGTGATTACTCTGGATTGCACCAATGGTATCGACAACGCTATCCTGAAAGCCGAAGTGGCAGGCGAGAACGAGTTTGAAGAGAAGCCCGTGTCGCTCAACGGCACTGAGATGAACACTACAGACAATTCCACCTATTCGTTGGTTGTCTCCTTGAATCAGGGCGAGACTCTTACCTTCACCGGCGACGTAAATGTAAGCGACCTTTATATCGATCCCGATTATTACACAGTGTCGGGCGATATATTGACCTTCATTCCTGTGAGCGGCTATTACAATGTAGTTGTAAACAAGGAGAAAGGCTATATCGGGGCTTACAGATGTAACGAAAACGGCAGCGCGATGTCGCTTCAGGACGATGGCACCGGAGCTATCTGGATTATCGGCGAAGGTTTCGGCAACCCGTCGCTCCAGTATCAGATAGGCTGGACACCGGAGAACGGATACTGTATGCCTGAAGTTTCACCCAAAGTGTTTAGAGTGACGGCCACAGCCGGAGAGGCTTTGAGCTCCACCCCGGGCCAAAGGATCCAGAATGATGCCATCAACTTCAAATTCTTCTACATCAACGCCTGGGACAACGGCGAATTCGGAGCTAACAACCTTCTTACAGAGACCGGAACAGCTTCAGACTATATCTCCGTTGGTCAAAGCGATGGCAACATCAGTCTGGCAGCCGGAGTGGCATTGGAAGTTGGAGCCACCTATCAGTTCACCATCGACCTGACAGCCGGAGTTGAAAGCGGCACAATCGATGTAGTGAAACTCTAAGGAGAACTCCGGAGGCATCAAGCGAAATGAATCAGGATTAAACTAAAAATCAACTAATCCTTATCTACATACAAACTTCATGCTAAGAAACGGGGCGGGGAGGCTTCGGCTTTCCCGCCCCTTTCATTTAGTTTACGAATCGCGATGAATCGCGATTAAACTCGATTAACCACGATTAACCACGATTAATCTCGATGAATCTCGATGAATCACGACAACAATCGTTGTAAGAGTTGGGGCGGGAGCTTTCTTTTACGGAAACAGGATGTTTCCGCCCCTTAATACGAAAACTAATTGCTAACAAAAAGATATATGAAGAGAATAATAGCGGCGGCGACGTTAGGTTTTTTGCTGACGGGAGCCGTTAATGCTGAGACACCGGTCTATCTTGACGAGACGAAACCCTTGGAAGAGAGGGTAGAGGATGCGTTGAGCCGGATGACTCTGAGGGAGAAAATCAATATCATCCACGCGCAATCGAAATTCTCGGCTCCGGGCGTTCCGCGACTAGGCATCGCAGAGTTATGGACCACCGACGGTCCTATGGGAGTGCGACCGGAAGTGCTCTGGGACGAATGGGAACAGGCCGGCTGGACCAACGACTCCTGCACCGCTTTCCCGTCGCTGACGGCTCTTGCAGCCACGTGGGATCCTGAGATGGCCCTTCTTTATGGCAAGAGTATCGGCGAGGAGGCCAGATTCCGCAACAAAAGCGTGCTTTTAGGTCCCGGTATCAACGTCTACCGCACTCCCTTGAACGGACGTAACTTCGAATATATGGGGGAAGACCCCTATCTGATCTCTCAGATGGTGGTGCCTTACGTGCAGGGTGTGCAGAGCAACGGAGTGGCTGCATGCGTTAAACACTTCGCACTCAACAACAATGAAATCAACCGCCACACCTCCAATCCGATAGTAGACGACCGGACTCTCTACGAGATCTATCTCCCCGGATTCAAGGCTGCAGCAACTGAGGGGGAGGCGTGGAGTTTTATGGGAGGCTACAATCTTTTCCGCGGCGAGCATGCCAGCTATAACCCTATCCTTATGAACCAGATTCTGAAAGGGGAATGGGATTGGGACGGCGCTGTGATCTCCGACTGGGGAGCAGTGCATGACACGAAGACAGCCGTAAGCGGAGGCCTTGACATGGAATTCGGCAGCTGGACCGACGGTTTGAGCAACGGCGCCAGCAATGCCTACGACAATTATTTTCTCGCCCAGCCATATTTAGAGGGAATCCAAAACGGTACATATTCCGAAGATGAACTCAACGATAAGGTTAGAAGAGTCTTGCGTCTCACCTTCCGCACGGCAATGAACCGCAACAAGCCCTGGGGCTCGATGGGGAGCGACGAACATATCGCAGCGGCACGTCAGATCGGCGGAGAAGGGGTTGTGCTTCTCAAGAACGAAAACCAGACTTTGCCAATCAATCCTGCAAAACATAAGAAAGTGGCAGTGATAGGGGAGAATGCCATAAAGAAAATGACAGTGGGTGGAGGGAGCTCCTCTCTTAAGGCGCGCCATGAAATCACACCCCTTGACGGCATCAAGAACCGTCTTGGCGAAGAAGTGGAAATCGTCTACGCCCGCGGTTATGTAGGCGATCCCTCCGGAGAATACAACGGAGTGAGCACGGGCCAGGACCTCACCGACAACCGGACTCCGGAAGAGCTCACAGCCGAGGCTGTAGAAGTGGCAAAGGATGCCGACTTGGTGATTTTCATCGGTGGACTTAACAAAAGCGACCATCAGGATGCGGAAGATTCCGATCGGGAGACCATGTCGCTGCCATATAATCAGGATGAATTGATCGAAACCCTTGCTGCTGCCAATCCCAATCTCGTGATGGTGAATATCAGCGGCACCGGAGTGGCCATGCCATGGGTAAATAAAGTTCCGGCGATAGTGCAGGGATGGTATCTCGGCAGCGAGACAGGCAACGCCTTGGCCGATGTCTTGACAGGCGACGTTAATCCGAGCGGAAAACTGCCTTACACCTATTATGCTTCGCTTGACCAGGTAGGAGCCCATAAACTTGGCGAATATCCGGGCCACAAGAGCGTTGACGCTCTCGGCAACGAAGTCTACGACATGCCCTACAACGAGGGAATATTCGTGGGTTATAGATTCACCGACAAAAACAAACTGACCCCGACATTCCCCTTCGGCCATGGCTTGAGCTACACCACCTTCGCATATGGGGATGCGACTGCTCCCAAAATCTTCGCAAAGGGTGATGATAAGATCGAGGTGGTTGTGCCCGTAACCAATACCGGCGACCGCAAAGGGAAGGAGACAGTGCAGCTTTACGTAAGGGATGTGAAATCAAGTGTGGAACGTCCCGTAAAGGAATTGAAGAGCTTCAAGAAAGTGGAACTGAATCCCGGGGAAACCAAAGACGTGAAATTCGAGCTCGACCGCTCGGACTTAAGCTATTTCGACGCCGATAAACATGACTGGGTCATGGAACCGGGCGAATTCGAGGTATTGATCGGTGCTTCGGCCGGCGATATTCGCAGCAAAGCCAAGTTCAAAGCGGAATGACGAAGCTCCTCCAGGGCTTGACTTTGATGGGAAAGTAAAATTTAAGGTATAACTTTTAGGGGCGGAAACTTCCGTCCCTATTTTGTGCCAAGTGACGAGTGCCAAGTGCCGAGTGCTGAGTGCCGAGTGCCAAGCCAAGTGCTGAGTGCCGAGTGCCGAGTGCCGAGTGCTAAGTGCCGAGTGCTAAGTGCCGAGTGCCAAGTGCTAAGTGACGAGTGACGGGGCAAATCTATAAAGAACTATAGAAAAGGAGATCAACGATTAACTCGATTTCGAACACAGTCTCTATCAATCTCTAATTTCTTCATTTTTTGTTTTTTAGGAGAGAATTCTATGAATTAGGAGTAAGATATTGTTAATAAATATTAAAAATGTGTTAAATTTGGCATAATAATTAGAAAAAGGAGATTTTAGCGTAATAATGATAGTAATTTTGCAGAAATTTAGGACAAGTCTACTAAAATCTACTGAATAGAAATTCCCAGGTAAATAATTATATTTATGATTAAGAAGTTATTGTGGTTGCTCCCGGCGTTAGCTTTGGCGGCATGTTCAGACCAGTCGACAATAAATGAAAACCCGGAACCGGGTAATCCTCCGGAGGCAAGGGTGACCAAATATTTAAGCATCAACGTGGTGTCGTCTTTGGGGACCCGTGCTGATGATTATCAAAACGGAACCGCCGAAGAAAATACAGTAAACCAGGTGAGGTTTTATTTCTTCGATGAGGAGGGGGAACCTTTCCCGGTGTGGGAGAACAAGGGCACAGGCAACAATAATTTCAACTCCTACCTTGACTGGTATCCCAACGCGACAGACGGCACCACCGGCTCTCCCGGCGGCAGCGGTTCATTAGTGGAGAATGAAACGGTGGAAAAGATCCTGAATGTTACACTCGGTCTTGTGATGCCTGCGAACCTTCAGGAGAGCCAGCCGGCCTCAGTCTTGGCGGTTTTGAATCCACCCTCCGGACTGCTTGCCTACAACCCCAGCACCTCGGAAGACACCGGGGCCTCGACCCTCACTGTCAACGGGCCATCGTTGGAAACACTCAGGGAAAGAGTGGAAGATTACCGCACCGGTCTTATGGGAGCCGGAACTTTCGTTATGTCGAATTCCGTGTATGTTGACGACAACACTATAGTAGACGCCACAATCATAACAGAAGACAATTTCGGAGCAAACGAGGCTGAGGCCGAGGCGGATCCGATTATAATCTATGTTGAGAGGATTTTGGCACGACTTGATTTCGTTTTAGGCTTGACCAACACGTCGCAGACACTTGCAGACGGGACTGTTATTTACCTTTTGGGTCAGTATAACGTAGTGAACGGCACAAACACTACAGAAGGGGAAGAGGAAAACATATATGTGAAACTTCTGGGCTGGAATGTGACTGGATGTGCCAATTCAAGCCGCCTTGTAAAGATGGTGGATGCCGGATGGACAAATACAGCATTATTCGGTAACGACATGGCCGTGTGGAACTCAGTGTCGTATAAGCGTTCTTTCTGGGGAGTCAATCCCAATCCGCAAACCGACTCGTTTGATTATCTCTACGGAGATTTCAATGGCAGCGAGTCCACCAACAATCCTTTCCCGGCAATGGATAATGTAATCACGACCGGAACTAACTCCTACACGACGTATCTTCAGGAGAACGCCAACACATATAATACAGGCACCAACGGGGTGATCAATCCTGAGGGGCCGGCCTATGCCACCGACGTTATAATCGCGGCCCAGCTCGTGGATGTCAATGGCAATCCCTACCCGATGTGTGAATGGAACTATATCAAATACACCTTCCCGCAGCTTCAGGCCAAACTTATTACAACTGCCTTCAGCAATCTCTACAGTCGCACAGGTAGCGACGGTGCCTATACATTCAAGAGTATCCAGGACACTGACTTTACCTTCGCCACAGCCTATGACCTTGATATGCAAGAGGAAGACGAGGCCAACTATTATGTGTATCCCGTTTTGTCGACAAGCGGAGCGCAGTTGACGTGGACGATGGGTAATAGCCAGAATGCCGCCGTGATGACAACCGCTGAAGTCAATACCTATATGCGCGACGCAGTGAACCATCTGATGGTATGGAACAACGGAATGACCTATTATTTCTTCCCAATCCAACACTTGGGAAGCGAAGACACCCCCGGGTATTACGGAATAGTACGCAATCATATCTATCTGTCTACTCTCAAATCGCTTGCCGGCCTGGGAACTCCGGTGTATGACTCCACGGAAACCATCTACCCCGAAAGGACCCAAAGCGACGACAACACCGTTTCGGCAGCTATACAGATTCTCCAATGGAGAGTAGTGGCTCAGGATTATAACATACCGTGGTGATGAATCATAGGTGGAGGAAAATAATTTTCAATTTATTCACAGCCTCTCTCCTTTGTGTCGGAGGAAGTTCATGTGACAACCTTGTCTATGACGACGAGGGGGATTGCCAGGTGCATTATTACCTGCAATTCGTCTACGACATGAACCTCAAATGGGCTAATGCCTTCGCCTCGGAAGTGACTTCCGTGAATCTCTATGTGTATGACAAAGATGGAAAATTCCTAGAGGAATTCACTGCTTCAGGGGATGAACTTAAAAACCCCGACTACATGATGGAGCTCACCATGGAGCCCGGCGACTATCAGCTTGTGGCATGGTGCGGTATAGGGAACAGCGACGGTAAGGGAGAGTCATTCACGGTCTCTCAGCCGACAGCCGACGTCTCGACTCTCGAGGATATGATGTGCTCTCTCAACACAAAGAGCGACGATGACTATCCGGTCTATTCCGACACTGAATTGAAATTTCTTTTCCAGGGGAATATCAGCGTGAGTCTTCCCGATTCCCAAGACGGAAAGACCTACTATTACACAATGCCGCTCACCAAAGACACCAACCATGTCAGGATCATACTCCAGGAGTTGTCGGGCGGCGATATCGAAGCCTCCGACTTCGATATCACCATAGATGGAGAGGATGCGGATATGGCCTACGATAATTCATTGGTGGGTTCTACGCAGGTGGCCTACCTTCCCTGGAACCAGGAATCGGATGAAATGGAATTGACAGACAGTTCAGGCAACATCCAATACAACAAGGGACTGGTGGCCGACCTGAGCACGGCCCGGCTGATGGCCGAACAGGCCAACCAGACGAGACTGACAGTGAGAAATTCCGAGTCGGCTGAAGATATAATCGCAAGCGTGCCTATCATACAATATGCTCTGCTTGCCAAGAGTTATTATGAACAGGCCTATGGCCATCAGATGACCGATCAAGAATTTCTTGACAGGGAAGACGAGTATCAGCTCACCTTCTTCCTATACAAGGGACAATGGATCAGCTCCTATATTTACATCAACTCCTGGAGAGTAGTGATCCATGACTACGACGTAGAATCTTGAAAGCCAAAGAAGATTTGGAAATAAAGGGAATGAGAAAAGATAAAGGATTGGCATTCATATTATTGGCAGGTTTGTTTTTTATGAGCCTCGCCACAGGCTGCACTTCGGGAAATGACGAAGAGGCAAAGATGCCATACCATAAAGAGGGGAATATAACCGTGAGGCTCAATATACTTCCGGTGTCAACCCGCTTAGACTTAAACTCATCGGTGGCCGAGATGATACAAAGCCTCCGTGTGATTATCCTGGACTTGGATGAGGGAGAAGTGGAGGAAAACTATTATGTGAAACTTAACGGCCTGGAAGCCAAGCCTGTGGCCAATTTTCAATATTTCTACACATTTGTCACCAAGAGCGGAAATAAACGCCTTTACCTCATAGCCAACGAGGAGAGCGTGGAAGATATTTCCTACAAAGCACCGACGGGAGTGACTCTCCCTCAGGAGCTGCCCGACAACCTGCCTGAACTCCTCAACTCTTATCAACCGGGAGATAAGGAGGATCCCGTTGCGATCGGCAACATAATGAATTCACTTTACTTCACCCCCTCCTATTCAGCAGACGAAACGGGAAGCATTTTTATTCCCTATGTCTCCACTTATGAGGAGGAGATAAAGGAGGTGCAGCCAACGCCGGGTGTTGTTAACGAATTAGTGGAATGGACTACGTATCTCGTGCCTGTGGCCACGAAATTCACTTTTACCTTCAACAACTACCGAGAGTCGGGAGTGGAGATAGGAGGCATAAATATGAGCTATTACCATCCCGACAGCTATCTCTTTGCCCATGTGGGTTCCGACGACATTACCAAGACATTCAACGACGAGACTCTGTATTGGGTAGACTGGCTGGCAAAAGTTTCCGAAGAATCGGGTAAAATCACGGGTTCGTCGCAAAACGGAGGTTTCAACACCCAATATGGCTGGATTTCGGATTATGAAATCCCCACCGACAACTATCAATCCTACGTATTCGTGGCACCAACAGACTCATTCGTAGTGGATGGCGCCCAGCAACCGGATAATGAGGATGAAGACATAATTCCTACAACAGTCAACGTCGGGCCGTTCTACATCACAGAGAGCAAGAACACGCTGAACCCTAAAACCCAAACGAGTTCGGAGGCGCAGATATACTCTCTGACGATAACATTGACAGATTTGAATCCCGCCTTTCTTGCTCCTGATTTTGTGAATGAACCCATAGTAAATCTTAAATCCCTTTTCAGAAACACAAGCGTGATTATAAGACTCAATATGACGCAGGGAGATGTGGAAGTCTATGCAGAGGTTGCCGACTGGAATCGAGAGGCGGTGAACGGCTGGCTTGAAAAGGGAGATCCACCGACAGGCCTTCCCCAATAGAAAAAACTTTACATTTAGCAGAAGGGGACTAATTTGCAGTATTTTTTTAAATGAAAAAATTTCTATACATAACCATATCATTGATTTTTCTTTGCATCGGTTGTTCGGGAGAAGATCAGCCGGGAGGCAAAGCAGACATGAATGAAGGTGAGGTTAAGGAAGTGGGTATCCAATTGCTGAGCCGTGCGGAAGCTCCGGGTATGGATGATCTCGAGCCGGGAGAGGCAAAAGCCATAGTGACAGATGATTCATTCTTCACTCCCGGGAGTATCCTTTACATATCTCAAATGGGGTCGGACAACAACAGTAATCCGAATTTCAGTAATCCCGATGAAAATGCGAGTCCCTATATGTATCAATACGAATTCTACGAAAACGAAGCTGCCGACTGGGACGAGGGATACAATTTTGAAGCTGTGACCGGAAGGAAATCCATAGATTGGAGAGCTGTAAAGAATCTCGGTTCGGTTGGAACAGCCTTCTCATTTTTCGCGATGTATTTCCCGGAGAGCGAGTCGCCTATATTTTACGTGAATTCCGATCAGACCGGGGCGGGTGATAAACCTTATGACCAGACCAGATTTAAGCAATCCGACATTCTGGGGGCCAACCATGCCACCGATGCCTTATTCACAAGGATGAATTTTCGCCTCTTTCACCTTATGACTTATCTGAAGGTGACATTATATGTGCCTGTATATAAGGAAACCGTTGTGGGAGACAATATGAGTTATTCCGGTTTCGAACCGGGAGCATTGACGGGAGCTTATCTTTTGGGAGGCTCAACCCAATTCAACATCGAATGGAGAGCCAACCGAAGCCCGGACACTGAGGCACCGTTGGTGCAAAGCGGCACTACATCTACCCCGATCAAAATGTATATGCATCAACAAGAGGAAGATGACCAATCAATCACTATCAATGTGGGCGATTATTATCAAGACTCAGAGGATCCCACGGATGAAGTGGCAGCCTATAATTTCAGTGTTTTATTTCCGCAGCCGTCGGCCAATGCCAACGTTCAGCTATGTTTCCCGATTACTTCGAAGGATGGCAACGTGAAATATTATTATTTCTACACTAATAATGTGATCACCTCCACGGGAAAACTTAACCTGGTTCAGGGAACCCTTCAACAGTTATATCTATATCTGCCGAGAAAAGTTAATGAAACCATTCTGGTAGGCGCCAAGATATTGCCCTGGGGCACTTCATCGTCAGACATGACTGTGTATGAAGAGGAATAACGGCTATCAATCAAGCTAAAAAAGAAACAGAGGAAAAAGCCTATGCATCTTTTTGACCCAAGACATAAGAATATAAAAGCCATGTCGCTAAAGGGCACGTCAATCGCCATTATGATTTTGGCTCTGACGGGTTGCAGTCAGGAAGCAGCCTTGGATGACCCTCAGGGAGAGTCGGATAGAGTGGTTGTTTCCGCTTCTATGGCTAAGATGGCCGCTTCTAGAGTTTACCAAGCTGATGGAGACGTCACGGAGGGAACCTACTATTTTGCCTATCCTCAAGAGACTACCCTGGAGTATGCCTTGGGCATTGTGGATTTTGATCTCTCGGTTATTCCCGGTATTGGATTCGTGTTGCTCCCTGATGAAGAGGAGACTACTTATGATGAAATGACTTGGGAAAAAGTGGGAGGGTCCGTGCCCACTTTCTATCTTGACAATGTCGCCCCGTCTGAAGGAGAAGCCGATACAGAGAATCCAATGACCCTTAATCTTGAAGACGGGGGGAGATTTAAGGCCGCTGTGTTTGACGACCAGGGGGGATCTAATGACCTTCTTTGGGGAAGTCTGCAGGTCAATCGAAACACATTGAAAACCCTTAATTTCCAATTGCACCACAATATGGCAAGATTGGTGGTGGAAATAACTGTAGATAAGACTTACGAAAACAATGAAGACTTGGATTTGGGAGATGCAATAGTGGAGATTTCCTCTATCAACCAAAAGCCTTTGACCTATGACCGAATGACAGGGTTACTGAGCCTTTCCGAGGAGCCGGAGGCCTATACTCCACTTCAGCTTGTGAATCCTTCCATCGGCTGGGCTTCTACAGAGGAAATAGATGAAAACACCATGGTTTATACAACTAAGGATTTTGTTTTGCCGCCTCAAGATCTATTGACCAGCGAAGCGAGGCCGCGCCTTTCGATAAGACTAAGCAACGACAGGGTTTTCTCAGGAATCGTGCCCTACGCAATGAATGTTGTTGACTCAGAACACACCACTGAATATCCTATGACCCTAAGTTTTCTTAAGGAGCATGTCCTGACGTTGCGAACCATAGTTTCCAACCAGCCACCCGAGCTTGTGTTTATGCCGGTGAAGGTAGTGGAATGGGTTGATAAGGGTGAGTTTTTTGTAGACGGTCATCAGGCAGGAATTTATACGGCTACAGAATTTACAAAATTGATAGGATTTTACAATGATGCAAATTCTTATCAGCTGAAGAGATATGGCAATCTTGAAGACGGAACATGGAACTTCAATATCTGGAGTCCAATTTCCTTAGACTACTCCGTTATCTCCGGGCAAATGGTGCCCGGTGGCTCCGATAAACTTCCGTATAGTTTCAGTTTCAACGGTTATACAGTGCAAGTGTATTCGGGCACAACTTATAAAACAGTCACCAACAGCGCCACTCTTGTTAATATACTCAATGGCTCTCTGAATTTTGAAGGTATTCCATAATTAAGGAGAATGAAAAAAGGATTTACACTACATATAATCATCCTGACAGTCTTATTGGCCGGATTATGGTCGTGTGTCAACGACAATAATGATGGGCCGAATGGAGGCCGGAAGTTGCCGCTTGCCATAACGATGACACTTGGCAGCAACAATATGGCTGAGACAATGGCAGAGACCCGCGCTAACCGTGCCGACAGTGCCGACCAATGGTCGTTTAATGGTTTTCAGGAGGGAGATATGATGGGATTTTATGCCTCCGGCGGCAATTGGCTCGAAGGGAATTATTCCACTCCATTCGTTAATGCCATGTTGACATATCAGGAGGGTAATGGCCAATTTACCGGACCCAATCAATCCACTTTCGATCCTTCGGGGATGAAGTCGAACGAAACCTTCATGTATTTCCCATATTCTTCCACAGTGGCGGCAGAGGGTATGCCTTTGAGAATCCCCGACAACGGCACGATGAAATGCCAAGACGTTTTGATGTCGCAATTTCTTGAACTCCAAGGAGTGAAGGATGGTAAAGATATGAGTATGTTTGGGGAATTCACTCATGGCTTCGCGGAGTTGATAATCATGAGGGGAGAGGGTTTCAACAATCCTCCGAGCGACAAGGGAAGAATCACAGCAGTGATAAGCACCGGAATCACACATTTAAAAATTACGTATGATCCGACCGCCTCTTCATGGAGCTGCACTCCATCTCTTGTGATGGTGGAATCGGCAGACATGACTCAGGAAAACGCAAGACGTTGGGATGCCTGGCAGGGCAGCAATTACGGTATCACCCAGGATGACCCCGACGGCCAGGCTGCCTGGTATGTTATCATCCCGACTCTCCCCAATCAGCTAACTACGGTGGAATACGTGGAACTTTGTGACAACGACGGTTATTACCAGAGGGTTTCCTCTCTGAAACTTATGCCGCAGGGGGGAAGTTTTACCAAACAGGTTCAACCCGGATGGAGATATCCCATGGAAATAACCATGAAAGAACTTGTGCCGACGGTCAATCCCTTCAGGATTGAACCATGGGGCAATAATGTAGACCTCACCGATCAAAGGAAACGCGGGATAAACGACGCGGCGGAATTCGCCCTGTGGGTGAGAGACTATAATCTCTACCTTCAGGCACCCGATAACGTGGAGTATATAAACAACTTGCTCAGTTACGGAGACCGGATAGTGGAAGAAGGGAACCCTTCCGTGTCAAACTGGCATTTCTATATTCTTAGCGACCTTGACCTCTCTAACTATGTGCCTGAGGATGACGATCCAGATATGCCTAATCCCTATAGTTATCCAGTGGTGATTTCAAAATTGGCTTCGGGCGATATATTGGACGGCATAAGCACCAATCTCTCCGGAGGGAAATTCCTGAACCATACAATAACGGGACTAAACAAAACATTTGTGGGGACGCTTTCGGGCCAGTTGCAAAACCTGGATTTCGAGGATTCAGACATTCAGCCCGATATTACGGGATCAGCAGGAATCCTGGCGGCCTATATAGAGGGAGGATACGTTGTGAATTGCAACATCGACAACTGCTATCTATTTAATCCCTCGGGCCCTGGAGGAATGATTTCGGGAAGCATGAATAATGGAGTAGTGCGTGATTGCACTATCAGGGGGGTATTAATCAGCAATTCAACCAGCACAATTCCGGGAGCCGAAATGCTCATAGGCACGGATCCTACCGGTGACTTCTCCTTCGTGAACAATATTACGAGCATAATATAATAGATGAGAAAATATTTAACCCAAATATTACCCTTAATACTCACACTCCTTGCCTTTGCATCATGCAACGATGAATTTCAGCAAAGCCAAGGATCTCCATCGCGGCCTTCGACTGAGGAACTTCCGGTGGATTTCAATTTAAGTCTTCCCGACGATATCGGGACTCGAGATTTTTTCGTGATTGATGAGGTAAAGAGGGTTTTCACTGTGGATGATGTGATTCATATCCTCGGCACCTTCAATGTGAGCTATCTGGATGAGAATGGCGTCACGCAGAATGAAGTGGTGAAAAGATATGGGGCACTGCGATTCGACGGCAGGCAATGGAACGCCGTTGACGGTTCGACCTTAACCTGGCCCTCTACAGCTACCGACGGCCAATTCATAGCTTATTATCTTAGCGAGAGCAACGGAGTTTTGACCACCGATAATCCATCCGCCCGATATCTTCTTTCGGGTCTCACCCCCATGACCGATCCCTTGTATGCCTTATCCGCTTCCGGGATCAATTACGGGTTTGCCGTGAGCCTTAATTTCAACCATATTTGCACCTATCTTACTTTGGTGAATATGGAGCCTTTGGTGTCAGACTCCTATTGGTTTTCATCAAGCGGGGTGAAGGATCCGACCACAATGGCTGCGATGAATTTTAACAACGCTTTTGAAATAAGGATGGGCACAGACTCTGACAATCAGCCCACTCTGAATTTTGAGTTTCTTCAGGTGCCTAATCCTCAGTATGCCAACGGAGTTTTCATAGAGGGCCGTCCGTATACAGAGACAGATCCAGAAGGAAATCCTATCGGAGATACGCAGGTGAGCTATTTCCTACAACCTGCTTATTATAATTCCTTCAATATTGAATATCCGGCCACGGCTCCTACCACCTATCCTTATCTTATATATGATTATGACAACATCCCTCCACAAGTGGGGGGTGACGGAGTCATAAACAATGAGCCAAACCTCCAGGCCGGCATCACTTACACATTGGATATTACAAAGTCGCCGGGTATAACCATCAATACTCCTCCTCCGGGGTCAAGTTGGGATGAAAGCGACGACTATTTTGATGTAGAAGTAGAGGATTTCCTTAAAGCTGCGACCCAAGGAGGAGATTACACTTATACTGATCCTGAAACCGGAGCGGAAACTTTAATACTTGAAAAAACTCCCATGGGATCACGTCTCTTGAGGAATGTAGATTTCAAAAATTTCAATTATTCCGCCTTTGAGGATGCCGGTTTTCAACCGGATTTAGACAACAGTCTTGTGTTTGACGGAGGTCTACATTACATCCGCAATCTTGCCGACCCGTTGTTTAGAGAAAATAAGGGTTCAATATTAAACCTGGGATTAAAGTCGGTGGACGCGACAATTATTTCGTATGAATCGAACGACGAAAAGCTTGATAACAGCCGAAATGGCGCTCTGTGTCATTTTAACCAAGGCAAAATCAATAATGTAAGGTTGATAAATGTGGCTTTGAAAGTCTATGTCAAGGGTCTGTCATCGAGTGAGACGCATAATGTAGGAGGAGTTGTAGGTTCGAATACCGGATCAATCAATGAAGTGACCCTTTCCGGCACATTTTCAATAAATGTGACCGGCTTGACGGTAAATAACCCTGACGGAATAGAGTCTGATACTGATTATCCGGTCAACGTGGATGTGTTGATAGGAGGAGTCAGCGGACAGAATGCCGGGATATTAAGCGAGGTAACTACAGAAAATCCCTTCTCTGTAACTATCGTCAATACCTGTCAAGGGCCACAGGGTGGATATAGTATAGGGGGTATCGCAGGAGAATCAAGCGGATATATTTCCGAGGTGAATCTCCCCTCATTGTCGATAGACAGCACAGGGAGTGAAGGACAGGTATCTAACATAGGAGGTATGGTAGGCCTGATGACTTCCGAATCCAGCTCCAGTCTTACAGGTTCCAATGCCGGCGGAATAGTGAGAGCCGGTGTTGTCAAACCCTATGGATATGTCACCAGCTTAAGCTATACAGGAGGAATGGTGGGAGGAGTTGTCAACGGAATTATAGATAATTGCATCGCTACAGTATCGGTGTATGGACCCACCTCCGGAGAAGCTGACATTAATGCCACGGGAGGACTTATAGGGAGGATAGAGAGTTCTTCAAGCTATAATTTCTCGAAACTTGTGGGCTGGGGAGATGTCCTTTCCGGACCGTCAGAATATAGAGGTAATTTTGTGGGCGCGGCTCCCAATGAAGAGGCCTGGAAAGAATGGATGTCTCAATTTAATGTCTGGAACATCAATGTGAGGGATTTCGGATATGATAATGTAGGCGGTTTGATTTTACCCACGACTCCTTAAAACATTTCATAGATATGATTGCAAGAAGAAAAAAATATAGTCTATGGTTGGTTTTGGGGATAGCTGGAACCTTCTTCTCCATCTCAATGTCTTCCTGTGTGGCCACAGATGAAGGGGGATTGAACAATGGAAAAGACAGGACTCTTGAATTCAGCTACATGGTGAAAGAGACCAGAGAAATTAAAACAAGAGCCCTGGATTCAATCTATATTTCCCAGACTTACAACAAGCCCATCTATATTGAATTAGGCACAACTGTAGAGGGAGAAACGGTGACCCAATATGGCACATATAAAGTGGCTTCCGGGTATGAGGGAAAACTTGACCCCATGGATGGCTCCGAACCCTTGGAATGGCAAACACTGAATACTCCTCACACTTTTTATGGATGGACAGTGCCTTGGGACTCCGAATATGAACCATCAGCGGATCCCGTAGCCGTGACCTTCCAGAATTCGTCAAGTTCGGAAGGTTATTATGAGAATTATAACAATCAGATAATGGAATATCTGATAGGGGCCCAGTCGGATGCATACAGTTATGACACACACGGGAAATATGTTGACCTTACTTTTTTCCATTTAGTCTCAAAAATAAAGATCGGAACCCTTCAACTCACGGAGAGCAGCGGCGCGGTCCAGAAAAACTTGAAGGCAAACGTGACTTTTATTGGATTACCCACTGAAGCGATCCTTACACCTCATCCGACCACAGGACGTCCGGTTGTGACTTACGATCCGAATGAAGTGGATTTCAACAATGGAGTGACCTATTATATTGATAATCAAGCAACTGGCAGCGATGTGTTCTATATCTGTCCGGAAGTGGATTTCTCCACACTCCATTTTCAGGTTGAGCTAATGGATGAAGCTTATAAGGATTACAATATATATTACGGCACTTTTGATGCAGTGAATTTCGTTAGAAATCCGGGTACTGATTACGATGACGAAAATTCAGGAGACGACACCACGCTTCATGCAGGAGAAATGATGACACTCAACATCAATCTAATTCCCGGAGTGGGTCCCGGATTGGCACTAATCATTGATCCCTGGAGCACGGAAGAACCTCAGGAATCAACCTACCATTCATATCCTGGCATTTATTCAGAAGCGGAGATGAATGAAGTGTTGGGAGCTTTCCTCAATCAGGGAAATCCAAACAATGGCACGACCCCGGAACAGATAGAGAATCTGTTTGAAATTTATGGCAAGACAATAGACGGAGTTAATTATTTCCGGATGTTTGACAATGTGACCAATAAGGGAGATGCGACTATCCCGGTTCCGGAGGGATATATGCTTGACGGGCAAGGGCACACGATATTCCTTGAAAAAACTCATAGCGGAGTGTTCCCTGATAGGGATCCTTACGTTAATATCGGCCCTTCCAGGGACATCTATATCTCCAACGGTACTTACACAATTTATATAGACACAGACGGTAACGTCTGGAAGCTTGATCCAGACACCCAGACTTACCAGGCGACCGGATATAGCCTTGAACCTCTCTCAGGGAATTACAAAAGTTATGATATAGACCTTGTGACGGGGGAGGTGAGACAGTCGACTTATTATAATAATTATATCACCAATTGATAAAATAATTAGATAGAAAAAAAGACTTTCATAAAGGTGTATTTCAAAAGTAGATAAAGTCCCTAACGGTGGCGCCTCTCTAAGGTTCTTATTCAATTTATTAATTGAAAATTATTTACTACTTGCTGCATTTGGAGTCGGATAAGATTAAAAGAATTGGTTGAAATGCCTTTTCGGCAATAAATGAATCGCGCTATAAATTATTTTTAACAATTTCGACTAAACCGTTGCCAAACTTCTTTGTTAATCATAAAGGAGGAATTAAACAAAGACGAAGCTCCGTTTGACATGGTTGATGAAAAGGTGATCCAGGAAATCTATAAACGCTACCGCAAGCCCCACAAGAATGTGGCAGACTTGCGGCTCGACTATTTCCTGCCTATGCTCGGCGAGCACCATGCCATAACCAACGATGGTTTTGAAATCGTCTTGAACGACGTTGACGAATACAATCCTTTCCGCCGGTTCCTAATCCGAAGTCTCAACGCAGTTTTAGAATTCGATAAACTCATTGCTTTCGTGTTTAACAACCATATCCTTTTTATGGGAAAAGAAGACAACCAACTCCACGTGCATATCAAACCGGAGGAACCTGAGTCGCTCTTTTCAAGGATATTCGGACGCAACCGTTGATTTTATTTTAAATTTTTTACAATTCTTTATTAGTTTCTTTTGCGAATATAAAAAAACAATTAAATTCGCATCATAATTATAAACACACTAATTCAAGCTCAAGGAAAACACAAGCATACTAAGCAAGCTTTCTATATGGTCTATAGATTTAAACTCGTAAGCGACGAAGTGAGCAACTTTTCACGGGAGTATGAAATCGACTCCACGGCCACTTTCCTCCAACTGCGCAATACCATCCTTGACAGCGTAGGATATTCCAAAGACGATTTCAATTCTTTTTTTCTCTGTGACGACAGTTGGCAGAAAAATGAGGAAATTACTCTTGAGGACATGGGTAGTTCAAGCGATCAGGATATTTGGGTGATGGGAGACACACCGCTCAATGAACTTATCGAGGACGACGGCCAGCGCCTAATCTTTGTTTTCGATTATATGACAGAACGCTCCTTTTTCATGGAGATGAAGGAGTCATTCCCCGGAAGAACCTTGTCAGATCCAATCTGCGTTTTGAAAAGAGGAAACCCGCCGGCCCAGTATGTGGATCTTGACGAATTTGATGCCAAAATCGACAGTGCCGCCACTTTGACTCTTCCCCCGGATGAACTTGACCTCGATATTTACGGTGACGATCAATTTGATGACGAAGACATTTCTGACGGATTCGATATCAATAATCTTTGAAAAAGCCAAATTCCAAAATAGGATAAATATATAAAAATGCCGGAAGATTTATCTCCCGGCATTTTTATGATTTATAGTATTCGGCTTTTCCGATGTTTAGGAGTTTTAGGAGATTTGAGAGTTTTTAGCAAGAAATTTTATTTATCATTCTTAACTCTACACAATCCAATATTCTCAGGGAATAATATCGTATTTTTTAAAGACCTTGCGGATTGCTTCGATTGAGCGTTCCACTTGTTCTTTGGTGTGAGTGGCCATCAGAGAGTATCTGATGAGAGTGTCGTGGGGTGCCACAGCAGGAGTGACAACCGGATTTACGAAAACACCCTCGTCGAGAAGGTCACGAGTGACGTGGAACGTCTTATAGTCGTCGCGGATGAATAGGGGTATAATAGGAGTTGAGGTGTGGCCTATTTCGCAACCCATTTCGCGGAATTTATCGAGGGCATAGTTTGTGATTTCCCAAAGATGAGCCTGACGCTCGGGTTCGGCAATCATAATGTCAAGAGCCGCATTTACGGCTGCTGTGGCAGCCGGAGTGATAGATGCCGTGAAGATATATGCGCGCGAATGATGGCGCAGGAAGTTGGTTATATCTTTATTGGTGGCGATAAACCCTCCTAATGATGCAAACGACTTACTGAAGGTGCCCATTATGAGCTCCACATCATCGGTGACTCCGAAATGATTGCAAGTGCCGCGTCCCCCCTCGCCAAAGACACCGATGCCATGAGCTTCATCAACCATCACTGATGCGTTGTATTTCTTTGCCAGACGAGTAATTTCGGGAAGATTTGCGACATCCCCTTCCATAGAGAAGACACCGTCTGTGACGATGAGTTTCACTTTATTGGGATCGGTTTTCTTCAGTTGAGTCTCCATGCTCTCCATATCGTTATGGCGATATTTCAGATAGTTGGAGAAAGAGAGACGGCGTCCGTCGATTATGGAGGCATGGTCTTGCTCGTCGAGAATGACATAGTCTTCGCGACCGGTCAGAGTTGAAATCACTCCGAGGTTGACTCCAAAACCGGTGGAATAAAGCATTGCATCTTCCTTCCCTACATAATCGGCGAGGCGAGCCTCGAGGTCTTTATGGATATCGAGAGTGCCATTGAGGAATGGGGATCCGGCCATTCCGGTGCCATATTTTTTAGTGGCAGCCACCGCAGCCTCAATGACTTTCGGATGGTTGGTGAGACCCATATAGCTGTTGGAGCCGAACATAAGCACTTTTCGGCCATTCATCATCACCTCGGTGTTTTGCTCGCTTGAAATAGGACGGAAATATGGATAGACTCCGGCGGCCTTCGCCTTTTGGGGCGCATCGTAGACGGCCAATTTTTCTTGTAATAGACTCATGATGTTGCCTCTTTTCACCCCCTCTGGAAACCCTTTTTAAGGGCATATTTAGGGGGTTTAAGTCAATTCAGGCTACAAAGTTAACAATTTTTTAGTTATTAAACATAAAAACCTTTATCAAAAAAGGGGAGGAGGCTCAACGGGAAGGTTACGGGAAGGGTGTCAACATGGGTTCGGGTTGCGAAAAATACACAAAAAGGAGGCAGATCTCGCCTCCTTCGTATGTAGTTATAAATAATTCAATAGATAGGATCAGTTCGGTCCGTAGAAGAAGCAAACCCAAATAACGAGGAAGATAATAAGGATACCGGCAATACCGAGCACCCACCAGCTACCGGCAGCCCCCCACCACGAATTGGGACCCATTTCGGGAGTGGTTTCGGCGAAATTGCGGATTTCTTCCTGCATCTCGGCCTCAATTGCCTCTTTCGACTCAAGCTCTTTCTTCTCCTTCTCTAATTCTTTTTTCTCATCCGCTACTTCAGCTTTGAGATCTTTGTTATCTGTATCTGCCATATTCGTAATTTTTTGATGTTATAACTATTTAACAAATAAAAGGGAGTTTTGGTTGCGATTCCCGGAGTTTTTATTTCTTCTGATATACGTAGATCCAGTCGATTTGGAAGATAGCAGGGAGTTCACTGTCGACAATCTCCCCCTCCCATGTCCCTTTACCACCGAGCGACTGACTAAGGATGATATAGAAAGGCTCTGTGAAGGGATACTGATAAGAAAATGCCGATGCTCCCGGGTTTTCGTTTTCATAGGTGAACTTGACCTCTCCGTTGACTGTGTATTGCAACGATTTGTCAGTCCAAATAAGCCCGTAGACATTGAATTCCTCGTTGTCGATTTCAGCCGTGGCATCCTTGGAATCGTCCATCTCCTCTCCTTCGTTCCAGAAATGGGCGGTTTCGTAGACGATAGAATTTTTGTTGAGGTGTTCCATGATGTCTATTTCACCCGATTTTGGCCATTTCTGGGTCATTGAATTGGGTTGTGGCATCATCCATATACCGGTGTGGTTACCCTGGGGCTGACGCAGGAAACGTGCACGACACTTTACTTGTCCGTAGGTGAATGAAAATTTATCACGGGTTTCGATGCCACCGGTATAATACTGGCCATCCTTTTCCATACCGAAAAGATAGAGGTAGCCATCTTTCTGATAGGCCTGGTTGTAGGATTCAGACATGTGACGGTTCCAGGTGTCGTCGCCTTTTGGTGTGAGACTCCACTTAGAGGGGTCGGGAGTCTGGCTAGTGCCTTCGAAATCATCGGAGAAAACAAGTTCCCAAGTCTCCTCGGGAGTCGTATCGCCTGACCCAGTGTTACCACCTGACCCAGTGTTACCACCTGACCCAGTGTTACCACCTGAGCCAGAGTCGCCCGATCCAGAGTCTCCTGAACCAGAGTCGCCTGAACCGGAATCGCCGGAACCGGAGTCGCCTGAGCCAGAGTCGCCGGAACCTGTGTCACCTCCTGTTGTTCCGCTTGAGGGCATGTCGGGAGTTTTGTCATTGTTTTTCCCGGAGTCGGGGTTGTTGTTGGGCACTGTGCCCATTGGAGGCGTCGTGTCGTCGTTCATGTCATCGCCGCCATCACCGGATGAACAGCAAGTGAGACCTGCCAATGCCAACATTAACGAGGCAAAGGAAAAGAGGCTCTTTTTCATACTTTTTTTCATAATATTATGGATTATAATTAATAATTCAGGGATAGAAACTATTTATTGGAGGCGGGGAGATCAGAATCGGATACACCCTTGATTTTTTGAACAGACTCTGTGGGAAGCCAGATATAAAGGCGGTCGGAGGGTCGGATTTTGGCGGGCACAGGCATGGAAAATACCTGGCCTTTACGGACTTCAGAAACCGGGTCGAGTTCGAGTCTCAACTCTTCGGCACGGAAGATGAGAGCTCCGGTGGTGGGTCCTGTGACGATCACTTCGTCGCCAGGATGGAGTTCCCCGGCTTCCATCCGGAATTCTCCTACTCCGAGTTTCGAAAAATATCTTTGGGCCTTTGCCACATATTGTTTCACTCTTGTGGCCGAGCTTCCATACTTCTTGCTCCATTCTCCAAGGCGTTGTCCGAGGTAGTATCCATCCCAGAATCCACGGTTGAATACTTTTGCCAGTCTTCCCTCCCAGCCCTCGAGAAGAGAGTCTGAGAAATCTCCTTGGCAAATTGCCTCCAGAGCCTCAGAGTAGCATCTTACAGTTTCATAGACATATTCCGGACCCCTTGCCCTTCCCTCTATTTTGAAAACAGTGACTCCGGCCTCCACCATACGGTCGAGAAAATGGATTGTCTTGAGGTCTTTGGGCGACATGATATATTTATTCTCAATCGCCAGTTCATCGCCCGTTTCCATATCGGTGGCTTTATAAGCCCTGCGACAAATCTGATTGCAGGCCCCGCGGTTGGCTGAAGAGTTCATTTCATGGAGGCTCAGATAACATTTTCCGCTGACGGCCATGCAGAGAGCACCATGGCAAAACATCTCGAGGCGTATCAACTCGCCGGCCGGACCTCTAAGATCATTTTCAAGGATTCGACGGTGGATTTCCTTTACCTGGTCGAGATTGAGCTCGCGGGCGAGCACCATGACATCGGCAAACCGGGCGAAATATTCCACGGCCTCGTAATTGGAGAGGTTGGCCTGAGTGGAAATATGCACTTCGAGTCCGATTTTACGAGCATATAGAATTGTAGAGATGTCAGTGGCGATTATGGCTGAAATGCCTGCCTCTTTGGCCACATTGAGGATCGAGCGGAGATATGGAATGTCGGCATCGTAGATAATGGTATTGACGGTCAGATATGTCTTTACATTCTTTTCGCTACATTGCTTCACAATTTCCCGGAGGTCGTCGAGGGAGAAATTAGAACTTGAACGGCTACGCATGTTAAGGCCTTCGATTCCGAAATAGACTGCATCGGCTCCGGCAGCCAGGGCTGCTGCCAAAGATTCGAAGCTCCCGACGGGGGCCATTATTTCAAAATCGGTTCTTTTCATCTTGCAAAGTAATAAGTGAGTGCACCGAATGAAAGCGATTGCCATCCGACATGCGAGAAACCTTCAGCATAGAGAAGAGCCCCCATTTCCTCGCGTTGAGGGCATGCGGCGATACTTTCGGGAAGGTAGGAATATGCTCGAGAGTCGCCCGTGACCCTCTTCCCAAGCCAGGGAATAATCTTTCCCGAATAAAGATTATAGAGAGGTTTTGTTATGAGACCGCAGGGTGTGGAGAGTTCTATAATGCAAAGCACGCCTCCGGGACGCAAGATACGTCTCATCTCGGAGATCCCTTTACGAAGGTCGCTGAAGTTTCTGACTCCGTAGGCCACAGTGACTAGATCGAATTCACCATGATGGAAGGGCAGCGCCAGAGAATCTGCTTTTCCAAAGGCAATGAGTCTTTTAACCTCGGGAGGATATAGGTTAAGTTTCTTTCTTGCCTCTTCAAGCATTCCTTCGGAGAGGTCGATGCCAGTTATTCTGGCATTAGGCTCCAACTCATGGAGGCGGAAGGCCAGGTCGCCTGTGCCTGTGGCTATGTCGAGTATTTTGGATGGTCTTTCCGGTTCAAGCTCTCTAAGGGCTCTTTTTAGCGCCTTGTCGCGCCAGCGTTTGTGCTGACCCAACGACATGGCGGAGTTCATAAAGTCGTAGCGGTGGGCGATGGAGTCGAACATCCGCTCCACTTGCTCTCCCTTGGGAGCCTCACCTCCATATGGATTTATTTCTTCGACTTTCATATGCCCCACCCTCGGCTTCCCCCCTGTCATTTAGTGGGATGGAAGTTAGTTTCCTTAAAACTTACAATAACTTATAGAATGCACGGCGGCGTCTGTGTTGCCTGTTTGAGAAATAGTCCCACTGGCCTTGCACCTTGTTGTTGGTTTCGAGTTCAAGATTTGACTCTGCATATTTAAACCCGTATTTGATATAATAAGGGATAAGGTCTTGGAAAAGAAGGGCATTGACACCTTTGTTTTGGTATTCCGGCTTGACGGCTACCAAAAGGAGGTCGACGCGGTCGGTTTTACATTTGAGAGCTCTCAGGAGATGCCACCATCCGAATGGGAAAAGTTTGCCGCCGCTCTTCTGCAATGCACGGCTCAGAGAGGGCATCGATATGCCAATTCCCACGAGTTTGTCGTCTTTGTCGACAATAGCCGTCAGTAGATCAAAGTTTATAAGACTGAGATAAATATCGATGTAGTAGTCGATTTGGCGTTCCGAGAGTCGTGAATATTCATAGAGCCCGTCGTAAGCCTCGTTAATAAGATGGAAGAGGGGTCGGCCAATCTCCTCCTTAGCTTTTTTGGGGGAGGAATATTTTTTGACTTTCAGGCCATATTTTTTCTTCACGATATCGGCTATCCGGTCATATTTTTCAGGGATTTTTTCAGGCACATCCATAAGGAACTCCACCCAGTCAGCCTCTTTGGCATATCCGAGTTTCTCGAGATGGCGCGGATAATAATCATAGTTGTAGATCGTGGCCATAGTGCCGAGTTCCTGAAAACCTCCAATCAGCATTCCTTCATGGTCCATGTCTGTGAAGCCCATGGGCCCGATGATCTTTTTCATTCCCTTATCTCTTGCCCAGTCTTCCACGGCACCAATCAGAGCCTTTGAGACCTCTTCATCGTCGATGAAATCAATGAAACCGAATCGGGCTGTGGCCCTGCCATGGCTTTCGTTGACCTGTCGGTTGATTATACCGGCGATTCGGCCCACGGGTTTCCCATCCTTATAAGCCATGAAATAGACAGCGTCGCAGAAATCGAATGCGGGATTTTTATTCGGCAGGAGAGTCCCCATGTCATCGGAAATCAAAGGAGGCACGAAATAAGGGTTCCCCTTATAGAGGTCGATCTGAAACTTTATGAATTTCTTTAGATTGGCCTTGGTTGGTTCTATTTTTTTTATCTCAATCATAGAGGAGATTTCTGATTTTAAAGTTTAAAGTTTAAAGTTAAAATAAGGAGATTGGAGATAAAATAATATATCTTAGATGGTTAGCCAGATGAGAATGCAAGCCATCAAGACGATGAAGCAACAAATAAAAATATAGATCTGGCTTGAAGATCTTCGCTCCATGTCGAGTTGAAGATCGGCCACAGTGCGATATCCATTCTCTGACTCGCATTTTTTTGCGATACGTCTGAGTTTGGGAAGACTCGTGGGAAGATGGTCGAGCACTTCGTTGATAACCTTCCCATAAGAGGCGATGTCAGCTCGTGTGTCCTGTTCCGACAGGTATGCACGTTGGTCGAAACCCACGTTGGTTAGTTTGAGATTTTCGTTATATTCAGTGAAAATAATAGTTTCAGGCGTGATTGGCACGTGGCTTACGTGGTTTTCCTGAATATATTGCATTGCATCGAGCAGTTGAGTCTCTAGGCGCCGGATAATTTTGGGAGTGAGACGTTTCTCATCGATTAGACGGCGCAAGGAATAGCCGTAAACGTCGTCGGTTATAATAGCGAGTCCAACTCCGGGCACTTTTTCCAAGTCGTTGACCATCACAATATTAGGATGAGCCAGATTATAGCGCACATCGAATTCCTTTTCGAGGAGAGCCTTATATTGGGGATTGTCGGCAAACTGGGGCTTAAGGGCCTTGAGCATAACCCATTTGCCATGTTTTTTGACCGTGTAGACGTTATAAAATTCCTCTTCCCATTCAGGCAAGAGATAAAGGTCGCTCCATTTCCCCGACGGGTCGTCGATGGGAATGGCTTTTTCCTCTTTGCTGACGTAGGGATATGGGGCTTGGCTATTCATCATTATTAGAGTTGTTGCCGGTTTTAAGGGCTCGAAATCAGTTGATAAGGTCGAAACCGGTGTATTTTCTCAGACACTCGGGCACGATTATACCTTCTGGGGTCTGGAAGTCTTCGAGGATTGCGGCCACAATTCTCGGTAGTGCCAGCGCGCTTCCGTTAAGAGTGTGGCAAAGTTTTGTCTTCTTGTCGTCACGGTAACGGCATTTGAGACGGTTGGCCTGATAGGTCTCGAAGTTGGAAACTGAAGAAACTTCGAGCCAACGTTGCTGTGCGGCGCTCCAGACTTCGAAATCGAATGTGATGGCTGAAGTGAACGACATATCTCCACCACAAAGCTTCAGGATTCTCCAGGGAAGGCCGAGCCCATTGAGGAGGTTCTCTACGTGAGCCTTCATTTCTTCGAGGGCGGCGTAGGAGTCTTCCGGTTTTTCGATTCTGACAATCTCTACTTTGTCAAACTGATGGAGACGATTGAGACCTCTGACATCTTTACCATAGCTTCCGGCTTCACGGCGCCAGCATGGAGAGTAGGCGCAATTCTTCTTCGGAAGCTCACCGGCAGGAATGATAACGTCGCGATAGATATTGGTGACGGGCACTTCGGCTGTGGGAATAAGGTAAAGGTCGTCTACTGTGACATGGTACATCTGACCCTCTTTGTCGGGGAGTTGACCTGTGCCATATCCTGAAGCTGCATTGACCACAAAGGGAGGTTCCACTTCCGTGTAACCAGCCTCGGCTGCGCTATCGAGGAAGAATTGTATGAGGGCTCTTTGCAGACGAGCTCCTTTCCCAATATAGAACGGGAAGCCTGCTCCGGTGACCTTCACTCCCAGTTCGAAGTCTATTAGATTGTATTTCTTGGCGAGGTCCCAGTGGGGGAGAGCATCCGGTCCGAGTTCCGGCATTTTGCCTCCTGTTTTAACCGTGACGTTGTCTTCGGCTGTGAGACCTTCCGGGACATCGGCGTTCGGCAGATTGGGGACAGTCAGGAGGAGTTCGCGCATCTCGTTTTCGCTTTCCTCAAGCTCCTTCTGCATCTTTTTGGTTTCCTCCTTGATTTCCGCCACTTTCCCCTTAGCCTCCTCTGCTTCATCCTTCTTTCCCTCTTTCATGAGGGCTCCTATTGAGGCTGCAAGTTTTTTGAGTTCATTTGCGTCGGAGTCGCATTTCTGTTGGAGTCGACGGCGACGGGCGTCGATATCTAAAATTTCATTGATGATTTTCTTACCATCAAACCCCTTGACGGCCAATCTATTTATGACGAACTGGGGGTCTGCTTTTATAGTCTGGAGTGTCAGCATGACGTGATTTTATAGTGGATATGCAAAAATAATTCAAAAAGCTCTAACAGACAAATCCATAATCAATGGATTATGGATTAGAGATAGGGGATTAAGTATGGGATGTTAGGGATTAGGTATGAGGATTATGTTTAAGGGATAGGGTGGGGGATTAGGTATTTAGGAGGAGGTATTGGGTATAAGGATTAAGTACGGGGATTAGTGAATGGTTACGAGTGTGGCTCCGAAACCGTATTCGCGGAAGGAGGCGTCTTGTAGTTCAGCTTTGGGGTATTCTTTTTTGAGAAGATCAATCACTGCTTTGCGCAAGACTCCTTCGCCTTTGCCATGGATAAAGACAATCTTTTGGCCTATACGTCGGGAGTGGGCTTCCATTGTTTTTCTGACTTCGGCCAGCTGCATCTCGAGCATGTCTTTGGGTTCCATGCCTGCCAGGGTGTCTGTGAGTTCTCCAATATGTAGATCAACTTCAATGAGTGGTAACTTTTTGAAGGGGCTCGTCGCAGGACCCGATTTTTTGTCGGCAGAGGAAGTTTTATATTTTTTTGCCAATTCCTTTGCCAATTCCTTAGAGTTGTCACCTTTGAGACTTGCCTCTAATTTTTCGGTATCTATCTCAGTCTGAGCCACTGTCTCGCCCGCCGATAGAAGAGGGAATTCAAGCACGGAAGAATCAAAATATTTGCTTTCGCGGAAACAATGCAGTTTATGGAATTTTGTGAGGTCGAGCCTTCTCGTCACATTTAGGGGAGGGAACAGTGGAAACGGTTTGTCTTTCTTATAGGCAATTCCTTGGAGGGCGATCTTTCCGTAGTCGGGGAGATCTTCATGAGTGACTACCACGACATCGATTAGTTCGTTGGGATTCACCGTGCCTTTGAAAACGAGTTCCCACCCGCGGTCGGTAGCCGAACGTTTCAGGAATGTAAAATCTATGTAAAAGTTAGAATCGTTGACCAATACCCCTGCAAACTTTGTGTTGCTGAGGTTTTTCAAATTGTCGGGTTCGAAGGCCAGGAGAATTGACGGGACATCTCCATGCTTAGTTTCCTCCGGTTTTTCCTCAGGGGTCTCAGCAGAAGTAGGAGCATCTAAGTCATGGTCTCTTCCAGCTCTAAGCGAAGAAGTCTGTGGAGTTTTAGATGTGTCCGTTGTTTTGCCGGCATCGTAGGCCTTTTGGTCGAACATGATAGATGAACCCTTTATAGCACTCTCATGTCCGGCAGGCATCACCACCACGACATCTTTCAGCAGGATTGGGGATTCAAATCCATCTTCGTCTTCGACGTAGGCTGTTTTGCCCTCGATACGGCGGATCACACCGCCACCTGTGCTGTTAAGAAATCTGACCCTATCGCCTTCTTTTGCCATAATTTACACAATTGATTTTGGAACCCTAATTAGCTATGATTTGGATTATAAAGTCGTTTTGGAATCCATGCAATCAGATATGTACGCCACGATAGGTCTGAATAAATATACAAATCATGGATCTGGCCATCTGCGAGTTCACTTGTTTTATCGACATATTTTTTGCCGATACTGTTAGTTACCGCTCCGGTTGTTGCAATGAGATTCTGGTTTTCGTCGTAAATATACATATATTGTGGCGTATCATTGTTACCTTTATTATTTTTAACTAAAATCAGAAGGTAACCGGAACCGGAAACGCGTATCTTAAAGTGTCGTCCCGTGAGACTTCCACCTCCTCCGGAAAGGAAATAATCTTTGAGATCGGTAGTGGCATCAGCGGAGCTTTCTGTTGCAAAACTGCAGAAACTACCGGAGGACGTAATTACGGGGCTATGGTATTCCAAGCCAAGGAATTCAACATTCCCTCCTGTTGATAACATTTTTTGGATCTGGCTATCGGAAAGATAGAAATTGGTCCAATCGAGATGAGTTGAATCACCATTATAATAACCCTTGGGATCCCACTTGTTTGTTGTTCCGCTTTCGGAGAACAACCATCCGCAGGGGCCTACCTTCATGATGCCGGAACAAGCAAGGCTTCCCTCTCCCGTCTGGAAACGTTCAGTGTCAATAGTTGGGGTGATGGTGACATTATGGGAACCGATAGCAAGATCGTCGGTGATGTAATTATAAGTAAAGACTCCGTTGGAAAGGTATTTGGGAATGTCGTTTCTTGGAATTTCCACCACATTATTATCTACTCTAAGGGTGTATCCTATAATACCATCCTTATGTGTCCACTGAATCGGGATATAACCATATTGGCTTCCCCTCCAGCAATTTGATTCCGTGGATATTACATACCGGTTGTCGGGGAAAACAGGCGCGATTCTCTCCACAACAGGCCGCGTGTCTACAGGATATTGAATCACCCCATAGATGCGATGGGCAGTGTTCTGTATTCCATCAGAGACACCATAAACTATTTCATTGGTGTTGAATATATAGAGGGCACGGAAATGCTCTTTGATTTCATTAAGGTTGCCTTGATAGTCGTATTCGCCAATTTTGAAACCATATTTTTCATTGGGTTTCACCTTGGCGATCCATTCATCTACAGTGTATGGAGCTCCTTTAGAATCCGTGATATATAAATTATTGAGAAGAGTTTTGATTTTACCATAGGCCTCTTCGTTGTTTTGAGGAGAATCAGGAGTTATATTTGCCGGATCGTTATAATCAATAAACTCTGTGCTGCTATCGAGACGAGGCCATCCTACGTTGTAAAAATTATTATAATATGTCCATGGATTATCTGAATTAAGGTGGCAGTTATAGTAATAGTCCACTCGGTTCCCGTCGTCATCATCCCCGATCACCCGGAAAGCGATATTGGGAATTTCTTCCTCCGTGAAGCTGAAATAGGGTTCGTATTCGGCTCCCTTGATAGGCACACTTCCATTTTCCATCTTTTCAGGATAGATGATCGACCAGACTTCACCCGATTGGTCGTCTCTGAGGGTCTCTCCCGAAGTGGCATTTACAAGGATATTGTCTATTCCGTTTACACGGATAGTGAAATTATAGACAGTGTTTCTAACGCAAGCGAAATCGAGAAATCTATCATTATAATTTGGGTCACCGGCCAGCAGTTCATTGCCTTCCACATCATTGCAAAAACCATCGTGGATTGTGTATTCCACTTGGCCGTAACGTCCGTTTTTTGTGTCGAACACATTCATTTTAAGCACAAACCCCGAACCATAGTTATGATAGGCCATCTCTTCAGAGGTCAGAGCAGGATAGAGAGCCTCTTTGCCTTCGGGTAGAGCGCGTGTGGAGGGTTCGTTTCCCCCCTCTGAGGGATCTTGGTAGGGAGAAGTTGTTTCAGTGAAAGAATTGACGGCTTTCACTTTTTCTCTTGAGGCATATTTTTCTGTATTCGATGCCCCACTCACTGTTCCTATGCCCCAGCGTTTATTTTCGAAATGTTGGAAAGAAAACTGGAGATTATCGTTTGTGGGTTGCCAGTGGGCATCAGAATAATAAGCATTGTCGATGTTATACAACCCGCCTTTCTGTTCGATTCGTAGGTCGGAGGCATTTGCGGAATATTTCTGCCAGCCATCGAAATCACGGGTCTGGGGACGAGGGTCGGTGCGACGCGCCGCCAAAAAGGTTTGCATTGGGAGGTTAAACCGTTTGTAGTGAACGTCGTTGACTGTCACTCCGTCACCTGTTATTATATTTACATTGATTTGGGAGCGCAGGCGTCTCAATTGCAGGGTTCCGGTTTTAAAACTATAGAAAGTTTTGGTTTCTCCGGCACGAGTGCTATAGTCATTATCTTCGTCAGGGAGCTCTACTTCAGGGGCATCGACGTCTATTTCTTCATAGACATTATCTTTTGACAGTGTCATTTTAATTTTGTCTAAATTTTCAGCCGGGAAAACCTTTATCGCATTATTGTCATTTCCTGCCAATCCGGGCATTTCTCCCTCCTCAGATGAAGGAATCTGATTAATTTTTGTAACGTATTTTTTAGTTTGGTCTAAATCATCCTCTATATAGTAGTATCCCATAAGAAGGGGTTCATCCGTTTTTTCTATAGCTGCCCGGGCTGACCAGGTACCAAAAGTAATATTGGAAAAATCTTCCCATGTGAGGGCTTCGTTGAGGACATCTGCCAATGGACGTCCGTTTCCATAGTTGTCGGTTTCAACATTATGGTAATTTGCCACACCTACCATCACCACGTCGTTAGACTTAGTGTCGTCTTCGATCTGCACTTCTACCTGCATCGCATTCAACACTTCCTTCCCGGCCTGGATAAGGGTGCGGTTAAGGTTGCGGTTTTCCTTCATGCCGAGTCGATGTCCGGTCTTTATGTCATAGATACCAACCCAAAGGGAAGTGATATTCATGACGGCTCCGGGATCCATCGTGACATCTCTTGTTCGCAGAGCGCTCTCACAGGCAATTAAATTTACTTTAACATAAGCGGAATAAGGATTGCCATGCTGACTTTGGTTGCCGTCAGGAGCAATCAGATTCTCATCGGCACATGAGCCGGTTGCCAGAATCATGAGAAAAGAAAGGATATAAAAAGTATATCTCAGAGATTTATGAAGCATATATAGAAGTCGGAACTATTATAGAGGTAGAATAGAGGTAGAATTATATTAACTGAAAGAAGAATGAGTTTGCAATTTTTTATTCGTAGACTATTTCTTCTGGGAACCGTTGTTCGGCATCCACGATAAGGAAGTTAAGGTCAGTTTGATTGACATCGGTTACAATAAACCGATAGAGATGGTTTCTCACCACAGGCCAATGTTTCTTCAAGTTGGAATTGTTCTGTTCATAGGCGTTGAAGTCGTCTTTTTTCAGAGATCTTCCGTAGTCGGTCATACCGTTTTGGGTGAAATATATCCTGTAGCAATCATTATCTTCGAGATTTCGGTCGTCAGTTGCCGTGACCTGTGTGCTTCCACTTTTAAACCGTATTTCGATATGTGGAATAATTGTAGTGCCAGAAGCTTTATCGGCCAGAGTTGTGGGATCGTCGATAGCTCTTTCCGGCATGTATATGACGTAGTGATAGTAGTTGTCGTTGAAATATTTGGTGACATCTACAAAACTTATGAAGTCGGCCCGCAGAATAAGAGGATTGAAAATGTGGGGAGAATCGAATCCGTTAACGGGAGAAAGGTTTTGATAAGCCTCCAGATTGTTATAATGCCATGGGAATGGTAATTTAGCCCACGAACCGTATAGCCATCCATAGTAGGTGTCAAATGCTAGATTGCTTCCGAAATATGGTCCGAATTCTTGCAGCTTATACCATTCGCAGACGCCGTTGTGAGTCAGTCCGGTTATTTCCGCCTGTTTCTCCTTTTTTTCAGCATCGGAAGAGAATTTGTAGAAATTTCTATAAAATCCGAAGTATTTATCATAGTAATTAGCATCGAAAGACTTGTCATAGTTGACAGACTGCGGATGGCTCACATCCTTGCTCCAAAGAAGATTGGTTGGCATGAACACATCCATTGGCTCCGCGAAGGCCGTAGTATTAAAACCTCTGGCATATATATGTTTGGGTTCTCCAAGTGTTTTAGGGAACCAAACTGTGACTTTCGCCACAGACCTAATCAGGGATATAGATCTTGATTGATAAATGTCGGAAATAGACCCTTCAAGTATCTGGGAAAGATTATAGGTGGAACCCTCATCCCAAACGTCGCCCAAAGGAGGGAAATCTTGCACTCCATACATTGGAATGGGGTTTTCCATCGAAGGGAGGATCCCCTCACGGTCGGTGAGATACAGATACTGATCTCTTACGAACTCTATCTGATGTATTGTCACCTCACCGCTGGTGCAATAGATCCACACATCGGCATCTCCACCGGCACAATGGGCCAAGGATTCGTGGGAAATATCCGTTGTTTTGTTGGCGGCAACAGTGTAAGACTTAGAGTCGTTCATATTGCCATTGATCTTAATCTGCAATTTATTAGTGCCTGACCCGCCTGATACTTTAAGGAATATAGAACCGACAGAACGTGCTGTAAAATGGATGCAATCCTTAACTGAAGTATCGAAATCAGTGGGTTCAGAAATGGCTTTCAATTTCACCCCGTAGTATTTTTGAGATTCGTCGGGGACTACGGCTTCGGAATATCCGCCGGGAGTGAAATCTATATTATAAAATTCGCCATAGTCGTCGCTATGGATTGAAAAATCGGATCCATAAGAAGCTGAGGTTTTTGGAGTGCCAGCCTTCCAATCTGTAAGCCAGTTTCTGAGAACGTATCCGTTACGCCCTTCCCATTCTTTGGCATGGTAGGAATAGGAGATAGGATTTGAAGAAGCGTTCTTGACTGTTTCCTCAAATTCCGGATCTTCATATTTATCTCTGACAATATTTCCGGAAGCATCGGTCTTTATAGTAAACCTGTCATCTCCGCCGAAATTCCAAAGATAATGGAGATGGCGATAGAAACGATATTGGGTTTCATTCATGTAGACCGCATCCTTAGGATTCAAGCGTCGGGAAGGGTCCCAAAATTCACGTATCCATTCTTTAGCAGTAGCCCGGCTATCAAAGGATTTAGGAAATGGATTGAGGCCATCGTTCATTTCCGAGCGGCTCACCATCCAGATATTTGAAGGACCGGTGAGGCTTCCATCTTTTACAACGGCTTTATATGCTTCATATCTCTTTTTTTGAGCGTCTGTGCCCTTACTATTATACGCACCGCTTGAATTGGTAAAATGGAAATCGTTGATTGTCACCAAGCTTTTCTCCAATTCCGGTAGAGTTTTATCTTTTAGGTCTTCGGCAATCGGCTGAAGGCCTTTACGAACCGCATCGTAAGCTTCGGAATATTTTGTTTTTTCCGGACCCCAGTCTTGTGGAACCTGGCTTTCGGTATGGTTGGCAAGGATTGCAATCTTGAACCCTTCATTGCGTAGTTTATCTTTTATATAGGCCCAATAGTCGCCATAATCATCGGCGTTGCCCATAGTGAATACGGGGGATGTCACTTCCCATTCGGTGGTTGTGCCTGAAGAGAGCTGGTTGACCCATCGGCTCTTTGACTCAAAAAGGAATTTACCTGTAAGGTCGAAGAAATAGACATGGAACATATCCTGCACGTCGATGTAATTCTCGTAGTAGGCATAAGTGGTATTATCCCATTCATAGTCCAAGGCACGAGTTCCATCTTTTTCATCGAAAACACGGTCTAATTTCACCGTGAATTTCAGTGCATCGCCCTTCACCTCTTCATAACCTCCGGAACCGGAAGGGTCAAAGGGAGAGATCGCCTCATCAGTGCAACCGGCAAGCGAACCGATCACGATTGAAGAAGCAATAAATATAAAAAGCTTAAATAATTTCATTTTGATTTCAGAATGCGATTGAGGGGAAGGTTACTTCTGATTCGAAAATATGCCATCCGAGCAAATCTACGTCGTAGACGAGCCCGTCTTCCAGAGATATTACAGTCGGGACTATCGGTTGGCTTAAATTTGAAATAGGCGTGCCCACCTTCGAGATGGCAGTGATGGAGATATTATACCAATTGTTTCTCACCACTCCATAGTCACCTCTATCTACCTGGTCGGCAGGGACGAGATTTCTTAAATGAGGAATAGCCTTTGCATAATACATCTGTCCTTGGGCGAAATGGTCGGCTGCGCCAATCCAGTCGTAGAACCAGGAACGGATGTCGTTATCGGTGATGGGTATTTCCTTTCCCGTAACATTATCGGTGACAGTCTCCACTTTTTCATAAAGTTCGTCGCCTTCTGCATTATAATAAGTTCTGGCGATAACAAGCTTCACATGATGGTCTTGAGCCCACACCATTTTCTTGCAATCACCATCTATCACGAAGGCATCTTCGAGAGTCAGGTCGTCGGGATCTTCGATCGGAATAAGTCTGCCGTCTACCAATTCCTTGAAGAGCCGATAGTCTTCCCCTTGCTTAAGGTTAAGAGTCCGGCTTGCGCCTCCTTCATGGTTTTCTACCCAATTTTCCCAGTCGTAGTATTTATAATTATAGGAAGTGTTGGAAATGAGTTTATTGTTTATTTCAATAATGAAAGCCCGTTTATAGTCATTTTCGGAAGTGTAGTAAACTCCTTTTCGACTGCGGAAGATATCCTCAGGCACTCCATCGTTTTCGTTAAAATAATGAAGGTCGATATTGAGTCGCCCCTTGACAATAAGGAACGTGCCTGCTATATTGAAGTTAGAGGCATTGGCAAAAGTGTTTTCCGGAGCATAAATAGGGTCGTTATCCTCAACGGATTCTCTGATTTCTCGACCGGCAAGATAATGGAGTGGATGCTGCGACTCCACGTTCTGGAAGTATTTTAGAGAGGGTCGGTCTACAGCGTAACGATATTGATTATCGTAATCCACGTCGTAGTCATAATGGCAGTCGTAGCTCCAATTGCATCTCCAGTTAGCAGCATCGTTGAATTTATCGAACGGGGAGGTAAGAGAAGAGACAGATTCTGGGTAGCTATGGATGTTATCGGGAGGTAAGAGGGCTTTGAAGAGATAATTTTCAGTTTCCAGGTTAGTAATGTCCCAACCCAAGACAGTGGTGTCCCATACACGAGATGCGTAGGTGAGAGCTCCCTGATCATTAAAATATGCCACGGTTATATATTGGTTGGATCCGAAAGGAGCCTCGGGGTTGTTGGAGGGAGGGGTCATCAGATGGTTTTCCGACTCGTTTGTCCATGTGAATTTCACCGTGAATTTGGCCACGAGACGTTCCACAAATACCCTAAGTATAGTCTCATTAGGACGTTCGGCAGCTGCTGCCTTGGCCATGTTGACTGTCTTGAAAAGCATCCCGTCATTAATCTCAGCCGCCACATTCACAGAATATTTCCCGGATGATTCCTGAAGGAAATATGAGGAGTTGGTCATTGTGAAATAGGAGTTTCCGTTGCGTTTGTATTGACCGATGGGACCGCTTGAGGTGGAACTCCATTTCATTCTCAATAGATGTGCGATGGAGTTAGACCCGGTATTTTTAGCGAACTGCCGAATCTGAGATTCCAAAGGAGATCCGTTCAAGACAACGAAACAATATTTTGGAGGAATATACTCACGATTCGGATCGTTTTTATCCAATTCTCGAGGGCTTGTGCCAACAGTGATGATAGTGGTATGCTGGGCCTCAATATTTCCTTCCTCAAACTCTGTGCGTTCTCCGGGGTTAAAGAGGGTCAAAGAATGAAATTCTCCTTTATTGTCGAAAAAGATGGCAAAATGGTGGCCCAACGGGTCAATGACACTCTCAATTTCAGCGCCGCTTTCGAAATCGCCGTCAAGGTCATAGATATCAGCTGAATTTCCCTCGATGGCTATGGGCATATAATATGAAGGAACTGAAACAAGTTCAGCCTTATTTTCGTTGTTTTCCTCAAAATCATCCAAATCCCTGTCGGAACAAGAAAAGAATAGTGCGGCCAATAATAAAAGGGCAGGGGAAACCTTTAATGGATTGATATTGGGAAATTTAAATAAGTTTAGATTAAGGTTCATCAACAATTTTTGACAAGTAGACAATTTTTCACGTTGCAAATTTAATAAAAAAATGGGTTGGGAAAAAAGCTGTAAGTGGCGTAATAAGCCAATTCCAGGTCTATTTTGGTCAGTTTCAAACCCTTAGGTCTCTTTTAATTTTTTTTTGAAAAAAAGAAGAGGAGATGCGACAATATCTTTATCACATCCCCTCTATATATGGGTAGTTTAAAATTAAATTGCTGAACGAATTACGCCTCTTTCTGAATTTTCCACGAAATTGATTATTTCTTCACGATAAGGGGTGTCAGGAAGGGTTTCCCGTATCAATTTCACAGCGTTTGTGACATTGAGGTCACTAAGATAAAGCACCCTATAGATTTCAGATATGGTCTGGATGTCTTCATTGCTGAAACCGTTTCGATGGAGTCCGATAGTATTTAAGCCAACGTATGATATAGGTTCGCGAGCGGCCTTCACGTAAGGAGGGATGTCTTTATTGACCAAAGCTCCTCCCTGAAGCATAATGTTGCGGCCCAGATGACAGAACTGATGGATGAGGCTACCTCCTCCAATCACAGCGCAGTCGTCGACCACCACCTCTCCGGCCAGTTGGCAGGCGTTTGACATTATGACGCGGTTTCCGATCTTGCAGTCGTGGGCCACATGATTATAAGCCATTATGAGACAGTTTTCTCCCACTTCGGTCTTGCCTTTAGAGGCCGTGCCTCGGTTGACCGTGACACATTCCCGGAGGGTTGTGCCGTCACCGATGATTGCAACTGTCTTTTCACCCTTGAATTTGAGGTCTTGGGGAATGGCTGAAATAACGGCTCCCGGAAAAATCTTCACGCCGTTTCCGATTCGAGCACCGGGAAATATCGTCACATTACCCGCTATCTCGCAATTGTCGCCTATCTCAACATCTTCATAGATATTGGTGAAGTTCCCAATTTTTACATTATTTCCTATCCGTGCATCCGGATCTACAAAATACATGCTCATAGTGGACAGAGGCTACTTGTTCTTAATAATCTGAGCCATAAATTCGGCCTCGCATACAATTTTTTCACCCACGAAAGCATAACCTTTCACGAGGGCACATCCTCTTCGGATTTCAGTCATCAAGCTGACATTAAGCAACAGCGTATTGCCAGGGACCACCTTTTGGCGGAATTTCACGTTGTCGATTTTCAGAAAATATGTGCTGTAGGTGTGGGGGTCGTCAAGATAATTCAAGACGAGAACACCGGCAGCCTGTGCCATAGCTTCCACCTGCAAGACACCCGGCATCACCGGCTCCTGAGGGAAATGACCCGGGAAGAAAGGCTCGTTGACCGTTACGTTTTTGACGGCTACGATATGCTTTTTATCAATTTCAATGACCTTGTCGACGAGCAGGAAGGGATATCTGTGGGGCAACAGTTTCTTTATGCCGTTGATATCGATGACCGGTTCTATGTTGGGGTTATACGTAGGACTTTGTATTTCTGTGTGTTTCACAGTTTTACGTATCATCCGAGTGAACTGGTTGTTGATGGTGTGGCCCGGGCGGACTGCCACTATACGGCCTTTTATGGGTTTGCCGATAAGAGCGAAGTCACCGATTACGTCCATGAGTTTATGGCGTGCCGGCTCATTGTCCCATTTCAAAGGTTTGGGGTTGATATAACCCAGCTGGTCTACCTTTATAGGTTCTACCCCCATAAGGTTGCAGAGATGATTTATTTTCTCTTCCGACACGGGTTGGTCGTAGATTACGATAGCATTGTCAAGGTCGCCCCCTTTTATAAGTCCGGCCTCGGCCAATTGCTCTATTTCACGCACAAAGACGAAAGTGCGGGCGCTGGCCACCTCCTGTTTGAACTCGGCTATATCGTCAAGCATCGCAAACTGGTTGGGAAGAATAGGGGAGTTGTATTCCACCATCACCTCGACGCTAAACTGATCGTCGGGATATATAGTGATCATTGAGCCGGTCTTGTCGTCTTTAAGGCTCATTTTCTCTTTAATGATAAAGAAATCTTTATCTGCCTCTTGAGACTGCAGGCCCACATTTTCCAGGGCCTCTACATATTGAATGCTGCTGCCGTCGAGAATAGGCATCTCGGGACCGTCGAGCTCAATTAGACAGTTGTCTACTCCGGCGGCATAAAGGGCGGCAAGGGCATGTTCCACCGTGCTTATCCTGACGTCGTTTTTCCCAAGCACAGTGCCTCGAGTGGTGTCTACTACATTTTCTGCCACAGCCTCTACAACGGGAGCCCCCTCCAAGTCTATTCGCTTGAATTTATATCCGAAATTAACGGGCGCCGGCTTAAGTTGCGCCGTGATTTCCTTGCCCGAGTGTAATCCTTTGCCCTTTACGGAGAACGGACTCTTGAGAGTTAGTTGTTCCATTATTTTTTATTTCGTTTTTGACCCGCCAGGAATTCTGCGAGTCTTTTTATGTTTACAGTGTTGCGAGCGAATTGCATGACTTCAACGGCCGGATATCCCATCAGTCGCTGACGATTTCCTACATTGGTATGCATACCGGATTGGGCACCGAATTCGTTGTCGTCGCCGATAGATATATGTCCGGCAAAACCACACTGTCCACCCACTCGGTTACGATTGCCGATACGAGTGCTTCCTGCAACTCCGGCTTGAGCGGCAAAGACATTGTCGGAGCCCACTCTTACATTGTGGGCAATCTGTATGAGATTGTCGAGTTTGGTGCCTCGGCCAATCACAGTGTTGCCGAATGTTGCGCGGTCGATAGTGGTATTGGCCCCGATTTCAACATCGTCTTCAATTATCACACCCCCCATTTGCGGAATTTTCTCATAATGTCCCTCCACGGGGGCGAACCCGAATCCGTCGGCTCCGACCACAGCCCCGGAATGAATGATGCATCGTTGGCCGATGCGGCATCCGGCATATATCTTAACTCCGGGATAGAGAATAGAATGGGAGCCGATTTCACAGCCGTCGCCTACGAAAACCTGAGGATAGATCATGGCCCCGGGGCCAATTTTTACGTTTTTCCCAATATAGGAGAATGCTCCCAAATAAATGTCGTCGGGAAGAGAAGAGCCTTCTCCGACTGCCACCGGTTGCTCTATCCCTTGAGGACGAGGTTTGGCTTGATCAGCCATTCTCATAAGAAGGGCGAGCGAAGAATAGGGGTCAGCGACTCTCACGAGCGTTGACTCCATTTTTTTGGGAGCATCGAAATCCTGACCCACGAGCAATATGGAAGCTTTCGTTGTGGCTGCATAGTGGGCATATTTAGGGTTCGATATGAAGGAAAGGTCTCCTTCGGCAGCCTCCTCAATCTTTGCAAAATCAGACACTCTGGCATTCTCATCGCCCTCTACGGTGCCTCCGCACAGAGCGGCCAGTTCTTTTGCCGATATCTCCATTATTTTTATGTCAAGACATATTTTGTGCAAATATCGTTAAAATTTTCTAATCGAAGCCCATATTTGCAGAAAACTATAAATTTCTCCTATTTTTTTACCTATTACATAAATTTAAGTATTTTTGCACTAAATTAGGGCAATAAGGGGGTGGAGGAGCCCCTCTCCCACTATAAATAAAATAAACACCTTATAAACATACGACATGAAAATATCACATCTGGAGCACATCGGCATCGCCGTGCCCAATCTCGCCGAAGCTATCAAGTATTATGAAGATGTCCTCGGACTGAAATGCTACAAACAGGAAGTTGTGGAAGACCAAAAAGTGACCACAGCCTTCTTCAAAGTGGGCGACACCAAAATCGAGCTTCTTGAAGCCACAAGTCCTGAAAGCACAATCGCCAAATTCATTGAGAAGAATGGTGGCCGCGGAGGAATGCACCACATGGCATTTGCTGTGGAAGACGGAGTAAGCGAAGCCTTAGCCGAATGTAGCGACAAGGGAGTGCAACTCATCGACAAAGCCCCCAGAAAGGGAGCCGACGGCCTTCAGATTGCTTTCTTGCATCCGAAGTCGACACAGGCTGTGCTCACAGAGCTCTGCGAAGACCCGGATAAAAAGTGCGGATGCTGAGTCGCTTGCCTGTCGCAATATCCGAGTGAGGAAAAATTAAAACGAAGCATACGCGTTGTTTTGAATTAAAAACGAAGAAAACCCAACAAAACCAGCAATAATGGACAATTCCCAGGAAAAAATAAACGAGCTTATAGAGAAAAGAGCTTGTGCACGCGTGGGTGGCGGAGAAAAGGCTATCGAAAAACAACACGCTAAGGGTAAATACACAGCCCGCGAGAGAATCGCACAGCTTCTCGACGAAGGAAGCTTCGAGGAGCTCGATATGTTTGTAACCCATCGTTGCACCAATTTCGGTCAGGATAAGAAACACATACTTGGCGACGGAGTAGTGACCGGTTTCGGCACAATCGACGGACGCCTCGTCTATGTTTTCGCGCAGGATTTCACGGTGTTTGGCGGTTCTCTTTCCGAAACCATGGCCCAGAAGATCTGCAAAGTGATGGACATGGCCATGAAGATGGGAGCCCCCGTGATCGGGCTCAACGACTCTGGAGGTGCACGTATACAGGAGGGTATCAATGCCTTGGCGGGATATTCGGAGATTTTCCAACGCAATATTCTTGCCTCGGGTGTCATCCCGCAAATTTCAGCGATTCTTGGTCCGTGTGCCGGTGGTGCCGTCTATAGCCCGGCTCTCACCGACTTCACCATCATGGCCAAGGGTATATCCTATATGTTCCTGACAGGTCCGACAGTTGTGAAGACCGTCACCGGCGAAGATGTAAGCCAGGAAGAACTTGGAGGCGCTTCCGTGCATTCCTGCAAGAGCGGTGTGACCCATTTTGCAGCTGAAAACGGGGAAGAGGCTCTATTCATCATCCGTAAACTCATGAGCTTTATTCCTCAGAACAATCTTGAGGAGACTCCGCTTGTGAAATGTGACGACCCCATCGACCGTCTCGAAGATGCCCTAAACGATATTATACCGGAGAGCGCCAAACAAAGCTACGATATGTATGACGTTATCGGAGCAATCGTAGATAATGGTGAATTTCTCGAGATACACAGGGATTTCGCCCGCAATATCATCATCGGCTTCGCCAGATTCAACGGCCAGAGTGTCGGCATCGTTGCCAACCAGCCGAAGGTGCTTGCCGGAGTTCTCGACTCCAACGCTTCACGCAAGGCTGCCCGCTTCGTGCGTTTCTGCGACGCCTTCAATATCCCGTTGGTAACGCTTGTAGACGTGCCCGGCTTCCTTCCCGGAACCGGCCAGGAATATAACGGAGTGATCCTTCACGGAGCGAAGCTTCTCTATGCCTATGGCGAAGCGACTGTGCCTAAAGTGACAGTCACTCTGAGAAAGAGTTATGGCGGAGCCCATATCGTGATGAGTTGCAAGCAGCTTCGCGGCGACATCAACTATGCATGGCCCACCTCAGAAATTGCCGTTATGGGTGCCGAGGGAGCAGTGGGCGTGCTTTACGCTAAGGAGATGAAGGATGCCGAAGACCCGGCTAAACTCAGGGCTGAGAAAGAGGATGAATATCGCAAGCTCTTCGCCAATCCTTATCAGGCGGCTAAATATGGATATATCGACGACGTGATCGAACCGCGCAACACTCGTTTCCGTATCATACGGGCCCTCCAGATGTTGGCCACCAAGAAACTCTCGAATCCGCCGAAGAAACACGGTAATATACCTCTCTAAAAAGTATGCACCCTATAATCACGATGAAAATGAGAAAAGGGTTGTCGGCATTGATCTTAATTGCGGCTATGGCTGTGGCTCCATTCGGGGCTGCAGCCATGACCCAGTCGCAGGATGACAGTGTCATAGAGGAAACCCACCACCGGGGGATGGTGAATTCCGGAAAAGATTTCAAGGAGAGTTGGGAAGGTGAAAACCAAGAATGGCTGGAGGAGGAACCTGATGCATTCACTTCCAACTACGGGGAGAGCACAATAGCAAAGCGAATGACGCAGGCGGAGAAAAACCGCAACGCTGCAGAAAACGATAGTTGGGGCGGCGCCATAACTATCATTGCTATGTGTATTGTGATATCAGCTCTTGTTGTGCTCTCAATACTTTTCATGATGTTTGGGAAAGTTTCGGAAGCCATCATGACGGCAAAGAAGAAGAAGGCCAAGGCAGCGGCTGCACATGCACCCACCGACGATCTTTCTTTAGCTTCGGGAGAAGTGATTGCAGCGATATCGATGGCACTAATAGAACATTTCAGCGCCAAGCATGATATCGAAGACACCCATCTAACAATCAGACGTCTCCAAAAGGCTTATTCCCCTTGGAATTCCAAAATCTATAATCTTCGCCAGGGACGAGACCACAAGCGTAATCCCGCAACAGAAATAAACTATCATGAGTCAAAAAGAATACAAATATAAGATCAACGGCATAAAATTCAATGTGCTGGTGGACGACCCTGAAGGGAACAAAGTGCATGTGGAGGTCAATGGCATGCCTTACACAGTAGAACTTGACAAGGCTCCCGAAGTTAAGCCGACCATCTCACCGGTGAAGAAGCCGGAGAAGGCTCCGAGAACAGAAACCGGGGAAAAGGTGGTGGCTCAGCCTGTAGCCACATCTGCAGCAGGTTACCGTATCAAGGCTCCTCTTCCCGGCACTATCATGAGTATTCCTGTGAAAGTGGGAGATACAATTTCTGCCGGGGCCACAGTGTGTGTGCTTGAGGCCATGAAAATGGAGAACGATATCCACTCCCCGAAAGGCGGGGTTGTGAAACAAATCCTTGTTAACGTAGGGGATGCAGTGCCTCAGGATGGAGATATCATGATTCTTGACTAATCCTTGATATTATGATATTAGCAGACTCAACATATTCATTCGGCGAATTCATGCGCCAGACGGTGGCTACCTTCTGGGAGTTCACGGGCTTTTATAACTGCGAATGGGAAAACCTGGTTATGCTGGCCGTGGGTTGTTTCTTCGTCTGGCTTGCTATCAAGAAGAATTTCGAACCCCTCCTGCTTGTGCCTATAGGTTTCGGTATGCTCATAGGCAATATCCCGTTTCAGGAAGGGATGGAAATAGGAATTTATGAGCCGGGCTCGGTGCTTAATATCCTTTACAACGGAGTGGAACGCGGATGGTATCCTCCTTTGATATTCCTTGGCATCGGGGCAATGACAGACTTCTCGGCTCTTCTTGCCAACCCGAAACTAATGATTATCGGAGCGTGCGCGCAATTTGGTATCTTCGGTGCCTATATGCTCGCTTTACTCTGTGGCTTTGAACCCCTTTCAGCGGGTTGTGTAGCTATTATCGGAGGCGCCGACGGACCGACAGCTATCTTTACCACCTCTAAGCTCAATCCGAATCTCTTGGGAGCGGTGGCTGTCTCGGCTTATTCCTATATGGCTCTGATTCCGCTCATCCAGCCTCCCTTGATGAGACTCTTCACCACCAAGAAGGAGCGTCTTATAAAGATGAAACCGAATCGTGTGACGACTCAAAACGAAAAGATAATCTTTCCGGTGGTTGGTCTTTTATTAACCTGTTTCGTTGTGCCTTCGGGAATTCCATTGTTAGGTATGCTCTTTTTCGGAAATCTCCTCAGAGAGAGCGGGGTGACCACACGACTTGCCAAGACAGCGAGCAATGCTATGACCGACATTGTCACCATTCTTTTAGGTTTGACAGTTGGAGCTTCTACCCAGGGCGACAAGTTCCTGACCCTCGACACTCTTTTAATTTTCGGTCTCGGATTCGCGGCATTCATCATAGCTTCCTCCACGGGAGTATTATCAGTGAAGGTATTTAACCTCTTCCTACGCAAAGACAAGAAGATCAATCCGCTGATCGGAAATGCGGGAGTTTCGGCTGTGCCAATGGCCGCTCGAATCTCCAACAATCTCGGGCTGGAATATGATCCTAACAACTACCTTCTCATGCATGCAATGGGGCCCAACGTGGCCGGTGTTATCGGTTCGGCAGTTGCAGCCGGTGTGCTCCTCTCCTTCTTAGGTTGATAGGACAAGGAACAGGTTCTTGAACCTCTATTACAATAAAATAATCAGGGACTCCTTAAGTAACGGAGTCCCTGATTATTTCATAGCATACTGCCTGCGTCTTTTCTAAACCTATATCCAGCTTTTTATAACTTGAAGCGTGATTTTACCCAATGGAACGTCAACGGGGGACGCAAGAAAAGCTTAGCGATATTCCAATCGTCTTCATTGATATATTTTTCAACAGTGAGCCGAGCTTTTAAGTCAGTATTATCCGGATTTGCCTCCAGAGCTATGGTAGGGAAGGGTATCATATTCTCGATTTCCTTCATTTTGGTGGCCGAGCCCTTAGGGATCTCAAAGAAGTCTTTCACTTCCGGCATCTTGAAATATTTCTCTGTGGGGAGTTCCTCAAGAGCCTCGTTGTAGAATTTAATCTGACTGTCTTGGGCCTGCACATCGTCGCCGACTGTATAGATAGTCATGATCAGAGGTCCTTTCTTGTCGGGAAGGATCTTTATTTCAAAGACACTGACCGGCGTCACCTCCACCTTCAGATAAGATGGGGAGACATTCCGGAGAAATGAGAGTCCCTCCATGGCATTGGAGGCTTTATATATGCTGTCGACGTCCCAATAATCCAGCATATCCAATCTCGTTGAAGGAGGGAGGATTTCCAGGCCGGAACAATTTATCTTCTCAAAGACGCTTCTGGCCGTTAGAGGATTTTCAGTTTTAGTTTGTTCGGTATCCCTCTTTACAGTGTCAGACCCTGTGGTCTCGGCCTTTGCTGCGGTAGTAAAGGTCGAAGCCACAAGGGCCATAAGAAGTAGGGAGAGGGACTTATTTTTTCTTTTTATAGAAAATTTCATAATTACCGGTGGTTTTCTGTTCCTTTTCTTTGTTTTTCTGAGATCTTGAGGCTGCTCTGTCTCTCTTTTTTGATTTTGGAGCAGGGCTCAGGGCTTTGTCACCCTTTTTTCCTCTTTTAGGGGAGCCTGAAAAATCTTTACCTGCGGCCTTTTCGGGTTTTAGTTTTGTGCCGAAGAAATCTACGTTTTTCAAGGCGCTAATCACTCTGTTGACTTCACCTTTACGGACGTCGAACAAAGTATAGTCAGGCAAGAGATCGATACGCCCTATCTCAGGTTTGTTTCCTGTGGTGTTACGATTGATAATCTCCATAAGATTGCCCGGGAAGAAGCCCTGGGCCTTTCCAACATTGAGGGCGAGCCTTTCATATCCGGGTTCGGCTTCACGTCTCTCCTTGTCGCGTTTTTCCCGCCGGCGGTCGCGCGAATTCCTCTCTTTACGTTCTGAATGTTCGGGAGCATTGAGATCAATGTCCGGCATATTCCGATAGTAGTTGAGCAAACGGTTGAATTCCAGCGATAAGACTCTCTTAAGCAGGTCTTCTTCTGTAAGCCATTCCAGTTTTTTCCTGACGCCCGGGATGAATCTTGCAATTGATTCCTCATCAACCTGCACTCTCTCGATCCTGTCGGCAAGATTATAAAGCTGTTTTTCTATGATGTGCTCTGGTGTCGGAACCTTCTTATATTCGAATGTTTTCCCGATTTTCTTTTCAATCTCCTTGAGTTTCTTCTGTTCGCGGGAATGGATAATGGCAACAGAGACTCCGGTTTTGTTTGCTCTTCCGGTGCGGCCCGAACGATGGGTGTAGACTGCAGTGTCTTCGGGGAGACCATAGTTGATAACGTGGGTTAGGTCGTCTACGTCGAGCCCGCGGGCAGCCACGTCGGTGGCCACGAGGAGCTGAGTCACATGATCGCGGAATTTTTTCATTGCCAGGTCTCGCTGTGCCTGGGAGAGATCTCCATGGAGACAGTCGGCATTATAGCCATCGGCTATGAGTTTGTCGGCAATTTCTTGAGTCTCTTTTTTAGTGCGACAGAAAATCAGGCCGTAGATGTCGGGACTGTTGTCGACCACTCTCTTGAGAGCAAGATATTTGTCGTGGGCCTTTACCATATAATAGATATGACGCACGTTTTTAGCTCCCTCGTTGCGGTTACCAACTACGAATTCCACCGGATCATGCATAAATTGCTTTGCTATGTCAGCAATCTCTTTGGGCATTGTAGCCGAAAACATGAGCATTTTTCGATCGTCGGGCACGTGAGTGAGGATTTCTTTGATGTCATCGAGGAAACCCATATTGAGCATTTCATCAGCCTCATCGAGAATGACCGTATGCACGTCGTCGAGTTTCACCTCACCACGTTTGATAAGATCGATTAGACGGCCCGGGGTCGCTACAATCACCTGCACGCCATTTCTAAGAGCCTTGATTTGCGAATCGATGCTCGAACCGCCATAGACAGGAAGTATCTTAAGTCCATCGATATATTTAGAGAAATCAGCGAGATCTCCGGCTATCTGCAGACATAATTCACGTGTCGGCGCGATAACCAAAGCCTGGGGCACCCGTTTTGTCACATTGATGCGTTGCAGCACGGGCAAACCGAATGCTGCCGTTTTCCCTGTGCCGGTCTGAGCTAACCCCACAACGTCGCCCTCCTGCGATAGCAAATGAGGGATAACCTTTTCCTGAATAGGCATAGGAGAAGCAAATCCCAATTCATCAATAGCCTTAACTAAAAGTGGCTCAACTCCTAAAGTGGCAAAGGGATTTTCTTCCTCTCTATTTTCGTTTACATTAACAGCCTCTATTGGTTCTATGATTTCCTCTTCGGGCCCCTTATCTATTTCCACAAGCGGCTCGGAAATCTCTTTATTTTCTTCCATAATCTTATTTTGATATTGTTTTATATTCATTCTTTATAAATATTAACAATATAAATCCAAAATAGGTTTTAAAGCCTTATTGCGGCTACAATTTTTCTATCTTCTTTCAAGGCAAGCAGGAAAGATCCTCGAAACTGGCGGTTGATGAAATAAATATCTATAAATCTAAGTTAAAAATATTATGAATATCCCGAATTTTCAGCAAATTAAAATGATAATTGAAATTCAAACATTATTTTCTTAAATTTTGGAGAATTTAGAAATATCATTAAGTTTGTAACTGTCCACACTTCCCCGATGAGTTTTAACTCTATGATTTTTAACCTAGAAGAGATTTTAGCGAGTTATATAAAAATAAAAGAATTTTAAGAAGAGGAGAAAAATTGAGACTGAGTGCAGAATATTTAAGGGAACGTCACGAGCATTGGAAACGCAGAATCGGAGATGCCGGGATTTGGGATGCCGCGAAATTCCGGGATGTAAGGCTGGTGGTGAGGCCCAGGTGCAAAAGTTATAACGGGCTCTTCATTCGCCGCTATCTGACCGAGCTAGGTCAACGAAAACTAATCGACAGAATTTTCATCTATGAGAAGGGGCCGGATTTCGACCCCCGGTTTGTCGACAATATTCTGGTGCATGAAATGATTCATCAATATATCATTCAAAACCGGCTCAAAGACACCAGCACTCATGGGACACTGTTCCGCAGTTTCATGAACAAAATCAATGGGTCATTCACCGGAGAACTCAAAATAAATATATCAGACCGCAGCCCGGAAACCACCTCAAAACCGGAGAGGCCTAAGATCCATTTACTGCTTATCCTCCATCGAGAGGATGGATTCAGCTTTTGCTGCATTGTTAATCCGGGGAAACAGTCAAGCTTTGAAAACCTCCTGAAAAATAACGCACGTGCCTGGCATATCAAGGAATATTTTTGGGCCAGAAGCAAGGATCCAATCTTCAACCATTATTCCCGTTGCACGAAAACCCTTCATGGCATCAAGAAGAGAAGGGGGCTTATCGAAGAGTTTTGCCATATCCATGGGGTGGAAAAATTCTCCAATTGATTATTTTTGCAGACTATTTTTCGATAAAAAAGGGTAAATTTGCGTTATACTATAAAATCGAAACTTAAAACACATATATTATCATGAGCAAATATCTTGTAAGCTTCGGCGACTCCAACAAATATGAAGTGGATTTCCCCGGCACACTCGACCAGTTTAAAGACTCCGACTTCGTCAAAAACCTCAAGGACAAGGTCAATGATTTCGCAAAGGAAAAATTCCCTGTAGGAAATTTCCTCGATATGATTCCCCTTCATATTGAAGAGGCCGACGGTGGCAGCTATGAGAAATTGGACCTCTCCAAACTCGGTGATCTCCTAAAAAATATAACGACTCAAATCGGAGTGGAGAAATTTACAGACAAACTTAATCTCAACGCTCCATTTGATAAAATTTAATCCACTCGGAAATTTTCAAGGTATTGAACCATAGATATGATTTTCTGGTCATCGGCGGCGGAATAGCCGGCATGAGCTTCGCTTTGAAGGTGGCCGAAAAGGGCAGCGTGGCCCTCGTCTGCAAGTCAACGCTTGACGAGGCCAACACTTTTTTCGCTCAGGGTGGAGTGGCAAGCGTCACTAATCTCGAACTCGATGATTTCGACAAACATATCCACGACACAATGGTGGCAGGCGACTGGCTTTCCGAACCTGAGGCTGTGGAAAAAGTTGTCAAAGAGGCCCCGGGCCAGATTAAACAGCTAATAGACTGGGGTGTCGACTTCGATAAAAAAGAGGATGGATCATTCGACCTTCATCGCGAAGGAGGCCACTCAGAGTTCAGGATTCTTCATCATGCCGACAACACCGGGGCTGAGATTCAGCAAAGTCTGGTCAGAAGGATCAAGCAGCATCCCAATATCCACATCTTCGAGAACCATTTCGCACTGGAAATAATCACCCAGCATCATCTGGGGAAAATCGTGACCCGTCGCACACCCGACATAACGTGCTACGGAGCTTACGTGCTAGATGAAACCACAGGGAAAGTTGAAAAATTTCTGGCGAAAGTCACAGTGATGGCGACAGGAGGAGTAGGGGCGGTCTACACCACTACCACCAATCCGCTTATTGCCACCGGGGATGGAATAGCCATGGTCTATCGTGCCAAAGGGACTGTGAAAGACATGGAATTCATACAGTTTCATCCAACGGCACTCTATCATCCCGGCGACCGGCCCTCATTTCTTATCACTGAGGCTATGCGGGGTTATGGCGCCGTGCTCAAAGACCACGAAGGCCGGGAATTCATGCATAAATACGACCCACGCCTTTCACTGGCCCCCCGAGACATTGTGGCACGCGCAATCGATTCGGAGATGAAACAGGCCGGAGTAGACCATGTGTATCTCGACGTGACCCACAAAGACCCCGAGGAGACAAAAAAGCATTTCCCTACGATTTACGATAAGTGTCTCTCACTGGGCATAGACATCACCAAAGACATGATACCAGTGGCTCCGGCTGCTCATTATCTTTGCGGAGGAATAAAAGTTGACCTCGACGGCCAGAGCTCCATCCGGAGATTATATGCAGTAGGGGAGTGTGGATGCACGGGTCTGCACGGAGGCAACCGTTTGGCCAGTAATTCACTGATAGAGGCAGTGGTTTATGCCGATGCGGCAGCCAAGCATGCCCTCTCCGTAATAGACGGTTATGATTTTCGTGAAGATGTGCCCGACTGGAACGACGAAGGCACCATGCATCCTGAGGAAATGGTGCTCATAACCCAATCGGAAAAGGAAGTAAACCAGATCATGGGTTATTACGTCGGCATTGTCAGAAGCGACCTTCGATTGGACCGGGCGTGGAACCGCCTCGACATTCTTTATGAAGAGACCGAGAAACTTTACAAGCAGAGCAAACCAACACGGGAACTCTGCGAACTTCGCAATATAATCAATGTGGCTTATCTCATCATGAGGCAGGCACGCGACCGGAAGGAGAGCCGAGGCCTCCATTTCACAGTCGACTATCCACATAAAGAAATTACATAATGAAAAAATGCCTCTCAGCCCTGACTCTTGCGGTCGCCATGATAGGCACGGCCTTTAGCCAGCAAACACCCAGTCCGGCCCACGATGTGAGCGTGAGTCGCAATCTCTCGACTTTCAATTCCATAGTAAAGGAATTGGAGATGAATTATGTCGACACAATCCGACCCAAAGAGGCTTTCGAGGCGGCTATCGATGCTTTTTTGTCGACAGTGGACCCTTATACGGAATATTACAGCGCTGACGACAGAACGGAACTCACTAAAATCACAACCGGTCAATATGATTATGCGGGAATAGGGAGCTACATCATGCAGCGCGACGGATCCTCTTATATTTCAGGCCCCATGGAAGGAGCCCCGGCAGCAAAAGCCGGACTGCGTTCAGGAGATAAGATTATCCGTGTAGATTCGGTAGACACTTCCAAGATGGGTTCTTCGGAAGTGTCATCACGTCTCCGAGGACTGGCAGGCACTCCGGTTACCGTCACTGTGGAGCGGTCTTATGTGACCGACTCCATTCTCACTTTCGAAATTATTAGGGCAAAACTTTCAGATCCCTCTGTGCCTTACTGGGGAGTCATCGACGGAAACACCGGTTATATACGTCTTACTCAATTCCTGGCCGATAGCGGCCGCGATGTTTATGAGGCCCTGAAGGCCTTCAAGGCAAACCCGGAGGTGACTCAGATAGTGATCGACCTTAGGGGTAATGGAGGGGGATTGCTCGAACAGGCAGTAGATATCCTTGGAAATTTTCTCCCGAAGGGAACCGAAGTGCTTCGAACCCGAGGAAAAGACAAGTCGCTCGAAAAAGTCTATAAGACTACCAAAACGCCTATATTTCCGGATATCCCCCTTGCAGTCTTGATCGACGGCGGTTCAGCATCTTCTTCAGAAATCACAGCCGGAGCCCTCCAAGACTTGGACAGAGCTATTTTGATAGGGTCCAGAAGCTACGGGAAAGGACTTGTGCAGTCCACACGTCCATTGCCATTCGACGGGTTGCTGAAAGTCACCGTCGCTAAATATTACATCCCCTCGGGACGCTTGATTCAGGCTCTCGATTACTCTAACCGAAATCCAGACGGGTCTGTGGCACGCACTCCTGATTCACTCACCAACGTCTACCGCACTGCTCATGGACGTGAGGTCAGAGATGGCGGAGGTCTGACTCCAGATATCACTATCGACTGGGGAAAAGTCTCCCCCATACTTTATAATCTCGTGGCAGACAACAAAATTTTCGACTACGCAACCAAATATGCCAATACCCACGACTCTATTTCAGATCCATGGCAATTTGAAATCACCGACGAGCTTTTCGAAGATTTCAAGGGGAGCCTCGACAAATCCTCTCTGAAATATGATAAGGTGATGGATCAATTGCTTCAACAATTGCGAGAGACTGCCGAAGTGGAGGGATATCTCTCAGATGAGGCTTCCAAGGCTATCGATGCTCTTTCCCCGCTTTTAGCCAACGATGTGGACCAAGACCTTGACAATAAAAGAGAAGAAATCTCCGAATATCTCGGCGGGGAAATCGCAAGCAGATATTATTATGAGAACGGACGGCTTATTCAGTCTCTAAAAAACGACAAGGCACTTAAGACTGCAATAGAAACACTTTCCGACCGGCAGCGCACTGCCGAAATCTTGAATCCCTCCAAGAAATGACCCTTGCCGAAGCCCAAAAGCTTTTCGCCACCGATAAGCGGATGGAGGCTCTTGAGAGCTCTCTTAAAAATTCCGACATACATAAGCTCTCGCTATCGGGGCTCCACGGGAGCGCCATTTCGATGCTTCTCGCTTCCTTGCCGCCAAGGAAAACGCCTTATCTGGTAGTGGCAGACGACTTCGACCAGGCAGGGTATATATATCACGATTTATGTCAGATAGCCGGTGCTGAAAAAGTGGGTATTTTCCCCTCAGGTTATAGACGAGATATCAAATATGGTCAACCTGATCCCCCATCCCAAATTCTTCGCACTGAGACTCTCGACGCCTGGCAAAAGAAAGACCATCCTCTATGGGTTGTGACCTCCCCGGAAGCCCTTGCCGAAAAAGTGCCTGCAGGAGATAAACTTGCTGAAAACACCCTCACTCTTGTTGCCGGGAAAAAGGCCGAAATGGACAAAGTAAAGATCCGCCTGCGTGAACTCGGATTCAAGGAGACAGACTACGTCTACGAGCCGGGTCAGTTTGCCCTCAGAGGCTCTATTCTCGACGTCTATTCCTACTCGGCGGAACTCCCATTTCGCATAGACTTTTTTGACGATGAAGTCGATTCAATCCGCATTTTCGATATAGAGACACAGCTCTCTCAGCAAAAGGTTGACTCCGTTTCCATTGTTCCAACAGATCTTGTAGGAGACGACACCGAGGGTATCAGCATGCTTGAATTCGCGGGGAAAGACACTATAGTTTTCGCGCAATCGTTTAATTGGCTCGAAAACAGGGTGAAGGCAATATGCTCTGAAACAATGTCGACAGCTGTGGCGATTACAGGCGAAGGCGACTCCGAGGCCTTGAGCAAAACGGTGGATCCCGCTCTTTTCTCCAAAAGTCTTCAGGAGCTTAAGCAAGTGGAATTCGGGAATGGAGCAGGGGATTCAGCGATATTCAAGGCCGACGCCACTATCAATTTCGATACATCCCTTCAGGCGCTATATCATAAAAACTTCGAGCTTATATCCTCTTCATTCAAAGATTTTCTTGAAAAAGGGTATAGGATATTTATTCTAAGCGACACTCCATTTCAAAACGATCGACTCAAGGCTATATTTCAAGACCGGGGGGACAATATACCCTTCACTCCTGTAGACCGCACCATCCACGAAGGATTCGCAGACCATGATGTCAAAATCTGTTTCTTCACCGATCATCAGATATTCGACCGTTTCCATAAATACAATCTCAAGAGCGATCGAGCCAGGGGAGGGAAACTTGCCCTTTCTCTAAAGGAGCTTAGTCAGATAGAAACCGGGGATTTCATTGTGCATGTAGATCATGGCATAGCGCGCTTTGGAGGCCTAATAAAGACAGATGTAAACGGGCGTCCTCAGGAGATGCTTAAGCTTTATTTCCAAAACGACGACCTCGTTTTGGTCAGCATCCATGCCCTTCATAAACTTTCAAAATATCGAGGCAAAGAGGGAGTGCCTCCCAAGATCAGCAAGCTGGGAAGCGGGGCTTGGGAGAGACTAAAGGAGCGCACGAAGTCGAAGATGAAAGACATAGCTCGCGATCTTATTAAGCTCTATGCGGAACGCCGGCAACAGAAGGGGCATGCCTATTCTCCAGACTCTTATCTGCAGCATGAGCTTGAAGCGAGTTTCATCTATGAAGACACTCCAGATCAAATCAAGGCAATGGCCGATGTAAAATCTGATATGGAGAGCGATAAACCCATGGATAGGTTAGTGTGTGGGGACGTGGGTTTTGGAAAGACCGAAATAGCAATCCGGGCAGCATTCAAGGCAGCGGCCGATAGCAAGCAGACGGCTGTGCTGGTGCCAACCACTGTGCTTGCAATGCAACACTACCACACCTTCTCTGAACGACTCAAAGATTTGCCGGTTAGAGTTGAATTCATATCCCGAGCAAAAAAACCGAAGGAAGTAAAGCAAATCCTTGCAGATCTGGAGGCCGGGAAAGTAGACATCCTAGTGGGCACTCATAAACTCATCGGCAAAGATGTGAAATTCAAAGATCTGGGGCTTCTGATTGTAGACGAAGAGCAGAAATTTGGTGTGGCTGTAAAAGAAAAGCTGAGACAGCTTAAGACAAATGTTGACACGCTCACAATGAGCGCAACGCCAATTCCGCGTACGCTTCAGTTCTCGCTAATGGGAGCCCGCGACCTCTCGGCCCTCAACACTCCTCCTGCAAATCGACGGCCCATAGAGACTAATGTTTCCTCCTTCGACGACGATGTCATCAAGGAGGCAATCGAGTTTGAAATGAGCAGAAACGGACAGGTGTTTTTCATCTCCAACCGAATAGAAAATCTGTCGACAATAGAAAATACAATCAGAAGGCTTGTCCCGGGAGTGAGAGTTGTCACGGCTCATGGACAGATGCCTCCGGAAAAAGTGGAGAAGGCGATATTGGATTTCGCAGCCCATGATTACGATGTGCTGCTCTCGACCACTATCGTGGAAAACGGCATCGACATGCCCAATGTCAACACTATTCTCATCAACAATGCCCATACCTTCGGACTTAGCGAACTTCATCAGCTTCGCGGAAGGGTTGGACGCAGCAACAGAAAGGCCTTCTGTTATCTGCTCGTGCCACCGGGCAACCCTCTCACTCCGGTGGCCCGTCGGCGACTTCAGGCTATCGATAATTTCTCCGATCTGGGAAGTGGCATACATATAGCCATGCAAGATCTCGACATCCGGGGGGCCGGAAATCTTCTCGGGGCCGAACAGAGTGGCTTTATAGCCGACCTGGGTTATGAAACTTATCAGAAAATCCTCAAGGAATCGGTTTTTGAACTCAAGGCCGAGGAATTCGCCGATGAATTTGAAGACCTTAGCGGAAATCCTGATGAGTTTGCAGCCGACTGCACCATAGAGAGCGATCTGGAGCTGAGGCTTCCTCCCGAATATGTGCCCCAAGAGAGCGAAAGAATTCTTCTATATCAACAACTTGACAATATGGAGAAACCCGAACAAACGGAACTTTTTCGGGCTAACCTCCGCGACCGCTTTGGTCCCATTCCGGAAATCTCAGAGGAGCTTATTAAAGTTGTGGCGCTTCGCATGACTGCCCGTCGTCTCGGCATCGAGCGCCTCGTGCTCAAAAATGGCAGCATGAGGATATTTTTCGTAGGTGCCGATAACAAGGCATACTACAATAGCGCAGCCTTTGGAAGGGTGCTCGCATATGTTCAGGCCCATCCGCGCCAATGTGAGTTGCGTGAAATTAAAGGGAAAAACTCTATTATGATCTCAGATGTGCCTTCTGTGTCGGCTGCTCTCTCCGTCCTCACCGAAATCTCTGCATCTTCCCCCCTCTAATCCTTTCCTTGCCTTATTCATCCTTACCAACCCTTAATTTTAACTTTTAAAATTAAGGGATTGTAATTAATTTTGCAGTTTGAAGAGTATGGCCTCAGGTTTTTATGTATAACCGGAGTTTTAAGAACAAGTGAAGTTGTTTTAAATGACATTACGCCCTAACATCACAACAACGATTTTCAATTAATGGATAAAAATACGATCATAGGCCTTTTGCTGATGGCCGCTGTCTTTTTCGGTTTCATGTGGTTTGCTCCCAAAGACGATATAAAGGTGCCTGAAGAGGCCACACCCCCTGAAGAGACTGAGAGGGTGGTTAGCGATCTGGCCATAGATTCTCTTTCGCCCTCCGAGCTGAAATGGCTTCTCAAAAATATCGCGGAACATGGCAACCCTGTTGCTTCGGATTCGATTATGTTACATAACTATACGAATCCATTGGTGAATCTAACGAGCGATGGCAAAAGCGTGAGCGGAAGTGTCAATGTGGATGGTGTCACCCTCGATTGGAAAGACATCAAAGCCGGCGATCTCTCGAAGATGACAGTGGCCCAACAGCGTCAGGCCGTGGAAATCGTTCGTCAGGCATCTGTTGAAATTGGTAAATATGGTAAATTCGCCCCATTCCTGGCCGGAACAGATTCTATCATCAAGCTGGAAAACAACGTTCTTGCCCTTGAACTCAGTTCTAAGTCGGGCACGGTCACACGGGCCGAGCTTAAGAAATACGACACGGAATATACACCCGACGAAACCAAGAAGAGAAAAGAGAAGGTCGTGATTTTCGATAGTTCCACCAACCTTCTGCAATTCCAGATCCCCCTGAGCCAAGAGATAGCCACAGGCGACCTCTATTTCACTCCGACCATAGTAAACGACTCCACTGTCTTAATGACACTTCCAATCGCTGAGGATGCATTCTGGGGTTTGGAATACACCCTCCCTCAAGGTGACTCTTACGTTATAGGTATTAAAGTGGTCCAGAAAAATATGGACTATTATATAGAGAGCAACAACCGTCTTCTTGGGGTTGACTGGCATCAGCAACTCCTGCGCCAGGAGAAAGGGAAAATGTTTGAAGAGAGAAATTCGGCCCTCTATTACAAATTTGCCGGGGGTTCAGTCGATAATCTCTCCGAAAACAAAAACGACTCCGAGGAACGTCAGGCAAAAATCCGTTGGATAGGTTTTAAAAATCAATTTTTCTCTTCTGTCTTGATAGCCGACCGTCCTTTCAATATGGCCGACTTAAAGTCGGTGGTGCTAAAAGACCGTCCTTATTTCCTCAAGGATTTTTCAGCCCAGGCAACTGTCAACGACTACGACTGGAGAGCAGCTACCCCGGCTGAGTTCTCTCTTTTCATCGGACCTAACCTATATCCCCTTTTATCTTCGCTCGACCGTCAGACAGTGGCTGACGAAAATCTACAACTGACTAGGCTGATACCTCTAGGATGGTCTGTGTTCCGATGGATCAACACCGGGGTTATTATCCCTATTTTCAATTTCTTAGGTTCTTTTATATCAAATTATGGAATTGTTATCCTAGTGATGACATTCTTTATAAAATTAGTGCTTTTCCCTCTAACATATAAGAGTTATCGGAGCCAGGCGGTCATGAGACTTCTTCAACCCGAAATGAAGGAGATCAACGAGAAATATCCGGGACAGGCCAATGCCATGACTCGCCAGCAAAAGATGATGGCGCTTTACAGCAAAGCTGGAGCAAATCCTATGTCGGGATGTCTTCCGATGTTGCTTCAGATGCCTATCCTCTTTGCAATGTTCACATTCTTCCCCTCAGCAATAGAGCTTCGCGGACAAAGTTTCCTTTGGGCTCACGACCTTGCAGCTCCCGATGCCATTATTTCTTGGAGCGGCCACATACCTCTTATTACCGATTATTTCGGCAACCATATATCGCTCTTCTGTCTGCTGATGACGATTACAAATCTTGTCTACACTAAAATCAATATGCAGACCACGGCCAACCAGATGCCCGGCATGAAATGGATGATGTATCTGATGCCCGTTTTCTTCATGATTTTCTTCAACAACTATGCCTCAGGTCTTTCCTATTATTATTTTCTCTCACTCCTTATCACAATCGCTCAGACCTATGCCTTCCGCTATTTCATAAAGGAGGAAGACGTCAAGAAGAAGATGGCCGAGAATGCAAAGAAACCGAAAAAGAAAAGTGGCTTTATGGCTCGCCTCGAAGAGATGCAGCGCCAGCAGCAGGCCATGCTTCGCGAGCAGCAAAAACGAGCCCAATCAAGACGATAAAAACTAAACTCCCCACCCCTTAACCCCAATCTTTAAAACCATAACCCGGAAATTGAAGACCATAAACTGAAAACCAATCATGAAGGAACTCCGGATAATCAGGATTTGTCTGGCAGTGCTCTTTTTTCTCGGCGCGGCTGCTTATCTTGCTATCGGTTTTCCAGTCAGACATGCTCTTAAATTTGTGGAGCTATTCCAGATAATTCCCTCTGCTATCACATTCTCTCTGGGTGCTATCATTGTTTGGTTTGTCATCACTCTGTTTCTCGGACGCATCTATTGTGCCACGGTTTGCCCGGTGGGCACCCTCCAGGATATTTTCACAAAAGGGCGAAAACTTATTCGTCCTCTCAACAAACCCTTCTCTTATCGCCCGGCTTCCAAAATGAGATATTATATCCTTGGGGCTTATATCTTCTGCATTATCGCCGGAGTAGCGGCTATCCCTTTCTGGATCGAACCATGGAGCATATTCCGAAACATCTGCGGCGATATTCATCCTTCGGCTGAAAAACTCCAATGGATTAGGGCAGGAGTGGGAGTCACTTCCGGAATAATTGCGGGGGCTGTTTCGGCACTTCTCCTTTTGGTGGCATCTCTTTTCACAGGACGTGGCTTTTGCACCGACATCTGCCCTGTGGGGACTGCGCTCGGTTGTCTCAGCAACTATACTCTCTATCATATAGAAATCAATCCCGACAAATGCATAAACTGCATGCGTTGTGAAGATGTCTGTCCCTCACAGTGTATCAAGGTCTCTTCAAGACTTGTCGACAATTCACGCTGCATCCGTTGCCTTGATTGCTGCCAGGTCTGCCCCAACGATGCTATACGGCTCCAGGCATCACGAAATAAGAGGATCAACCCTTTGATGAATCCAACATGAAACAATATCTTGATCTTTTAAGACATATTTTGAAGGATGGAACGGTGAAAAGCGACCGCACCGGCACCGGCACCATCTCTACCTTTGGATATCAGATGAGATTTAATCTCGAGGAGGGTTTTCCGCTAGTCACAACAAAGAAGGTTCATCTCAAGAGCATTATCCATGAGCTTTTGTGGTTTTTGGCAGGCGACACCAACGTGAAATATCTGCAGGAAAATGGTGTCAGGATATGGAATGAATGGGCGGATTCAGATGGTGAATTAGGGCATATTTATGGCTTTCAATGGCGTTCATGGCCGGATTATAAAGGAGGGAAAATCGACCAAATAGCGGAGGCTGTCAAGACTATCAAGACCAATCCTGATTCACGCCGGATAATTGTGAGTGCCTGGAACGTCGCCGACATTGATAATATGAATCTTCCGCCTTGCCATGCCTTCTTTCAGTTCTACGTCAGCCAAGGAAGACTCTCTCTTCAGCTTTATCAACGCAGCGCCGACTGTTTCCTCGGAGTCCCTTTCAATATAGCGAGTTATGCTCTCCTCACGATGATGATGGCCCAGGTTTGTGGCCTTAAGCCGGGTGATTTTATTCATACTTTGGGGGACGCTCATATCTATCTGAACCATATAGCCCAGGTGGAAGAGCAATTGGCGCGTGAGCCCCGCCCTCTTCCCCGGATGATCATAAACCCTGAAGTCAAAGACATATTTGATTTTAAATACTCAGATTTCCATCTTGAGGGTTACGATCCCTGGCCGGCAATTAAAGGAGAGGTGAGTGTGTGAGAATGGGAGGGTTGAGGGTTGAGGGTTTAGGGTTGAGGGTTGAGAGTTGAAAGATGAAATTAGAATTAAAATATAGAGAATGAATACGAATGAATTTATGAAAAGACTTCGCGAGATTGTCGAAGAATATATAGAAGGAGAGGATAGTTATAGCGATAATGTCCAGCTCGAAATAAATACAACCGACTGGTCAATGGATATAGCCGACCCAGACAACGATCTGCCCAACTGTGATTATTATCCCCTTCTGGATCTTGTGAAGATGAGTGTGAATGAACCCGGGAAGTGGCTCCCCGATGAGGCTGCCATGGAGAGCGTCGCTGCAGAATATGTTTTCACAGACGATTAAGAAGTGCCGAGTGCCGAGTGCCGAGTGTCAAGTGCCGGGTGCTGAGTGCCGGGTGCTGAGTGCCAGGTGCCAGGTGCCAAGTGCCAAGTGCCAAGTGCCGGGTGCCGAGAGCCGCAACCAAAACTGTAAACTGAAAACTATAAACTGAAAACTATAAACTGTAAACTATAAACTCTCAACTCTAAACTGAAAACTATAAACTGTAAACTATAAACTCTCAACTCTAAACTGTAAACTCTAAACTCTCAACTCTAAACTTTAAACTAAAAAACCTCATGCAAGCCTTAACCCAAACTGATTTCAAATTCCCCGGCCAGACAGCTGAATATCATGGCAAAGTCCGCGATGTGTATACTATCTATGATGACTTAATGGTGATGGTAGCCACCGACCGCATCTCTGCTTTCGACGTGATTCTCCCTGAGGGGATACCATATAAAGGACAGGTGCTCAACCAGATTGCGGCATATTTTCTCGACGCTTCCGCCGATATAGTTCCTAATTGGAAAATGGCTGTTCCGGATCCTATGGCCACGGTGGGTCTCAAGGCTCAAGGTGTGCCTGTTGAAATGATCATCCGAGGCTACCTAACCGGAAGCGCCTGGCGTGAATATAAGGCCGGAGCGCGAGAAATCTGCGGCGTCAAACTCCCTGACGGTATGAAGGAAAACCAGAAATTCCCGGAGCCTATAATCACTCCGACCACAAAGGCAGCTGAAGGCCACGATGAAAACATCTCCCGGGAAGAGATCATCCGCCAAGGGCTGGTCAGCGAGGAACATTACCGGAAAATGGAGGAATACACCCGAAAACTCTTTGAACTTGGCACAAAAATGGCTCTTAATAAGGGTCTCCTTTTGGTAGATACCAAATATGAGTTTGGAATCCGTGAGGGCCGCGTTATTTTGATCGACGAAGTTCATACCCCCGACTCCTCACGCTATTTCTATGCTGAAGGTTACGAGGATAGATTTAAAAAAGGAGAGCCGCAACGTCAGCTTTCAAAGGAATTCGTGCGTCAATGGCTTATGGAAAATGGATTCATGGGTAGAGAAGGAGATGTGGTGCCTGAAATGACCCCCGAGTTTATCCACAGTGTCTCCGACCGCTATATCGAACTCTATGAACACCTCACAGGCCATAAATTCCACAAAGCCGATGAAACCGAGCTGGCGGCCAGAATCAAAACTAATGTGGAGGCATGCCTCATCTCGCTACGCAAAGACTTCTGAAAGGAAATCTCTAGGGGCTGATATCCCGGATATTAATTTTTCAGAGCATCCGCAACTTTGTCAGCTATTTCTTTAGCCGCTTCGTAATCAGATTTTGAAGGAGCCTGTTTCATATCCATAGAGGCAACAGGAGCCATCTTTAATCTGGCCATACATTCGTTCATCATCTTGCAGGCAGCTGAGGCCCAGGTGAAAGAACCAAATGTTGCGATAACCTTATTCTTAATTTCCCTGACTTCCATGGAAGTCAGGAATTCGCCTATTGCCGGGAAAATATGACCATTGTAGGTAGGACTGCCTACAATAAGGCCTTTGTAACGAAAAGCGTCGGATATAATATAACTCATGTCGCTTTTAGAGACATTATGAATTTTAATGTTCCGTATACCTCGTTCACAAAGCCGAGATGCGATGATGTCGGCCAACTCTTCAGTATTGCCATACATAGATCCATAGACAATGGTGACACCCTCTTCTCCCTCATAGAGGCTCATCCGGTTATAAAGGTCTTTCACTTCTTTTATTCTATCCTTCCATACGGGACCATGGGTGGAACAGATATAATCTATTTTAATATTTTCTAATTTTTTCAATGCTAATTGAACCGGCTTACCGAAACGGCCTACGATATTGGAATAGTATCTATACATTTCAGGAAAATACCAGTCAACCTCCATTTCGTTGTCAACGATTCCTCCGTTGAGAGCGCCAAAGCATCCAAAAGCATCTCCCGAGAATAAAATTCTTTCTTCCTCCACATAAGTCATCATTGTTTCTGGCCAATGCACCAAGGGAGTGATAAAAAATTTCAATGACACCTCTCCTAAAGAAATTACGTCATTTTCCTTTATCTCTATGCAATGCTCCTCAGAAATATTATAGAAACCTTTAAGCATCCCCAACGTAACCTTGTTTCCAACAATTTTAATATTGGGGAAAAGATCGAGCAATGTTGAAATACCTCCGGAGTGGTCGGGTTCCATATGATTTACAACGAGATAGTCTATCTTACAATTTTCGACAATCTCCCCGACATTTGATAGAAGTCTCCGAACGAAAGACTCCTCTACTGCATCTATGAGAGCAATTTTTTCAGAGCCTTTAACCAGATAAGAATTATAACTAACGCCGAAGGGAAGGGGCCACAGATTCTCGAATTTGGCAGAAGATCGGTCGTTCACTCCTACATAAAAAACTCTCTCCGTAATGTTTCTTATATTCATTTCTTGTAATTTTTAGCAGCAGATGCAAAATTACTGAAAATAACGGAATAACAGATGGATTAATATTTTCTTCAAAAATTGGGTTTCTCTAAAAATTTGCTGACTGTTCGGGACGCTCCAAACTCTAAAATAAAAAAGGATGCCTCTTTTTGCGATCGGCATCCTTTTGTGGGTGGAGATGGATTCGAACCACCGTAGGCGTAAGCCAGCAGATTTAC